>MWCF01000055.1 GCA_002069855.1 Elusimicrobia bacterium ADurb.Bin231 | reverse complement strand
TAATCCTTCTTCGAACTTCCCCAGCCCCTCATACCCTATGCCAAGATGCACCAGAATATTAACACTGCTTCCTTCTTGCGTTTGCGCAGTTTCCAGCTCCTTCACTGCTTCTGCATATTCACCCATAGCAAGATAACACTGCCCAAGATTTATCCTGACATCAGGAATAAGTAAATATCTGCCCGAACTTAATCGTTTCAACAATTCCATTGCTCGAACAAACTCGCCAAGTTCCTTATAACAGACCGCCTTTCGAAACAATAACAACTCGTCTATCTGCCCGTGCAACGATGTATACTTTTCAAAGCAATCCAATGCCAATCCATATTGTTTCTTGCGAAAATACATACAGCCATTCAAATAATAATCTATATGCTCACCAGGTTTATAAAAGGATTCCCACATCTTTCGGCAAAAATTGCAATCAATACAATTCCTATCGCATAAATTAACCTTTTCAAAAACCTCGGCTGGTTCCTCATTGACATTATACGGATGATAAAACGGATAAGAAGAAACCAGCTGCTCATCCGGCAAACAATAGTTATAAGACTCCAAATTTTCGGAAAAATGCTTAACCTCGCGCATCAACACCTTGGTATCCGCGGATCTTCCCTCCAGTTTGACGATGTCTATTATACCTTTATAATGCTCCAGATTGGCGGGCACAGTTTTTCAATAATTACCGAGCCACAATCATACGCAGGCGAAGAATGCCCTTTATATGAACAAAAATTGTTATGCGAAATTTCATTCGGACATTCCACAAGACAAAAACTGTTGACAATCGCGGAAAGTTTCAACCCGGTATATGTTTTTATCTGTTTAAGTATCTCTATCCTTTTGTTCAAACGCTGGTGAACACATATACCCTCTATATCCACGGCATCCTGCCAATACCGCGCCTTCTCAAGAGAGTCGACTCCCGCATTTGTGGATACCTCAAGACCGAGCTCAGGCAGATCTTCCTTTATTCGCTGCGCCAATGGTATGCTGAATATAACCGCCTTCTCCAACCCGTACTCCTTCACCATCTTTCTTAGATACTTCCTCAACTCGCTTATCTCGTATCCTCTCACTATATCAGGATCAAAATTTGTCGCATTCAACAACAAATATGTCTTTATTTCGCTCTTCTTTAATTCTCTTATCACCCATCCGGCTTCCTCATCGTATCTATCCCAATTTATTTTTTTTAATAATACAGCTCCAGAATTCGGAAAAACATTAAAGTTGGGAACAATATAAACTGATTGGACATATTGTTTATAGTCGCCGAGCTGTTCAATCATACCGCGGTCGTGATTGTACGCCACACGCAATCTCATATCTAAATCAAGAATGTTTTTTCTGCTATTTTTAGGTGCGTTCATATTGGAATCAACTGGCGATAAAATATTTTTTTATCCTTCAATCAAATAATAAACTGTCCAGTTTACCCTTATGTTTTTTATTAAACAAAAATAATTTCTCGGAGAACCAACATCTCATGCGCCAAGGCATAAGAAGAGCGGCGCTGAGAATAATAAACAGCGCTGCCCTTTGAAAATATTTTTTGACATTCCGCATTAGCCCCTCCTTGAAATTTAAGAAGTAACAATCTTATTCGCGGCAATATACCTTTCTATAAGCCACACTAACTTTTCACGTTTGTGTTTATGAAAATCCAGCATCCTTTTTTCATACTTCAAATAATCCGGCTGAAGGTCGCGTAATTGAAATATTCGTTTTTTGCATTTATACTGGACATGCAAAAGGTGCAAATATTCCTGCGAGCATATAGGTTGTAATTCCCATGTCGCGTCAGTCCATTTAATTACCTGCCGTTCGCTTATGCCCATTTTAAACAGAACGCCTTCCCTTTCTTCAGGGGAGGTGTCAAAGGATGGCGAAAGGTACTGAATCCCGAATCTTTTATACAACTTCCGCATTTCCGGGATAACAGCTGAATGCTGGGATGGATCCACGTACATCTCTTTTCCGGAACCGTCGGAAACATATTTTATGCCGTTATCCAGGCAGTAAATTATAGTTCGCCAATGCATGGCAAGTTTGCATAATCCGCAAGTCATAAGATTAAAAAAACCGTATTTGAAAAACTCCGTATAATTGTCGACTCTGCTTAGGATTTTATATTCCGAATCTATGTTCATTATAGTATGCGTCACTCTGTCATATCCAAATATCTTTTGCAATTTCGCCACATATCGTTTTGAAAGGTGAACATTTTTAAAACCAAGCCGGTCATATGTAAGCAGTCGCACTTTATCGTAAATTTTGAGCATCAAAATTGCCGCATATGTGGAATCCGTGCCTCCGGAATACAAATGTGCTATTTCTTTCATATTTTAATCCTTTTCGAATATTCTATAAAGAGGATTACAAAAGATGTTTTAACTCTTTAATTCCGGATATATATTCTTTAATTAATCCTCTGATTTCCTCACGTTTGCTGCTGTGAAAAGAAAGCATCTTATCACGGTATTTTAAAAATTTCGGGTGTTTTATGAATATTTTGTAATATCTTTCATCACAACTATATTGAATAAAAAGCAAATTCAGATATTCTTGAAAACAAAACGGCTGCAAATCCCAAGTCTTTTCGCTCCATTTCATGCGAAGAGTTTTACTTATTCCCATATCATACAGCGTTTGTTCTCTTTCTTCGGGATTAATATCAAAAATCGGGGTAAAGTATTGTATCCCGAAATCTTTATAAAACGCGCGCATTTCTTTTATCACCGAATCGTTTTGCGATTGATCCGGCAACATTTCCCTTCCGGAGCCGTCGGAAACATATTTTATCCCGTTATCCAGACAATAAATTATAGTTCGCCAATGCATGGCAAGTTTACACAATCCGCACACCATAAGGTTAAAAAACCCGTATCTCGTAAGATTGGGCAAATAGTTCCCATAGCTTAAAGTTTTAAATTCATTATCTATATTTATTATGAAATGAGAAATCCTTTCTTTCCCATAAATATTCATTAATTTTTCCGCATAATTTTTGGAGTTTTCCACATTTCTGAAGCCATGCCGATTATATGTTAATAAATGAATTTTATCGTAAGTTTTTGCCATTAAAACAGCAGCATACGCGGAATCTGTGCCGCCAGAAAACAAATGAGCTATTGTTCTCATAATATTTTACCCATGCGAGATCTTAAATCGTCCAGATTTTGTTTCACTATGCGCGCGACTTCCGGGTCGGTAACAATCCGCGAAACAGTTTCATATGTCTTAACCGCGGATTCATAGTCACCTATTTGTCTATATGTATTTCCGAGCAATGTATAATTGCTCCATTCCATGGGATTCAACTCTATTGCTTTGATGAACATTGCTATGGCATTGGTATAATCTTTTTTATCTCTCATTAATACACCCATAGTATTATAATTCAAGGCGGCGGACGGATTTATTTGTATAGCTTTTTCGAGAGCAGCAATGGCATTGTCATATTCTTTTTTTTCAGCATAAACCCGACCTAAAAAATTATAAACAACCCATTTTTTAGGGTCATACTCAATGGAAGAGCGTAAAGAACGCTCCGCTCCCGTATAATCTCCGAGATTCGCCAGACACATACCCATATAAAAATGCGGCTCCCATTTTTCGAGAAGTTTTATATCCGGATCGAACGCGGATTTATAATATTTTACGGCAATTTCATACCTTCTTAGCAATCTGTAACAATTGCCCATCTGGAGCAAAACATCGCCGTTGGTTCTATCCAGTTCAAGAGCTTTTTCAAGCGTATTCAATGCTACTTCATATTTCCCAAGAGATATGTTACAAACTGCAATTTGAAAATATCCTACGGCGCGCTCTGTATCCCGTAAATCAGAATCCATGGATTTCTCGAAATAATCTATCGCGGCGGAGTATTGCTTCTTGTTTTGATAGCATATGGCTATATGAAAATAATCCAGAGTATCCATCGAATGATTATTCCGCACCGTTCGTACTCTGAGAAAATGGCGGCATGCGGCGTCGTCTTTTTTCAACCCGGAATATATTTTCCCTATCCAGAATGGCAAAGGATGAGATCTGAAAGATAAAAAAGCATTCCTGACATATACCCACACCACCGGTATTTGAAGCACGCTGTCCGTCATATCAACATACATCGCTTCATGCCCAGCATCGCCCAATATGTTGACTATCCGGCAAATTTCTTCGTTAATATCATTATCTCTTATGTCTATTACCCGCTGAAAACTCTTCGACTCTCCTTTTATCAAATGTTCCGCTTGTTCATATTTATCGTAATAATATGATCCTGTTCGATTTTTCAACATTCTGTCGCTATATCCAGCCGGGCTCTGTACGGATTCAGTCAACGCCCTTATAAGCGCTTTTTCTTTATCCGGGCAAACACCGATACTGCAGCCGATATTACTTTTGTTCCGCATGTCTATCAGTAAAACTCCTATTGTCGGAATCTTCATAATATCGCTGAAATCTTTAATGATTACGTCAACGTTACGGCTTTCTATTTTTTTTAACAATTCATTTATCACCGAGCTGTCTATAGTATCCTTTTTAATCGTGGGGTATTCGGTATCTGTCCATTGCACCTGCGCGCCGGAATGTCGCTCCACGCATTCACATAATCCCTGCAGCACAGCCTCTTCCAAAGTATTTCCGGCAGCCTGACCGGTACTGCAGGTTTCAAACAATATTCCCGGCAAATAAACGCTTCGCTTTGTGAATAGGTTTTCGCCTTTTGCCCAATCCATAGGCAGGCATTTCATTTCATCTATTATCTCCCGCAGATCTTCTTCACGGTAATCCAGACTGACTGCCACACTTTCAAGCGGCAGGACTTCATCATTAGACATATCGCAATACCGTTTTTTTATCCATCCCGCATATTTGCCGCTGCTGTATCTTTCGACGAATTCCATTATACAACTTGCGCGCGCCTGAGATTCAGTCGCGCCTTTGCCATTCGTCGAACTCGGATAATATTTGTGCCGGAGTTCAGGAATGCTTTCTGTCATATATTGCGGTATGCCAAAATAATTATTATTGCTATAAAACCTTTTTATCAGTTTTTTATTGTATCTGGCAAGCCTTAAAAAAGCTATTCTTACGGTATCTTCAGGATTCAATGCCTTATCCTGATCGTAGGTATAAATTTTTGGACATTTCTTCAACATAATTAGTTCCTAATTTATTTGTATATTTTTTATATCAAATTTTTTTATTATTTCTTTCGCAGAGGATAAATTTTCAAGTTTGATCAAAGCCTGAAGCAGCCGATTCCATACCTGTTTATTCTCTGGATTGCATTTAACGGCTTTAATATGATACAATAGATCAATCCGATTCTTGGTTACTATATGTCCCCGTTCCCTATCTAACACCCGGCAATACCATCGAATAGCTTCATCATAATCAGACAACGCTTCATAACACCGTCCTATGCTGTAGGTCAAGAAAACAGACCTTTTCCCTCCCTCGTATAAACCAATGTAATGCCGTAATATGGACTGAATATCATCTGCTTGTTTCGTATAGTCAGGTATTATATCTTCGCTTTTTTCCATAAAGGATGGAACTGCACAAAGATATTCTTCAAGTTCTTTGCGACCTATTGAAAACGCTGAACCAGCTTTCTTATGGCCCAGACACCCGCCCTGACATTCCTTAGTAACACGATAAATACAATTCTTGCAGTCATCCAACAACCACAGGCCCCAACGAAATCGATTCTCGCAGGTTGTAATAAAATCAGTCGCCTGCGCGAGTGTCTGAAAATCCGTAAGACGAACATCCTTTATTTCTATGCTTGCCGGACAAGTTCTCACTACCAAACCAGGCCCTATATTTAATCCATTCCCGCACGGGGGGGAAAGATTGACCTTGGAATTAACAAAATCAAGTTGTTCAGCAAACCACATACAAACCGGGATTGGACAATCCGTTCGCTGTAAACCGGCATATTTTTCAACACCTTTCATAAAAGTTGCCACAATGGGCGTCATCTCGAAAAATTCTTCTAGGGAAAAATATTTATTAGTATATTTGCCGGAGGGACGGGCAAGGTCCCAACGCAATTTATTCAAGCCGTGTTTTTGCAGTATATCAAGAACAAATTGATAATCCGGCTTTTTTTCATACAAAGTGTAACCGATTTTAAAAGACAATCCGCGCCGCACAATTTCATCTATATTTCTATTTACCAACTCCCAATCGGATTCGCGGGAATATGTTGACGGATGATTGTAATTCAGCACTATATCGCTGGTAGCTGCCGTGTCAAAATAATCCAGCAATCCGGTATCGAATATACCGTTTGTGAACAAGCCGTAAGAAATATTACGGGTCTTGAGTAAATTCAATATCTCCTTGAATTTAGAATGCAAAGTGGGTTCTCCGCCCTGCAAAAATACAAAATTCAGCCCATCTTTCCGGCAATAATCAAGAATACGGTGAACTTCTTCAAGAGACATTTCCTGAGGACTCATAGTCAGTTGATCGTTAAAAAAACAGTAAGGACAATGACGGTTACAATAATTAGTAAGCTCGATTCTCACTACCATATTTATTTTTTATCCCTGTCGGCATTAATGACATACTGCCGGTCGCCCGCGCCGAACATTCCATCAAAAGAATATTGTCTGACGTAATTTTTGAAGATTTCCGGATTCTCAAAAATATTGGCACAAATATCCCGCAACCTTTTCCACGCGCGAATATTTTTTTTATTTGTTTGAATCGCTTTTAACTGATAAACCAAATCCAATCTATATCCTGCAATAAGATAACTATGATGGGTACGCTTGATTTTTTCATAACACAGTATCGCATTATCATACAATTCAAGATATTCATAGCAACGACCCAGACTAAAAAGCAAAAATGGATTTTTCATGTCTTTTTCCAACATGGAACTATATTTTGTCACGGCCTTGTTTAAAATATTTTCATCAATCTTGATTGGCATTTTGTTATTTTGCGGATATCCCGCGACAGACGGTGATGTCTCCAAAAATTTTTTAAGATCCGTTTTATCTATAATCTTATCCTCGCGCATTCGTTTATGCCCTATACAACCGCCCTGACATTCCCCTGCATATCTGTAAACACAATCTATACAATCATCCGACAACCAAACTTTATTTCTTATTGAATCGAATTCCGCATTCAAAAAAAGTTGCGCTTGAGATAATGATTGAAAATCCTTAAGATATATATCTCTGAAATCCATTCCCGCCGGGCAACCGGATATGCGCAGACCGGCGCCTATATTAATCATTGCGCCGCAATTGGAATGACAGGTTAAATCAATCTTATAATTTACAAAATCAAAATCCTCAGATAAAAACATACAAGCAGGCAACGGACAATCCCACTCGCAGTAACAACCTCTGTTAATTATTTCTTTAAGAAATTCGGCAAGCGTTTTTTTCATTTCAAAAAATTCCTTAAAATCAAAAAATCTATTTGTGAAACTGCGTGACGGACGCGCCAAATCCCACCGAATTTTTCTTAAGCCGTATTTTTCTATGGCATTCAGGAAAAAGGTATAATCCGGATTGCTTTCGTACATCGTATATCCAAGTTTAAAATTTATGCCTTTAGAAATTATTTCTTCGATATTTCTATTGACTAAATCCCAGTCGCCGGGAGAACTGTAAGTATCCGGCCTATTATAATTCAAGAGAACTTCATTATCTTGTGCGGGCAGTAGTTCTTTTATCAGAGAGGTATCAAAAACGCCGTTTGTAAACAGAGTGTACTTAAATTCCCTGTTGTTTAATAAACGAATAATTTCACGGAAATTGCTGTGCGCTGTAGGTTCGCCGCCTTGAATAAAAACAAAATTTATATTTTCGGCGGCGCAATAATCAAGAACGGTTTTAAAATCCGCAATACTCATTTCCGCACTTTTAGCGCTCAGCCTGTCGTTAAAAAAACAGTATTCACAACGCCTATTACAATAATCGGTAATTTCTATACGTATCATAAAAGTTAATAACAGTTATTAAACAAGAAAATAATGACGGCTATCGCAATAGATAATTTTTCGATTATTCTTAAATTTTAACCGTCAGGTTCTTACATAGGTATAACCGGTTGATATATTATTCTATCAAATCCTTGTGTTATATACCGTTTCAGTACATCAGGCGGAGCTTCGCAAAGCATAAAAATTGTATTGCCAAAAGCAAATATCTTGTTGCTGGAACCCGGCCATTCTGTCAGCCATGAGGCATAATATTTTTGGCATTCCTTACCGCAAGGATTATATAAGGTAAATTTGTCTTCATCTTTCTGGTGCAACGACCCCATTTCGCAAATTCTTCCGGTCGTAATATACGTCCACGGATAATAAAAACTTGCCCTAAATGGCAAAGTATTGAAATTTATGCTTATACCCTGAGGCACAAGATCATACTCAACGCGCTCCACTCCCAGATCCAGCAGATATTTCTGATATGCCTCTATGCTAATATTTGTAGAAGACAGGGCATCTTTTTGAGAAGGAGAAAGTTGCGGCAATTGATGTACAAAACGCGCCATTCTTTTCATTGGATCCTTTAACCGGCCCATCACAGGAATCAGGTTTTTATATTCCAGCACCATATCAAGAACTCCAGGGTCGTTTATCACTACTTCCATACCTGTTTCTTTTAAGCCGGAGAGATATACCAAAAGCGGTTCTATCTTTTCCAAGCCGGAATCTGTAACATACGGAGTAACCAGGGTAAACGCAAGTTTTTTTTCTGAAATGATTTTTCTGGCTTCTTTTAATTCTTCCAATGACGGAATCAGCCTCTGGCAAAACTCGTTCCCGAAATATACTCTCGTAATAGATCCCAAATCCTTAATATTTGAAAACAATCGCTTGACCCATAATTCCGGACAATAACTAAACTGCTCTCCCTCAGAACCAAGATCCAATTCCGGAAATTTAGCATCCAGATAATCAAGAGCGTCTATTGTCGCTCTACTTGGTATATGAATAGCCAATTCTGTCATAAATCAGTATCCCTCCTCGCATCAGGATAATAACATAAATACCCAAGCCGGCATAATTCCGGCAGCGCTTTCATTTTTATACAGTGTGCGGCATTATTCCCATTTTCCTGCATGTCTAAAATATCTTTTATGTGTTCCAATCGCAATAATTTTAGACCCTGCTTACAACCTTGAGAGCTGTAACACCGATCTTTTCCAGCATTGAAATCGCGCATAATCCGCAAGTTGAACGCAAAGATTCTTTCAATCCTATAATATTCTCTATCCCACTGCCTGCAAATAAATTATACTGACCTGCATTATTTTTCATCGTTTTTAAAAGTTTTATATCGGGTTTGGGAATAAGTTTAACGATATCGGTAATTTCTTTTTTCGAAATAATGCCCTGATAATTTTCTACCGGGATTCTGACAAATATTTCTTTATTCCATAAAAACCTGCAAAAATCCGATAATTTGCCGAATCCGTGAGAGACATGGCAATATGCAGCGCTGAACAAACATCTTTCTGCGGATATATACGCCTGGTATTCCAATCCCGGATCCGATGTTAAAACAATTATCTTTTCTATCTCCGAAACAGTCATATCCATGGGAAAAATAATCCTTGAAACTCCGAATTTCCGGAAATACTTCAAAGAGCGGGAATTATAAATTCCCGCATTGCCATTCATTATAATTTTAAACTTAAAATGTTCTTCCCGTAAAAATAATAACAATGAAACATCGGAAACAAGCAATCCGTCAATTTCCAGTTTCTTAAGTATATTTAAATATTTGGGGAAATAAGGCAACTGATCTTTGGTATAATAAAGAGCGTCAAAAGAGACATAAACCTTTTTACCCGCGGAATGAATTTTTTCAACTATTGCCGTTAAACTATTGAAAGAAGCAAATTGATACTTTTCTCCGGCAAGTCTATTTGTTGAGACCTGAACTGCATATTTATTAGCCCATTCAAACGGCATAATACCGCAATAAAATTCCGTGGCGCCAGCACACAATAACATATCCAAATCTTTTTGCGAGGTCTTTTCGTCTATCCCTACGGTTATTTCCATTTCATTCTCACCTGTTTCTCGCCTCGGGGTAATAACATTTGTAACCCAATGCGCACAAATCCGGATTGTTCCTCAATTCCTTTGCGTACGCAGAACCGAGTTTAATATTGTCAAGTATATTTTTAACAAGTCTTACGCGAACAAGTTTAGTTTTCACCGGACGACTTCTGCCGACTATTTTCAGAGAATGTACACCTATGGCCGCCAACACCGGTATTGCACACAATCCGCATTCCTCTACGGCCATATCGAAAAAATTTAAAGTCATAGCCAGCCCGCCGCTTGCCCACCCCTTGTACTGAGCAGAATTATAATTCCATTTTTTTATCAGATCTATTGACGGACGGCTGATATAATCAACAATATTCTTGTTCCCTTCTTTTTCGTATATTTTATAGAATCCAAACTGCAACCTCAAGTATGGAGATTTTCCCCACAGATGATGACAAAATAAAATGGAAGCAAACCCGTGGGTGGTTCGGCAGTATGATTCCGTAAAAGGGCATCGTTCTCCCATCATAAACGCTTCGTATTCAATTCCGGAATGCGATGTGTTCTCTATGACATTCTTCATTTCGTCAAGCGTCATATCTCTCGGGAATAAAATACGTTTAACGCCTAAATGCGCATAATGTTTCACAGCGCGGGAATTGTATGCCCCAGCGGTGCCGCTCATATAAATGTCAAATTCCAGCTCCCACTCTTTCAACATAAACAGAAGCGATAAGTCCGCTATTATTAAAGCGTCTATTCTTAATTCTTTAAGTTTGTGGAAATACTTTTTAATATACGGCAGTTGACCCGCGTAATAATCCGGAGCATTGAAAGCTACGGCTATCTTTTTGCCAAGCGAATGGATTGTATCGGCAATAACCCGAAGTTTTTCAAACGAATGAAATTGATTCGGACTCCACTCCCGCCGGTTCAATGACACCTGATACCCGTAAATACCAGCCCATTCCTTAGGTATAATACCAGTAAAAAATTCATCGGTACCGGCGCGGACCAGTTCTTCAATATCGCTTTCCGATGTAAAATCTTCAATACCCACCATTAATTTCATATTAATCTTCCGATTTCGCAGACAGTCCCAACGGCTTCAAAATAATCCGACAAACACAATATCTATGCAAGCATTAACCGCACCAATCATTAATTTTCTTTTTCTAAAATGCCCCTTGTCTCAGGATAGTAACAATTATATCCAAGTTTACAAATAGAAAAATTATCTCGCAAACGCATGCAATATCCAGAATCGGCGTTTTCGTTATCAATAACCCTTTTGATAAGTTCAAGCTGCATAAGCTTTCCTGGAAGAGATTTGCCTCTGGCAACAACTTTCAGGGAATCAACTCCTATACTCTTTAATTTGGGTATAGCGCACAACCCGCATTCCCTCAAGATATTATCTCTCGGTTTTGACATAGCAAACGACCCGCCCGCGGTCCACATCTTGTATAAAGCAGAGTTTTCATTCCAAGCGCGAGCGGCGGCAACGGAAATTTTCGGAATGTTACCCTCGTCCGCAATAGAGCTGCTGTAAACAGACGTGTGCGACGGCAAGCGAGAAATAAGAATCTTGCGCCATGACTGATAGCAAAAATCGCGAGGTCCAAAAGCATGACTGCTTCTGCATCCTACGCCGCTAAAAGGACATCTTTGGTCCATAATAAACGCTTCATATTCCATACCAAGGTCTTTTGATTTTTCTATCACTTTTGCCATCTCGTCTGTTGTCATATCTCTTGGAAACTTTATTCTATTAACACCGAGTTTTTTAAAAAATGAAACGGATCTGTAATTATACGATCCGGCATCCCCGCCTATATGTATTTTTAAACCGAGATTCCATATTTTAAGCAATACAAGCAATGCCATGTCGGTTACTATAACCGCGTCTGGTTTCAATTCGCTGGTGCATTCCAAACACTGCCGGAGTAAAGGCAATTGATCATTTGTGTAATCATGCGCGTTAAAAGTAATAAATATCTTTTTCCCAAGAGAATGGATTTTATCCGTTATTTTTTTCAGATTTTCAAAAGTCGCGAACTGCGTACCCGGATCAAATCTTTTATTAATAGAAAGCGCATAGCCGTACGTTTTGGCCCAATCATCCGTAAGTATTCCACAAAAAAATTCGTCTGCGCCGGCGCGGACAAGTTTTTCTATATCTTCAGTCGTTCTTGAACCCTCAATTCCCAATGCGATTTTCATAATATATCATTACAAATGAACCACTTTTTGATATTCTTTCCAAAATTCAAAAATACGAAATCCCGACATATATCGGGATTCACTGCAAGATTTCATAATTTTATATAGAAATAAACTTTTATAAATCTTTTTTTTGCGCACTGCCGGTTTTTAACTTTTTATATGTACAACTGAGGTTGAACACAAAAATTCTATAGCCGACGGATTTTTCAATCATAAAACGTAACATAAAAAAGAAAAACACCGACTATTAAGGCAATATTTACCGGCTTCTATTGAGCCATATGCGAAAAAGCGGCAGGAAAATCACACGCCTGAATTTATCCATCTGCGAGAACAGAAAAAATCTCTCTTATTCTTTACACGCACAAAATCTTATTGACCAGTGATTGGCATGGTTACTATGCCAATCGCAGTGATCATGCCCGCCTGAACGATGATGATTCATACAATACCCATGATAATGGCAATACGCAAGCGCCTGATGGCAGTGTGTCCAATAATGGAAATAGCAATGTCTGCCGCCCCATATATGATGGCATACATGGCAATGGGTACATCCGCCTGTATTACAATCGTTATAATGCGCAACTATACCGTCCCAATCGCAGCCGCCGCGGTGAAGACAAATGGCATCGCAGAAGGAACAATGGCCTTGATGCCCCCAGTGACCGCCGTTGTACCAGCATCTGTTGCTCCATTTATATCCGCCGCACCAGTCCCGCCAGTTAGTGGCAGTAAGTGTAACAGTCAGAGTATGCGGGCCGCCTTCGCTTCCTATCGGAGGGGTTTGAAACCACAAACCGAAGTTTTTCATATCGGTTCTTTTGAAATCTTTTTCAAATGTGGCATACGAATTGGTAATAACCTGGCCGGCAGGACCGTCGCGCCTTAATGCAAATTGATTTTTTGATGTTCCAACGCCTGCTGGGTCAGGAACCCATTGACCTGTTGAAGTAACTTTAATCTGTATATCCTCTTTGCCGTCAGGAGAACCCTGTATAGACCATTTATTAGCGGATGTCTGGAACTTGCTACCGGCGATCTGACTGCCGAGATCCCAATTTCCTCCTATCACGGTAATGGAAGGACCGGCCTTCACATTGGATGTAAAACCGATAATGAATATAACGGACACGGCAATTATTCTATATGCATACAAACCGGCAAAAAGGAAAGCTTTCTTTATATCCATCCCATCGCCAGCAGACCGCAGTTTTCTTAATTTCCGAGAGTTCAAATAATTGTAGACAACAAGCCGTTTCTTCCATAATGCCAACATGTTCTTTGTTTTCATGTCTGCCTCCTAAATCTTACAATAATGCCGTTTTATAAATTTTTTGTTTATTGTCTGCTTACTGCTGTTTTTCCGCAACACCCTTTTAAATCCTGCAAATCGGCTTTACGAAACGCCGCGTACTTTTCCAAAAGGGAAGGATCATTTATCAAAACCCAGTTATCCAGCAATAAGAATACCGATGTACTGGTACCTGACATTTTGATTCCCAGAGAATTGGCAATTTTGTAATTGTCTTTAACTACAGAATCCGTAGAAGATTCAAATAAAAAATTTTTCATTTTTTTAATATCCTGATCATTCAAACCGGCCCTTAAAAGATTATTTTCCCAGTATGTCGTATAAATATTCTGTCCCCGCAACAACAAATAATCCATAAATTTATCCGGATGATATTTCTGTATATATAACTGCCGCTTCGCCTCGTCGAATTCCGGCTGATTCGGATCCGGCGGCAAAACACCACCGGCGGCAGCCAGCTGACCCATACTGGATGTAGGAGGGACATTGAGCATCTGTTCCATAAAATTAACTGATATTTTTATATCTTTGGAGATCTTGCCTTCTTTGTATAGCGGCAGAAGTTTGTTCATTACCTTTACATAATTTAGATTGTTGCTTGTGGTTATTATTTCCAAGGTGTTATACGTCTTCTTGCGCTTTGTGTAAATCCCAGGCCGGGCGCCCGGAGCGTAAAGATAATTAGAATCGCTTAATTTAATCAATTTTTTATCTTCGGATAATTCATTAAAATTGGAAAGTTCTTCCACTTTATTATTAAATATATAGGCCGGCAAAAAATCGATGTCATATTTTTTGATTAACGCCTTACCTTCTTTGGAAGACGGGGCAAATTTTTCCACCTTCAAAGTCTGAAATGACTTCGGCAATGTCCCGAAAAATTCTATGTCAGCAAGATAATTATCTCCCACTTCCGTATCGCCTGTTGTTACTATATGTAGTTTCGGATTCTCTTCGCCAATCTTTTCAGTTGTTAAAAATATCGGTATATTCAATGCGAGGACAAATGTTTCTTCTTCTCGCATTTTTTTGGTCTTTACCTCTATCATTGCCTGATATTTTTGGTTAAAATTGCTTTCCTCGCGGGGAATTTTGATATATATTTCTATATCGCGTACGCTATTGGCCGTAACTTCCAATTCGGGTTGTTCCGGCTGAACCCAGACAGAATTAGGAATTTCGGTGTATCCTTCCTTTAAAGGGACATTAATCTCCGAAGGAGGAAAAATTCCGATTTGTACTATGCGCGTCTCTTTGTAAATATTTTTTACCTGCAATTTTTGATTGATCAATTCAGACACCTTCAAAGTTTTACCGAGAGTAACATAATTGGCGGGTTTAATTTCGTTTGGATCCATTGCAATACCTATGATAGGCGGTTCAGCATCGGGACGAATAATATCTTTCTCCTTAATCCCGGATTGGACGGAGGCGGATTCCGCAGGCACATAATGCGGGACACGCGTAACAACTGGATTCCCCCTTTTTTTCCAATCTTCTAATGTAAAATCAAGATAATAAACCATAGGCACACCGAAAGATTTTAGCCGTTTGGCAAAGTCCCTGGCTTTTTGGACATCCTTGTGCGCATACACCCTTACAACAGGAACCATTCCTCTTTGGGCAAGACGCGTAATCTCAATAAACATATTCCCGAGTTCGGATTCCGGAATTGTTATAGCACCGTCCAAATGCTCCTGATTGAATATATCGGAAGTTTCAACATCAATAAGTATAGCGTCATTAGTTAAATATGTCGGCTTGGTCTCTCTGGTAAATTTTTCCATAGGTATTCCGGTAGCATCTGCTACATCAGTAGAAATAACAAGGTCAAGAGTTCCTACGGGTTTTTTTGTCGAAGCAAACGAAATGGTAATAATCGAAACAACATACACAATTGATAATATTAATTTCAATGGCATATCACTGATACTGCAACAACTTAAAGACAACCAGCATGTTTTCTTCATTTGAAATCCTCCTAAATACATCCAAATTGTTAGGACGCCCACAAAATTTGCCCTTTGTATATAATTTTAATTTAAATAAATAAAAATGTCAAGTAATATTTATATTGTCTAAAAAATTAAATGGCGACTTTCATTCTACTCTGTTTTGTTCTACGCGATGAAAAAATGCATGAGCGTGAAATATTCGCGCACTGTATAAAACCCGATTTTCAACTTCCACTACCATATATTATAATAAAAATTGTGAAAAAGTTGTGAATTTTTCATTTCAAAGAAAAAAACATAAAAAATGCAAGCGCAGCAAAAATTATTCCGTTAAAACATTTTACAGTGGCTGTATGCCGTTTAAGAAGCGATTCTAATTTCTCGGATTTCAACCCGAAAAACACAAAAATAAATACAGCGATAAGCGGCACAACAAAAGCGAAACAGTATATTATAAGATAAAAAACAGCTTTATTGAAAAGTTCAGGATACCCGGCAATATACATAATTGTCGGAAAATAAATCTGGCCAGTACAAACAAATTCAAGAAGAGAAATAACAAATCCCGTTAAAAAACTGAATATAACAAAATATCTGAATTTGAGATATTTTTCTATAACGGAAAAGATTTTTTCAAAAAAATAAGAGGGTAGTTTCAAAATCATTTTTGCGGGTCTTCCTGACGCGTGTTTTCGCAATGAATACCAATCAATGAAACTCACTGCGGACAAAGAGAGCAACACAACTCCCATAACGAAATAAAATATCTTTGCGATGGAATGAATATTCTTCATTATTTCAACAAATTTCACTATCCCGATACCCATTAGAAAATACGCTATAAAAACACCTGCTACAAAATTTATACCGATCCCAAGCAATTCGTAGCGCGTTTTTTTGAGAATCATCGTGGCATACGTAATAAAGAATATGATAACCCCGAATGCGCAGGGATTGATTCCGTCTGTCAATCCCGCAAACAATATCGGCATTATCCTGAGATTTTCAAACCGATTTTTTATTTTTTTCGAAGCGGAAATCCTTTCAGACGCAGTTATCATATCCCAGGGCGCGATGTAAGAAACTATATTTTCTTTGTTGCAATTGACTGCAATTTTCTCAAGCGCGGGAACGGAGATGTCTCTCCCCTGCAAATACTTTTTTCCGGAAGAGCAGGAAATAAAAACCACAGGCGGAGCAATGGAATCATTTTCCGCAAGGCAATATACATCAGCAAGACCCTCGAGCAAAACACGGTTGTCGCGCAAAAGGGTATCATACTCCTTAACTATAATATCTGGAAAGTTTTTGCTTGTATTTCTGATAATTTTCTTGGCCATGGCGCAATCTCCGCAACCCGGTGTATAAAAATACGCGATATAGACCGGATAAACATGAGATACTGGCATAACCGCTTCTGCGGATGCATCCGCAGAAGAATCGCTGTCATCGCCATTTGATAAACTTGATGATTTAGATTCAATATTTAATTTAACAGGCACGGCGGTATCCGGGACGAGCACTTCTCCCGCAGCCATAATTTTCTTTTCGCCTCCGGCATAACTTATAAAAATAGTTTTTGAAAACGCTCCTGCAGGTTCATCCGTTGAATTGAATTTTAGAACAATCCCGGTTTCACCATAAGCAGGAATAACTTTTTCAGAAATTTCATAAGTAATACATGAACAATCTCCGTAAATCCTGTTGATAACAACCGGTGATCTATCTGTATTATATACTGTTATTGTTCTTACTGCCGTTTCTCCTTTTTTCAATCTCCCAAAAGAAATAGTTTCGCCAGGTTCAAATATTAATCCTGATAACAATGAATAGGGTATAAGTGTGATTAGTAAAAATAGATATGCAAATTGATATTTTTTTTTCATCTGCAGGAACCTTTGACTGATATATTCAACCGCCGGAATCGCGGCAATAATTTAAATTCGTCCAAATCCAAAAGATACCTGTTTTCCCATAAAAATGACGGGCTCGCGGAAATACCGAATTTTCTGCATAATTCCGCTTCGATACAGAGAAGTTTCACGCCCTCTGTTTCTATCTTATCTTTGACATCCTGCTCAGGTATAGATGCTTTTTCAAATGCCTTATAAACAAGAGTAGAAGACACATCCGAAGACCGGGCTTCAAGATAATCAAGAAATTTCTCCGGATAATATTTTTGTATTATTATCTGCCTGATGTTTTCTTCCACTTCAGGCAAACCGTTGAAGGCTTTAAAATCAGTTAGAGACACTGCGGGATAGGTCGAAGATTCCACTATATATCTAAACTTTACCGTTATATCGGAAATACTACTTAATGAACGATTCTTTTCCCGAAGCAATTGAAGCATCGTGGCAGAGCCCCATGGACAATGGCTCATAACAAAAACAGTCAATTCATTGTTTCTGACAGGATTAAACGGATAAAAACCGTATACGACAAATGTGCTTGGAATCACATAATATTGAGACGACACGCTCGGCACAAGCAGACCTGCCACATTCAACTGGGAAAGCTTCTCTTCTCTTTTTACATCATTCTTCTTTACAAGAAAAGTCGGCAAAAAGGTTAATTTTTCTTTTTTCATCAACTTTCTGCCGAAATCGTCTTCATAATTGATTATTTCCATTTTTACAGCTAATAAATCCGTTCCAAGCAAAGAACGGCCGATACCTATATTGCTGCCGGTTCCGTAAGGATTCGCAACTGCCAGAACAGTAATTTCTTTATCTGGCTTGCCGGGATAAATAGGCATATTTTTAATCCTGTCTTCTTCAGGCAGCAACCCGTTGATATAGGCGGCTGTTTCAGATAACCGGGAAGACCATTTTTCAAATTTTTTTCCTGCGATAAACAAATATGTTCCGGGTTCCAAGTTTTCTTCTTTTATAAAGTTATGGCTTTCCAGCAGTAAAGATTTCACTCGTGAATCCGAGGACGCAGCTGCCATACTTTTTATTTCACTATCGCCGAAACCCGCGAAATTCGCTTCTGGAATCCAATCGGGATTATATATGTTCTGATCGCGGGCAATAGCATAATCCCAAAAATTTTTCCTATTATACCGCAATATATGACCTCTTCTATATATCTCTTCCAGTTCCTTTATTCCTCCGGAAGCGGTAAATTTGTCGTTAGCGGAATCATATTCAACGGCAAAATAAAATTTTACAGTTACCTTGCTGCCGAACCTGTTTGAAATGATATACAGCAGGCGGTTGAGCGAAATACTCTGCCTATCGTAAGGAGAAACCACAGCCTCTATAAAAACCGGATTATAACCGCTCATTACCTTTTTCGGATATGCGGCGCACCGGCAATCAGCCGTATAAATAAATATCAGTAAAAATAACAATATTCGGCAATGATACTTCTTAAATATTTCACTAAAATACATTATTTTCTCACCTACTTTCTTGTTCCGGTAAATTTTACAATACCCGCCTTATCAGTTCCAAACCATTTGACGTCTGTATTATCCACCACGACACAGGTGACAGTCTCGGTTGGCAAATCGCTGTTTCTTACATTAAACATCTTCCATTTTTCGCCGGAAAATACGGCTGCGCCGTTGTAAGTCCCAGCCCATACAGCACCATTGAAGTCAGCCGTGAGATCCAGTATACCTAAACTGGACAAGCCGTTCTTTGTTGTATAACTTTTCCAGTTTTTCCCGTCAAATACGGATATACCGGCAGAAGTTGCTATCCATTTATTACCCTTGCTATCTAAAAATATGGCATTGACAGTGTCATTTACCAATCCGCTGTTAGAAACATTATAGGTCTTCCATTTCTTACCGTCATAGACACAAACCCCCTTCCCGTATGTGCCCATCCACTTTTTTCCATCCGGTTCAATCATTATTGCGGTTACATAATTGTGCGTTAAACTGCTGTTCCCTGTTGTGTACGAAGTCCATTTTTTGCCGTTATAAACTGCGACACCGCCATAATACGTACCGCACCATATGGAATTTTTATTGTCAGAAGCTATGCATTTTATATAATTTTCCGTTAATCCGCTGTTAGAACGATTAAAAGTCGTCCAGTTCTTACCATCGTATTTGGACAAACCGTGTAAAGTCGCAAACCATTTAAATCCATTTTTGTCTTCACAAATATCAAAAACAGTATTGTCCGCCAATCCTGTTGATGTGTCACACACGCTCCATATGCCATCCTTCATCTTTATTGCGCCGGCAGATGATGTCCCAAACCACAACACACCTGAACTATCCACAAAGGCGCATTGCATTGTATTGCTCGGAAGCATATTGGACAACACATATTTCGTCCAAGTTTTGCCGTCAAACTTTGTTATTCCTGGAGTTGTGGGATTGCCTCCTCTGGCCTTTTTCCAGCTGTCATTAATAAACCACTTATTCCCGGATTGATCTATGACGCATGCTCCAATATAGTCTCCTGACAAACCGGTATTGGATATGTCGTAGGATGTCCATGCTTGTCCGTCGTATACAGTGGCGCCGCCGCCTTTATAATCATATATTACCCAAATCTTTCCATCCGTAGGATCCGGCAATACATCTGTAACATCATCATGATACAAACCGTTTTCGCTGCAAAAGCCCGTCCAACTGGTACCGTCAAATTTTATTATCCCGGCATTCTCTGTGCCAAACCATATATTTCCCCGCTCATCGCTTGAAATACACCCTATCTCATTATCAGGAAGACCGCTATTAATCCTATTCAATGTCGTCCATGTATCTGTTTCCGTTTCATATTTTGAAACACCCTGAAATGTCGCGAACCAGATAATCTTTCCGGCATCGGTTATTAAAATGTCCTGCACCCGATTATCCACAAGACCGGTATCCATAGTATATCTTTTCCAGTTTTTACCGTCAAATCGACAAGTCCCGACTGCGGTTTCCTGCTTTTCTTGATACGTACTAAACCCGAACCATATATTTCCTAAAGGATCCGGTGCTATTACTTTTACATAATCGCTTGCTAACCCGCTATTAGCCATATTATACGTAGTCCATGAACTTCCGTCGTATTTTGAAACTCCGTTGCCGAAGGTCCCGAACCATTTAGCGCCAGTATTATCTATTTCAATGGCCCTCACATCATTACCGGCAAGGCCGTCTTTATCGTTATGAAAGCGATAGGTAAGTTCTTTCGTGTCCACTTCCAACACGCCAATATCCGTACCTATCCACAATACTTCGTTTTCAACAGCAAGACAATTATAATTTGTCGGCTGCCTGTACACAGTCCATTCTTTTGCGGTAATCTCTTTTTCTTTCAACATTACGACATTGGCACGCAACACTGTCAATAATGAGAAACAATAAAACAATGAAACAAATTTTTTCATACAAAATAATCCTCCTTAAAGTTTGAACTTTGCGCGTTATACTGAACTTGATATTTTACGGCGCAAGTTATTATTTTTTTTATTTTACCAAACTTGATGACGCGGTAATCAGCACAATTATCTTACTGTTTATTTGACTGCAAATTTGTATGATTCAGTTACTCTTTCTGGCAGACAGCACGACTTTTATGGTATAAAAATTTATCCAGAAAGTTTCTTGATAAGTATCTTTCTGGCTCTATGCAATCTGGACATTACAGTGCCTTCAGATATATCAAGTATCCTGGCGCACTCCTCGTAAGAATATCCTTCCAGTTCTTTCAAAATTATCAATTCCCTGTATTTTTTTTTCAAAGAATCCAATATATCTCTAATTCTACGGGACTCCTGCTGCTGTTCAAGGATATCATGCGGCTGCGCTTCTCCGCTTACAACCTGTTTTACGCAATCGCCTTCTTCGTTTTCATAATTAATATCTAAAGAAACTTCAAACTTATTTTTTTCTGCGATATGTTTGCGTTTTTGCCAGCAAAGGTTCAGACATATGCGAACAAGCCATGTGCTGATATCGGATTTTTCATTAAACTTATATAAAAACTTAAGGGCGTTTAAAAAAGTTTCTTGCACAATATCCGCGGCATCCTGTTCGTTATGAAGATATCTGATAGATATTGCGAATATCCGCTGTTTGTATAATGTAAATATAGCATTGAAAGCAATCCGGTCTCCTGCCTTTGCCTTTCCGACCAGTAGTTTTATATCAACATCCCCGCCATTCCCGCAGAATTTGGTGTCTATTTTTGTGTTTTCTTCGATGCTCGACATTTTTCGATAACTCCGATGATTTCATATCCGGATAAATTTTATGCTACAAACCTGTATCCGATACCGTACACACTCCTTATGTTTTTCCCAAGTTTCCCTAATTTTCTGCGGAGTTTTTCGATATGTTTATCTATTGTTCTGGAGGTGTCGAAAAAGCTCTGTCCCCAAATTGCTTCCCCTATGGCTTCGCGGGACAGCGTCTGATTGTTTTTTTTAATAAACAAGCACAGCAAATCAAATTCCTTAGGAGTGAAAAATTTTGTTATTCCGTGCTTCCCATCGGCATACAGATTGACGGTTCTTTTTTCCAGGTCTACTATTATGCTTCTGTCTTTAGTGGCAAGAAGTATATGCCTGGTATTTCTTTGTAAATCAGACGAGAAGGAATTTCTACGCAGAATGGCTTTTAATCTGGCAACGAACACATTAGGGTTGAACGGCTTAATCACATAATCATCAATACCCAATCGGAATCCGAATACTATATCAGCAGGCGTCGTATATTTCCCGGAAGTCATAATTACCGGTATTCTTTTGGTTTCTTTTTCACCCTTTAATATTTTACATATATCCCAACCGGAAATATCATCAGACAAGTCCAGATCAATTATTATGGCTTCAGGTTTTTCTTCCTTAGAAGACGACATTTTTTTGAACAATGCTCCTGTTTTGCCCACAAAAGCACAGGCAAGATTTTCCCGCATCAACGGCTCTCTAATCAAACTGCAAAGTTCCTCTTCCTGGCCAAAAACCAAAATATTTTTCATAAAAATCCGCAAAAAAAATTAGCGACACCAGCAAATTATGCCGACTCTGCGGCGATCTTTACATTACAATAAGAAATTAGAACGAGTTAAGGTTTCTTTGACATTTTCTATAATTTTATAATATTTATCCGGATTTCGCAATATAAAAATACTTGATCATTCAAGTTTCAATAAAGCTATAAACGCCTCCTGCGGAATGGACACATTGCCCAATCGCTTCATCTTTCTTTTTCCTTCTTTTTGTTTTTCCAGCAATTTTCGTTTGCGCGAGATATCCCCTCCGTAACATTTGGCAATAACATCTTTGCGGAGAGATCTTATATTCTCTCTTGCTATAATTTTGCCGAATATAGCGGCCTGTACCGGAATCTCAAAGAGCTGCCTCGGTATCAGGCTGCGCAATTTTTCAACAAGTTTTCTGCCGCAGGATACTGCCTTATCTTTGTGAACGACAAAAGAAAATGCGTCTATGGTCTCATTATTCACCAATATATCCAGTTTTACGACATCTGATTCTTTATAGTCGGACATTTCATAGTCAAATGAAGCATACCCGGAAGATACTGACTTCAAACCGTCATAAAAATCCATTATCACCTCGGCGAGAGGCATTTCATATACTAACTTTACTTTCTCCTCGGTTATATAGGTCATATCCAGAAAATCGGCGCGCTTGCTTTCGCACAAAGTCATAACATTGCCTAGATATTGAGACGGAAGCACTATAGTGGCCATTATATACGGCTCGTATATTTTGCTTATATCATGTCTCTCTGGAAATTTTGAAGGATTTTCAACATCGATACAAACAGTTCCCGACTGACCTATCGTATCTATTTTATATCTGACATTCGGGGAAGTAACTATCAGATTCAGATTGAATTCTCTCTGCAAACGCTCTTTTACTATATCCATATGCAGAAGCCCCAAGAATCCGCATCTATATCCGAATCCAAGAGCTGTGGAAGTTTCCGGCTGATAAAAAAAGGAAGAATCCTCAAGGTGCAATTTGCCTATGGCTTTTGTCAAATTTTCGTAATCTCCGGGATTTACAGGGTACAAGCCGCAAAACACAAAGGGTTTTACATCCCTGTACCCCTCATGCGCTTGGTCTGTGGGCTTGGAAGCGTCGGTAATAGTGTCTCCTATCTTTATTTTATGTATATCCTTGATCCCAAGTATAACATACCCGACTTCTCCGGCGGACAACCTGTCGATTTTCTGCATCCCCAATTGAAAATATCCGACTTCTTCCACTGTATATCCTTCAAGATTAGAACAAAATACCACTTGCCGGTTCGCGGAGATTTCGCCGTCAAAAACCCTTATATAAACTACAACTCCTCTGAATGAGTCATAGTGAGAATCAAAGACCAATGCCTTAAGGGGTCTGTCCTTTCCTCCGATCGGCAACGGTATTCTATCAATAATAGCATCCAGCACTTCATTAGTGCCGATATTATTCTTTGCGGAAATAAGGACCGGTGGTTCCGATATTTTTAAAATCTTTTCTATTTGACTTTTTGTTTTTGCGATATCGGCATGCGGAAGGTCTATTTTGTTTATTACAGGAACTATTTTCAGATTATGCTGTTTGGCAAGTTCATAATGCGACAGCGTCTGGGCTTCCACGCCCTGTGAGGCGTCAATTAAAAGCAAACAACCTTCGCAAGCGGCGAGAGAGCGCGAAACTTCATAAGTAAAATCCACATGACCAGGCGTATCTATGATATTCAATTGATACTCAGTCCCGTTGCCTGACAGGTATTTCAGACGGACGGCCTTGGCTTTGATGGTAATGCCTCTCTCCCGCTCCAAATCCATGGCATCCAGAACCTGATTCAGGTGAGAACCTTTTATCACATTGCAGTATTCAAGCAATCTGTCCGCAAGAGTAGATTTCCCGTGGTCTATATGCGCTATAATTGAAAAATTTCTAATATTCTCAAGACGGAGCATCTCAATAAATCCTTTTTTGTTTTACTTTTTTTACCAACAGATCCCTGTCAGCTTCGTTAAGAATTTCATCGGTTGTTTTCGCCGCGTCCGAGTAATTCGCTTTTCTCACTTCATTTTTTACTCTTAAAAGAGATGAAGGCGCAACACTGAAATGTTCAAGTCCCAATCCCAATAATATCTCCGTATAGGACGGTTCTCCTGCCATTTCTCCGCACATAGAAACCCATTTGCCCGCGCTTTTCCCTGCGTCTATTATATTTTTTAAAAGGCGGAGAATGGATAGATGCAAAGGCTCATAAAGTTGCGCGACGTATTCATTTACCCTGTCCACAGCAAGAGTATATTGAATAAGATCATTTGTGCCTATTGAAAGAAAATCGCTTTCTTTGGCAAGAACATCGACTGTTAATGCAGCGGACGGGATCTCTATCATTATGCCCACTTCCATATGTTCATCGTATGGGACACCCTTTTGTTTAAGTTCCTGTTTTGTCTCTTCCAGTATCTTTTTAACATCTCTGAGTTCGCCGACGCCTGAAATCATAGGAAACATCATTTTAATATTACCAAGAGAGGAAGCGCGCAGAATAGCGCGTAATTGAATCTTAAAAATATCCGGATGTTTAAGACAAAATCTTATGGCACGCAGGCCCAGAAAAGGATTTTTTTCTTCGTTTAAATGAAAATACGAAAGGAATCTGTCACCTCCGAGATCCATAGTCCTTATGACAATAGGATTCGGGAACATCTTTTCGGCAACGCTTCTGTAGGATTCGTACTGCTCCTCTTCCGACGGAAACCCCTTACGATTAAGATAAAGGTACTCCGTCCTGAATAATCCGATACCTTCGCCACCGTAGGCAATAACGGATTTAACTTCTTCCGGAATTTCTATATTCGCGGACACCACAACTTTTTTACCGTCCTTAGTAACAGACGGCAAATCCCTTATAAGAATTAATTCCTCTCTCTCCGCCAAAAACATGTTTCTGCGCCGTTTATAATTTTCAAGAGTATCTTTGTCAGGATTAGCTATAACAACGCCTTCTATGCCGTCAATTATTGTTATATCGCCGTCATGAACATGCTGTGTTATATCATTCATCCCCACAACCGCCGGAATTTCCAACGCGCGCGCCATTATTGTGGAGTGTGAAGTTTTCCCTCCCATATTTATGGCAAATCCTATTATACCGTCTTCTTTTATGGCAATCGCGTCTGTGGGAGTGAGATTCGCCGCGAAAACAATGGAATTTTCCGGAACGCTTATAATTTTTTTCTTGTGGGCGCCGGAAAGATATTTTAACACGCGGCGGGCCACATCCAAAATATCTCTTCCGCGCTCTTTAAAATATTCATCCTTGATTTTATCAAAAGCTTTTAAATTTTTATTAAGGACTTCGTGCAGCGCGTATTCCGCGTTTACTCTGTCCGAAACGATTTTAGAAAGCACGTCGTCTTTCAACATGGGATCGTCTATTACAAAGAGATACGCGTCAAATAATTTCACATGTTTCTTACCAAGAAGTTTTTCCGCTTTCTTTTTTGTTTTCTCAAGCTCGCTGCGGATTTCGTTGAGCGCTTTTTTGAATCTCTCCGTTTCCGATGGGATATCCTCTTTTGCTATGTTCCTTTTTACTGTGCAAAATTCAGTATCATTAATGACAAACGCCGTACCTATTCCTATTCCCGGTGCGGCTGGAATACCTTTGTATAACATATTGCCTCCACAGGAGCAAAGCCTTTTCTACTCCTCTGCAAACTTGTTTATTATTAGCGATTCCAAAGAATCTATAACTTCTTTTTCGTCCGGGCCTGTCGCAGATATACAAATCTCAACTCCTGGACCGGCAGCCAGCATCATAAGGCCCATAATTGATTTGCCGTCGGCCACCTGCTCCCCGAGCAATACTTTCACTGCCGACTTATATCTGGAGGCTGTTTGAACAAACAAAGCGGCAGGTCTGGCATGCAACCCCAGTTTGTTTTGTATTGTTATTTTTTTTTCCATCATGCTAAATCTCCCAAAAACAAGAAAACAAATTTTTTCCCTTACGCAATTAAAATATCATCCTAATATAAAACTGAAATACGCAACAACCCAAACCCGTAAATCTTTATTCGCAGTCAATACTCAGTGCTATTTCAAAAGCATATTTCTGCTTAGGCGCAAGAAATATTTTCCGGTGCGCCGTAATCGACGAACCCTGATAGGTCTTCTCAAATCCGCCTTCAGACAACGAAACAGTCCATAACGGAAAAGCCCAGAAAGAGGAATCCCCTACTGCGGTAAACGATAATTTCAAACGGTGAAAAGGATCTATAGCTTCAAGAAGATTGCAATTCCGGAATTCTCCCAATTCTCCGAATTTTATTTTATTGTCTCCGGAAGAAAGACAACAGCCATCTCCGCAAGGCGATGAAAAAGAAATATTGAATTCCGAACCATGCCAGAATTCGTATTCTCCGGCAGAATTATTGATAATTTCATATTTCAGTATCATTTTATTATTAATAATTTCGATACGTTTAACCACAGTTACAGGAATAATTCCATTGTCTGTCCATAGACAACCATCCCTGAATAATCTTATGCCGTTCTTTGCTGGCTTCTTGTTTGCCGTTTCCAATTTGTACGGCTGATTCACGAAATCGCCAAGTTCCCGGTATTCGCAACAGGAATATTTTTCAAGAGTTGTGTCTGTACCGAAAAAATGATCTATAGCGGAACCTCGGTTATACCAGTCGTATTTTAGATAATTTTCCAGCCCAAGCTCCTTAGTGTAATAAACGCCATGTATTACTTCAAGCTTATGATTTTCCTTTTTAATAACGGCTTTTTTGACCCTTGTATGATACGCTTCAAACCTTCTTGTTAAAACATCCGACAAATTGAAGAGGGCGGGTTTATAGTCAATTTCCGTTATCATTCCTCCGTAAGACGGCTTGGCGCAAAAAGATATTTTTTCCCCGGAGAACACAACTTCCTCTTCTCCATCTCTATCAATATCAAAAATTTCCACATCCGGGGGTGAAGAAGGAGCCGCGGATTGTGCGATACATTCAGCCTCTATAAGATTTTTATATACCGCGTGCCTCAAATGCGGAAGATACAGCCCTCCAAAAACTCCATGCCAATAAGCGCAGTTGCACTGGCCCATATACAGATGCTTTTTTGAGTCTGCCAAAATCTTTTTATTCTTGACGTTTTTCAAGGAAAGTGTTTCTATTTTATCGCTGATATAAAGCATTTTCTTATGCATGTTGTTGGATTCGGGATATTTGGTTAAAAAATTTCTCCAAATTCCTCCCTTAAGGAATCGTTTTAACGCGGCATCCGAATTCAAAGACATCTTTTCAAATTCAACCTGGACCTCAGACGGCAATGACCATTCCGACATCTCAAAATAAGAAGCAGCCGGGAGATAGATACGTCCACGCGCGGAAAAATCCTTTACATAACTTTCAAAAGTCGTCATGTTTATCCAGGAAGAATTTTT
Organism: Elusimicrobia bacterium ADurb.Bin231; assembly: GCA_002069855.1. Taxonomy (GTDB): domain Bacteria; phylum Elusimicrobiota; class UBA8919; order UBA8919; family MWCF01; genus MWCF01. The sequence goes on along the minus strand of MWCF01000055.1, from coordinate 16,352 downwards.
CTGAATAAGAGAAAAAAATCTGTCAAGCCAGTTTTCTGCGTAACATGTCTTATGCGTCTCCGGCCAAATACCGAATTTCTCGCCGTCGTCAGCCATTACAAGCAAGCGGGAAGGGTCTTCCGACGCTTCTTTCGCAAGATACTCTATTGTTTCTTCAGGAGAAGCGAAAGGAATGATATATCTCAATTTTTGGCTGATCGGGAATATCTTTAGGCTCACGCCCTGCTCTTCCGTGATAAAATATCCCCTCAGTTTTTCTTCGTTTATTCCGGAAGCCAGAAAGTGTGAATCATCAAGCACCACATATTCCACGCCGGATTCGCTCAACACTTTTGCCAAAGAGGGCTCCCATACTCTTTCCGCCAGCCACATGCCTTTGGGTTTGCAGGAAAATGTTTTTGTTACATAAGACGTAAGTTTTTTTATTTGACCTGTTTTGTCCCGGTCCGGGATAACAGGCATTATGGGCTCATAGTAACCACCTGTCAAAACTTCCGCGCGGCCGCTTTTCACCAGATTCTTCACTTTTTGAATTACTCCCGGCATATTGACATCAAGATAATCAATAAGACAGCCCGTATAATGAAAAACTATTTTCACATCGTCGTACTTTTCAATCACCTCTAAAAACGGCTGATACGCCGATTCTGTAGCCCATTTAAATACCGAATCGTAATTGCCTACCGGCTGGTGATTATGCACACCGAAAATAAAATTAATCTTTTTCATAAAACTCCGTTCCGAGTCTGATAAGACTCCATTAAATATAAAAACATTTTTGACAATTTTTTAAAAATAGTTTAAAACAAATTAATTTTTTGTTATTTATGTACGTTACAAATTAAAATCTGCCTCGGCGAAATTGCCGAAAAAGCCGTTTCGTCATAGTTGCCGTATTTATATTCTATGTTAAAACCTCCGTGCCGCAGCAAAGCATCCAGTTCTCGCGGGTGAAAAACTCTATAATTATATTCTTCAGTCTCTTCCCCTGGAATATTTTCAATTGTAATATACCATTTTACGCGACAAATTTGAGTTGCAGCATCATACGACGTGCTTTCGCTTATTGTAACCATTCCCCGTCCGTCCGGATCAGGATATTGAACTAATGGATATCGCACCTTCGGATTTCTGGTAAGATAATCCATACGAATATTAAAAGTATCAACGATAAATCTACCAAACTCATGCAGATGTTTCTTAACACAAGAAAAACACAAATCAACGCTTTCTTCGTCCTCAAGATGAGCGATTGAATTAAAAGGGAATATTATGATTTTAAACCTTTTATCAATATTAAAATTTCTGCAGTCTGAATATACCCATTCCACATCAACATTCCTTTTAGAAGCCTTTTCCTTTGCCGTTCGCAACATAGGCTCGGAAATATCCAATCCTGTCATACGCACGCCTTGTGCAGCTAATGGCACAGTCAATCTGCCAGTGCCGCATGCCAATTCCAATGCAGGCATCCCTGTCTGCTTAATCCATTTCAGATAAAAAGGGATATCCTCAGTAAAAGCATTGTTGCGGCTATCATAATGCCTGCCGTCGCGATAAAAATAAAGGCAATTAACCGGTTGCATATAAAATCAAGCGTAAACCCTATAATTTAAATTCGGGAACACATTATCCCTTTGTTCCAATTCCGATATGAATTTTTCTTCGATACTGTTATTGTTCACACTTTCGTAAATTTTCATAAAATAATGCAGATGATCTTTGGTCCTTTTATGTGCATAAGGGACTGTTGTGCCGGTTGACATTATAAAAGCCCAATCCGAAGACTGCGCAAGAAGCAACTCCCGGGCAGCCTGATTTAATGCTCTCTTTTTTAAACCCCGTGCGCGAGGATTGGAACGGGCCAGTCGTATCATCAATGAAGCGGCTTTATGCAGATGCCTGTATATCCAGTCATTGGATTGATTCAGCCATACCTCGTTGTAACCTTTGTCTCCCCATGAAGACATAGACGGTTGAACTACCTGATAATCTTTATGAATCTCCATATACTCGGAAGGAGTAACAACCTTGATTGTTTTCTGGTCATAGTAAATCTTACGAAATAAAAACTCAAGAAATTCCGGGCCTTCGTACCACCAATGGCCAAAAAGTTCCGCGTCATACATGGAAGTTATTATCGGCTTTTTTTTCAGAATCCCGTAGAGATGTTCTATCTGTTTCTCTCTATTAAACATAAAATTCCCAGCATGAATAGCGGCTGCCTGACGGGCTTGTTCATAGTCATACGGCTGTTTCTCTGAAAGTTCTACCTTACCTGTTACTTTATAATATTTAAATCCGACATTCCTTCGAATCCCGTCGGAATGGAGATACGGCTTTACATAATCATACTCCAGATCGTAGCCGGCATCCCTGTAAAATTCTCTGTAGCGCGAATCCCCCGGATACCCTATATCCGCAGACCAGACCTGATGGGCTGATTCCATATCTCTGGCAAAAACAGCGACACCGGACGGGCAATACACTGGCGCTAATATTCCGTATGCCGGACGAGGAGAGCCGAACAATATTCCGTGAGTGTCCGAAAAAAAATATCTTATCCCGGATTCTTTCAACAAATAATCGTCACCAGGAGAATATGCGCATTCGGCAAGCCATATACCTTTTGGACGAACGGCGAATTTTTCCGCATAATCTTCTACAGCGACACGAATCTGAGCGCGTTTAGATTCCCGATGAATCATCAAAGGCAAAAATCCGTGAGTGGCGCAGCAGGTAATAATTTCCAGACATCCGGAATCTGCGATTTTTTTAAAACCGTGCAACAGATTGCCCCGGTGTTTTTCGAGCATCTTTATACAGGTTTTTAATTTTGCATTGTACATCCGGGCTGTTTTGTGAAACAGCGGATGGTCCTTAGTTCTGAAAAGTTCCTTTTCGGAAAACTCCATAAGACCGGATAGTCGCGACTTATACCGATTTATAAGCAATCTATCCGACATCATGGCACAAAGGGTGGGCGTAAGAGACATGGTAATACGAAACCGTATGCCTTCATGCAAAAGTCTTTCAAACATGTCAAGCAAAGGTATATACGTTTCCGTCATCCCTTCATAAAACCAATCCTCCTCTAAAAAGTCCCTGTATTCGGGATGACGAACAAACGGAAGATGAGCGTGCAGTACAATACACAAATATCCTTTTTCCATAATCGCATTGAAATCTCAAACGCCTCGTTCCCAGACACACGGCAGGATTATTTGGTCTTCCTTTCCACGGTGATGATAATCTTTCTCTCTTCGTCACCTTTATCGGAAACTGCTTTTATAACAAATTCCTGTTTGCCGTCGGGAAAATTAGTCCCGATGCGAAAAACGCCGGCAGAGCCGATCAATATCCGTTTGCCGTTGACAAACAGTTTTGCCGTGGGCTCGGTAGAGCCGCGAATAACCACATCGGCATCCGCCTGAAGACGGAAAGCACCGGAATTACGAGAAACAGAGATGCCTTTCTCCGGAATACCTTTTGATCCGCCGGAAGACGACCCGCCGATTAATTTCCAGCGATGAGCGAGAATACGGGCTATTTCAAAAGAACTCGCGCCTATTTTATCTACTCCGGACAATGATAAAAGTTCACCGTATTTTTCACTTACAGACATCCATTCGGAGCTGTCTTCTGTTGACACATCCCCGCTTGGCAGTTCCACGCGGTTGGAACGCGCAAGCGAAATAAAATTGCCGGATAGAGTCTTTATACCAAGTTCCACCCAATACGCGCGCCCCGGTTTTGATACCTTTAGATACCAATTTTGACAGCTTAAAGACACGGGAAAATCAGTATGTCTCGGAGAATTACTCCCCTGCACTTTAACGCCCGCGACAGCATGCAATCTCAGCACTATCTCGGATTGTTTAAGCGCTGCCGCGCTGTATCCGTTGGTTATTCTTTTAATTGTATCGTCATTGATTTCCCAATAAACAAATATCCAGTACGGATCACGGGGCAAAACGACGATTATATCTTCATTATACTTTTCAGGCAACGGATACCCGGTGTCTATATAAATATTTTTCGTTTGTTTGTCTATTTTGATCTTTTTTTTCACAGGAGATGCGGGCGCGGGTTTCATAAAATCCCCCTCTCTTTGTCTATATCTCTATGCTGGACAATCACCAAGAATTTATTCTTTATAAGAAATTTTTTCAATCTATTCGCTATTACTACTGACCTGTGCCTGCCTCCGGTACAACCGATGGCTATAGTAAGATACGATTTCCCTTCCTTCACATATTGGGGAATTATGTCGTCGACAATACCAAAAAACGCTTTCATAAATTTTTTTGTCTGCGGAAATTTCATCAAATATCTGTCCACCTTCCCGTCCCGGCCTGTCATCTTTTTCAGATATCTTATATAATTCGGATTCGGCAGAAACCGGACATCCATAACTATATCCGCGTCCGGAGGAATTCCATATTTATATCCAAAGGATATCACGGAAAGACGCATTTCCGTTTTTTGAGATATTTTTAAAACCGATGCTATGGTTTCTTTAAGTTCCTGCAAAGTCATATTGGTGGTATCTATTACTTTATCCGCATGTGCCTTAATCTCCGTTAAAATAGTTCTTTCAAGTTTTACAGCGTCTGAAACCCTTCTGCCCAAAGGATGTTTCCTTCTGGTCTCGCTGAAACGCCTTATAATAGTTTCGTTTGACGCGTCAAAAAAGATCACTCCGGGCTTTACCGGCAGATTTGACATTACTCCGTAGAAATCAGCAAGGGTTACCCCTTCTCTTATATCAATCACAAGCGCTATTTTTCTGAATCTTGCATCTTTTGAATTCAAACTTAAAGCAAGAAATTTGTCAACTAAAAAAAGAGGCATATTGCCCACGCAAAAGAATCCCAGATCCTCAAAACATTTTATTGCCTGGCTTTTGCCTGCTCCCGATATTCCAGTAATGATGAAAAACTCCGTTCTCTTCACATTGCCTCGCAACAATAAAAATTATACGGCTCCGCCGCTGCCTCTTTCCTTCATTATTTCTATCAATTTGCGGTCAAGTTCTCTCGCCGTATGATAACCTCTTAATTTAAGGCGCTGATTCATACTCGCCACCTCTATTATGGCGGCAAGATTTCGGCCGGGTTTTACCGGAATAGTCACTTCCGGTATCCGCAGCCCCAATATATCCAAGAATCTGTCATCTATGCCCAATCGTTCGTATTCTTTTTCTCCCTGCCATTCTTCCAGCTGAACCACAAGTTCTATTTTTGTTGTATCCATAACCGAGGATATGCCAAAAAGATTTTTTATATCAATAATGCCAATGCCGCGAATCTCCATATGATGCCTGATAAGTTCGCCGCCGGACCCGTCAAGGATATCTCCGGAACGACGTTTAATCTCGACAATGTCATCGGCGACCAAAAGATGCCCTCTTTTCACAAGTTCCAGAGCGCATTCCGACTTGCCGATGGATGACTTCCCGAGAATCAAAACACCCATGCCGAGAACATTCATTAAAACGCCGTGTTTCACTACGGAAGGCGCTAAGGCCTCTTCCATATATTCCGAAAGTTCCGTTATCAGCCAGCCCGGCTCCATTGATGTCCTTAAAAGAGGAATATCGTGTGAACCTGCAGTGTCAATGATAATTCGTGGAACTTCTATATTTTTCACAACTACGACAGCAGGGATTTCATACGAAAATATCTTTTCTATTATATCTTTTTCAACACCGTGTCTTTTAATAAATTCGGATTCGCAAAGATCTAAAATCTGCAGCCGGTTAGACGGAAAATACTCAAAAAAGCCGGCAAGAGCCAAACCGAGAAAATTCGTTTCCGGAGACGCTATCTGGTGATCAAGACCATTTTCGCCGGCAAGAATTTCAAGTTTCCAATCCGCTCTCTTTTTCTCGAAGAGAGCTCGTACGGTAATTCCTTCGGCCATTTTCACTTCCCTCCGGAAGACAAATAACAATACTGCAAGAATCTTTTTATCTTTTCAAATCCTCACAGAGCATCTTCTTCTTTTATTATTTTAACTATGTCGCGGGCGGTTGAAGCTTCTCTCAGGGACTGTCTGAAAAATTTATCTTTGAGCAGTCTTGAAACTTTTGCCAACGCTTTCAGATGTTCACTGACTGATTTAGGCGGGGCGACCATAAGAAAGATTATATAAACAGGTTCGCCGTCGAGAGAATCAAAATCGACTCCCGTTTTTGATATACCCAATGCGGCAATGATTTTAGTCGTTTCTTCGCATTTGGCATGAGGAAGGGCTACGCCCTGACCTATGCCGGTGGAACCGATCCCTTCTCTTTTAATTATAGCGTCTTTTGCGGAATCAATATCTTTTATGAGTTTTTCCTTGGAAAGAACATTGATCAATTCAGATATCGCCTCATTTTTTGTTTTCCCTTTTATATCCGTTATAATACATCCTTCCGACAAAAAATCCAATACTTTCATCTTTAAACTCCTCCTTCATTCAAAACAAATCCAAAATATAGCAACAATATGCGATTTGCGGAAAATCGTCAAACCTTGCGCTGCTTATTTTTATTCTTTTCTATTTCCATAAGCCCGTAACTTAAATCCGCTTTTCGATAAATTACGCTTAAAAGTCCGCTTTCCATATTTTTAAAAATCCAAAACATAAAATTATTTATTTCTAAATGCCTTTTTGCCTGCGGCAAATCCATGCTTTCCGGAATAAGTTTTCTTCTGGTAAGTTCGACAAGCCATGATGCGTCTTGAACAAATTCATCCGAAGCAACCTTCTCGTATCCGCGCCTGCGATCCTTTATACGTTCCTTGCGTTTGCGCAATTGCTTTTCTATTTTGTCCACAGACAAATCTACCGCGGACCTAATATCTTCCGACTCCTGCGTAACTCTTATCGTCTGTCCGGTCAGATGCAAAAGAACATCCACGGTGTGTATGTATTTTTGCTTGCTTATCGTGACATCTATCCTCGTTATATTCTTGAAAAATTTACGACATTTTTCCATCTTTCCGCGAATATATTCAAACACAGAATCCGGCACTTTTAATTTTCGCGCCGTTATATGTATATCCATTATGCCCTCCAATCTTATATATATTATAATTTTTTTTAGAAAAATCAATCTATATTTTACATTTTAAACTCCTCTCCAAGATATATCTTTCTCGCTTCGGCGCTGTCTATCAACTCTTTCGCGGAACCTTCCATCAATATCTTTCCGTCATAAATAATGTATGCCCTGTCTATTATTTCTAACGCCTCGCGTACATTATGATCCGTAAGAATAATGCCAATGCCGTTGTTCTTCAGTGTTCGTATGATTGTCTGTATATCGTTAATCGTTATCGGATCTATCCCGACAAAAGGCTCGTCAAGGAGTATAAACCGCGGAGAAACCGTCAACGCCCGGGCAATTTCCGTTCTTCTTCTCTCTCCTCCGGAAAGGCTATGAGAATACCTGTCGCGAAGATGAAAAACATTAAACTGTTTCATTAAATCTTCAGCTCTGCGTTTTCTCTCTTTCTCACTGTAATTGAGCATCTCGAGCACGGCGAGAATATTGTCCTCCACAGTCAATCCTCTGAAAACAGAAGGCTCCTGAGAAAGGTAAACTATACCCTTTTGAGCTCTGGCATGCACCGGATAATCTATTATGTCCTCATCGCCGCAATAGATATGCCCTGAATCCGCCTTTATCAATCCCACTATTATATGGAAACTTGTTGTCTTGCCCGCACCGTTAGGTCCCAGAAGCCCGAGTATCTCTCCCTCGTTTATATTCAGAGTTATGCCGTTGACAACCCGCCTCTTGCCGTAGTTTTTAATAATATTTTCTACTCTTATTTTCATGGATTGAGCCCGATTAGACACGCATAATCATTTCATCATTATTTTTGTGCGCACATTCCCTGTAATTGTAACATTTTCCGTTTTTATATCAAGTATGATCCTATCTCCGTAATATTCGGTAGAGGTTCCGCCGTCGTGCTTCTGAATGCGGGCAGGAGTCCCTGAAAGAATAATTTCGTCCTTGGCATTATCGTAAAATACTTCGTCGCTTTCCGCAATACCGCTGGGATGAACAATCCTTGCGTTCCCTATCCCGCGAAGCCGCTCGCCGGCAGACATAATATCCAGCCTGTCGCAGGTAAGAGTGACAAAATCCGTGGCGGATTCCGAAAGATGCCTTTTGACCCTTACATTACCTATTAAAACGCCTGTGCTGCGGTTCTTGTCATATTCCGCGCTATCCCCCCATGCATAGGTTGAAACCGAATCACTGGAATAATGCACGATTATATCATTTTTAGCGGAAATGAGGCCGGTTTTATCATTTGCCTTCACCACATCCGCTTTTATTGTCAAATTGCCCTGGACAATAAGCACATTCCCTATAAATTCGCTTACTTCGCCTTGAGAGATTATTTTCATTTTATCGCTCGTAATTGTAAGCGGCGGCGCGGACAATAAAAAATCGGAAATAAAAAATATTCCTCCCAATAAACCCAGCAGCGTAAAGAATATGCGTTTCACATTCATTTTTTTATCACTCTTACGTCTTTTTGTATAATAACTTCGGATAGATCGCCCGAAGCGGTCATACCTTGCCCCGTAATAGTCGCGTCGGATCTTTCATGCCTGACAAAGGAATCCGAAATAATTTTTTTTGTTTTTCCGTCGTAATTTATCGCTTCCGTGTACAGCGTGGTATTCCCCGAGAGAGAATTAATTACGACATTGCCGAACGCGCTGACATCACCGGTATTTATATTTATCACAGCGGAGGATGCCGTTATAGCTGTCCCTGGCACACTTGATTCATAATAAAGCATATCAACGCCTATAGCATAAACGGTATTTCTTTTGTCATAAATATCTGCGCGGGAGGCGGTGAATTGCCAGATTTTATCTCCAGAAATATATTTGTCGATCGAAAAGTTTTTCACAATTCGCTCAGGCATCGTTTCAGTAATAACAATCTTTTTCATCCCGCCTTTGCCACAGGAAAAAAACAATAAAGAAATTAAGAAGAATAGTGTTGTATTACGGTTTTCCATAATCCCTGAGATTTGAAAATGAGTTCCACGACTTCCCGAAAAACTCCGCGGCCGCCGGCTGCTTTAGCTATATAATCAACTGCCTCTTTAACTTCCGACACGGCATTCGACGGGCATACAGCAAAACCGCATCTGGACAGCACAGGCAAATCCAACAGATCGTCTCCAATAAAAGCAACCTCGTCCAGCTTAATATTCTCTTTGTTCATTATTTCTTTTACCGCGACCAATTTGTTCATACATCGTTGATAGAGGTAATGAACTCCGACTTCCCGTGCACGGGCCGCGACTTGTTTGGATTTTCTTCCTGTTATCCACGCGATTTTGAGATGTTTGCCGTGATTCCGCAAGATAGTAAACGCCAATCTGTCGCAAGTATCCCATTCTTTAATCTCTTCACCGGATTCCAGTATGATTATCTTACCATCCGTTAAAACACCGTCTATATCCGTTGCAATGAGTTTTATTTTTTTTGCTTTTTGCGCAGCTTTTTTAAGGTTCTTCATTTTGTAGCACTGCCTTTTGTCATATCATACATCGGATATTCCGATTCCCACGTCGGCAGATTTCTGTCATACTTATCAAGAAATACTCTTGCCGTAAAAAAGGCGATTACAACCACCGCATATATAACACCCAGCACTTTGATATGCCATTTTATGCCGGGGCGCCATGGAATGTATGTCAAATCGGCTCCGCATTTTTTACAAACCTTGGCCTTTTCCTTATTTTCAGATTTACAATTATAACAAATCATAACTACCTCCCGAATGTTTGCTTCTTTCAGCAAGAGGAACAAATCTTTTTAAGCGATTCTCGCAAATGCGAAAGTTTTACGGAATTTTTTCCGTCGGAAAGAGCCCTGTCCGGATCAGGATGCACTTCCATAAATATACCGTCCGCTCCTGCTGCCAGCGCAGCGCGAGCCAAAGGGACAATAAATTCGCTCTGCCCTCCTGTAGCATTACCAAGCCCGCCTGGAATTTGCACTGAATGCGTAGCGTCAAAAACTACGGGAAAACCGAATTTCTTCATTACAACTATGGAACGCATATCAACGACAAGATTATTGTAACCGAAACTTGTGCCCCGTTCCGTCAAAATGATTCTATTGTTCCCGGCGGACTTTATTTTTTCTACAACATTCTGCATATCATATGGAGAAAGAAACTGGCCTTTTTTGACATTTACTATTTTGCCGGTCTTCGCTGCAGAAATTATTAAATCCGTCTGCCTGCACAAAAACGCCGGAATCTGGATAATATCCGCGACAGAGGCAACCTCCTCCACATCGTGCGTACAATGAACATCAGTAATTACAGGAACACCCAGTTTCTTTTTAATATACCGGAGAATTTGCAACCCGCGGTCTATTCCGGGACCTCTGAAAGATTTTATTGAAGTTCTGTTAGCTTTGTCATAAGACGCCTTGAAAATAAAAGGCATACCCAAACGCGAAAATACGGATTTAAGTTCCTCCGCAATTTCACAGGTCATCTCTTTACTTTCAATTATACAAGGACCGGCAATAAAAAATGGTTTTTTCAAACGGCAGTTATTCCACACATGCAGCAATCTGTCGGTTTTCATAGATTTATTTTACAAACTATTTTAGATTATTTCAAGTTCCCGCGACGGCAGCCAGCCTTTAATGGCAAGTGATTTTATCCCTATTTCGATCCAATCCGAAGATTTTCGTATAACAAGCACCTTTTTACCCTCGGGAAGAACTGCGCTTATTTTAAAACTTTCATCAGGACCGGTGCGAACTTCGGCATTGTTTTTTAGAATAACGGCAACATGCTCTTTAGCTCGCACAAAACGCCATGTATAAATCCAAAAGCCCATAATAAACAACATCAGAGAGATTAAAAAAGGCCAGAAGACTCTTATCCCTGGACGCGCTATTTTAATTGAGAGAACCAAGGAAAAAATAAAGGAAACAAGGGCAAATATAAAAAAGCAATAATGAATTTTTAATTTTGCGAAATTGGATGTTTCATAATCCTTCTCGTCTATCATCATGGAAATATGCTTTATGTTGAACTCTATGTCTTCGTCGTAAGGAGATATTTTTTCGGCGCGGGCATAATAAACCATAGCATTACCGACTTTCCCAAGCCTATAATAGGCATTGCCTATATTATAATAAATCGAATCCGAAGGCGACATTTTTTCTAAAGAGAGAAACTTTTCCAGCGCGAGTTCATAACTGCCGTTTTTGTATAAAGAACACGCCTCGTCAAAATCCTCCGTTAAATTATCGGCAAACGCAATGCTGCCGAAGAAAACAAAAACAGCTATCATAAACATTTTTCGTAAACTGATCATTATTTTTTCCATACCTTATCCGCCTTTTTAATAAGCGCGCATAGATTTTCAGACGGATTCGACGACAAATATTTTTCGCCATGCGACGCGGAATCAGGCGTAAATCTTATCAAATCCGCTTCTTCGAGGAAGTTACGTATTTTTATGACGTATTCTTCGGGAAGATTCTTTTCCAACAAAATGTTTTCTATCTCATTTAATGTAAACCCTGTTAACTGGCATCCGGTTTTGGATGAAAGGTATTCCATAAGATACTCAAAAATCAACCCATAATACTCTTTTAAGGGAATTTGTTCGCTATTAAGATTCCCGATTTTTTTCAAAAATTTCTTCAACGCTTTTCTTTTGCCGAAAAACCATATTCCTTTTATATTTCCAAGTATCACATTCCTATAAACAACGGAGGAAAGAAGCAATGCAGCTGAAAGCCCCAACAGCAACAGGCTCGCGATATTCCACAACCTGGAATCGTTCTGTTTTCCAATGTCGGTTTTTATAAAACGGATATCTCTCTCCGAAACAGATGCTTTCCCGGATATATGACCTCCGCCGGAAATGACGTCCATGGACGGCACTACTTTAATTGATAATGCCTGTGTCTTCTTGGCAACATACTCCCGTTTGCCCGGATCGAAAAATATGTATTCAACCTGCGGAATCTTTAAAACACCCACCCTCTCGGGAATTATAACTGTTTTAAACGTTTTGGAACCGGAAACATTTGATTCCGACTTTGCGATATTTAAAGAAGAAATTGTTTCGTATTTTTTTACCCCCGGCATATCAGGCAGATTAGGCGCAGAAATAGATTTTATATTACCCGAGCCGGAAACCGCAACACTCAATGTAACCGGGCTATTCTGCTCAACTGTATTTTTATCGACAGAGGCATTGACATTAAAACTGCCAACAGTTCCCGAAAATCCGGCAGGTTTGGCGGATTCCGGCAAAGGCATGACCTTCACCTGTATGGGTTTCGACTTTAACACAATCTCCTGGGAAGCGCCGAAAAAATTTCCGAAAAAATCATCATCAAAAATGCTGCCGAAAGGAGAGCCGCCGAAATCCTGCACTCTTACACGCAAAGACGCATATCCCAGTTCATAAACGCCTTGAGTCACGGGAAACAATTTTGTTCTTATTTCAATCACATTATACACTTTGCCGTTTATCTGCGTTTGATAATTTTTCTGAGGCGGAAGATCTTCCGTAACAAAACCTGTAAAATTCGGCGGCATATACTGAGGCGCCGCCACCATCCTTCTTGAAGAAAAAAATCTGAACGTGTATGTTACGCCTTCATTCACATAAACGTTGCGCTTATCCAATTCCGCCGTAATAAACATACCCCTATCGTCGGTTTCAGGAGCAGAGCCCATGCTCTGCTTCTGCTGCGCTGGAACAGATTGAGACGAACCGGCGGGAATAACTTCTATATTTATAGGTGTTGTGAAATATGTTTTTCCGCCGACGGACAATGTAATGCCGCTTATTGTAAACTTACCGGTTTTCCGCGGAGATAAAACAAAGTTATGAGTGATAGATGAAGAAACCTTCCCGTTTACAAAAGAGATGTTCTGGGATGTCCCTGACGAATAAACATCGAAATCCGGGAAAGCGGGCAGCGCCGGTTTGGGTAAACCGGAGATGTCTCCGGAAACATTGACTGTAAGAGAAACCGATTCCCCAAAAGCTATCCTGTTTTTATCAACTGAGGCATTAATATTAATACCGGCGTATGTTTTCGCGCACATCAAAAAAAGAATAATCGGAATTATTTTTTTCATTTTTCCTACCAGTCCTTTTCCGGTATCTGAAACAACTGTGATTTCATATTCGCTTTGCCTGCGGGCCTTTTTTCCTGCCCAGCGGATTCCAGCAATCTGGAAGCGTCTTCCTTAGACATACCCTGTTTTTGCTGATCGCCTTTTTCCTTATCTTTTTCCGAACCGCGGGGCATGTTTTCTTCTTTATCTGAGTCGCCTTTTTTATTTTTATCTTTTTTCCCGGTTTCTTTGCCGTTGCCGGGGTCCTTTTTTTGCGAATCCTTTTTTTCCTTTTCTTCCTTCATTTTCCGCAATGCAAATTCATAATTAAATTTCGCGTCTTTGTCGTCCGGATCCAATTCCAGAGATTTTTTGTAAAGCAACGAGGCATCCTTAAGCTTACCAAGATTAAAAAGGGCGTTGCCTGCGTTATAATATGCTTTGCTCCTCAACACCTCGTCTTTAGCACGGGTGGCTTTATCGAAATATTCAAACGCATTATCATAATCTCCGGAGCGATAATAAACATCTCCCATATTGAAATGTGCTTCGCTTAAATCAGGATTTTTATCTGCGGCTTTACGATATTTTTCCATAGCGGCGTCATATTTTTCCTTACGGAACGATTTGTTCCCTCTTTCTATATCGGACCGCACCGACGCGGAAACAGGCATATTTGAAAACAAAAAGAATAGAAACAGCAATAGTAATCTTATCCTCATATCTTCAACCTTCCGGGCATTTTGTCAGGCAAGAACATTTCCGTCAAAACAAGCACGAGAGCCGCGAGAAGAAAATAATAGTATTTTTCTTCATACATATCATATTTGCCGGAACTCAATTGTTTGTTTTCCATTTCGGATACGCTTTCCGCTATTCTGTTAACCTCTATACCGCCGTCCGAAGCGCCGTAATATTCGCCGCCGGTTTTTAATGCAAGTTCCCTAAGCGCATCTTCATTCAGTCTGGTCATAATCGTTTCGCCCTTTTTATCTTTTTTATAACTTACCACCGAGCCCGAACCGTCTTTCTCCGGAATCAAATCTCCCCTGACTGTACCGAATCCTATGGTATAAATGCGGATACCTTCTCTTTTGGCAAGGGAAATATAATCCGTCGGGTTTGATTCATGATCTTCGCCGTCGGTAAGCAGTATAAGAGCTTTATACTGTTTCTCCCCGCTTAGAAAACTTTTGGCAGCAAGCTGTATCGCCTCTCCTATGGCTGTGCCGGGTATAGGTATCATATCCGTATTTATTGAATCCAAAAACAGCCGAACTGCGCCGGTATCCAAAGTAATCGGACACTGTAAAAACGGTTTGCCGGCAAATGCTATAATTCCTATCCTGTTTCCTGACAGCATATTAACCAATCTGCCTAATTCGTCTTTTGCCTTTTCTATGCGTGTAGGCTTTATGTCCGGAGCAAGCATGCTTTTAGAAACATCTATGGCAAGTATTATATCCACGCCGCGTCTTTTGATATTTACAAAACGCATGCCGAATCTGGGGCCGGCAAGAGCAAACAGAATAAGCAAAAAACCTGTTATACGCAAAACCTTTTTTAATTCCAGAATCCTGGGATCATAATTAACAAACAATTTTTTAGTTATATCCGTGGAAAACATATCTTTAAGAAATTTTCTTTTTCTATGCTCCACGGCAAATTCAAGTAAAATGATAGCAGGCAGCATCACAGCAGTCAAATATAAATAAAATTTCGCGGAAAATATCATTACGGCACCGTCCTAAAAATCGTATTTGATAAAATAATTTCCAATAAAAACAATAATGCCGCAGGGAACAAAAAATATCTATACAGTTCTCTGTAATTTGTATATTCGTCTATCTTAAAATCAGTTTTTTCAAGCGCATCTATTTTCTTATATATTTCTTCCAAAGACGCCTTGTCTGTGGCACGGAAAAACATGCCTCCTGTGGCAAGAGATATGCCGGAAAGAGTTTGTTCATCCAGATCCTCTTTCATCTGCACATACCTCCTTCCGAATACAGGATCGTCAACAGGATACGGAGCCGGACCTATGCCTGCAGCGCCTATTGAATAAACTTTTATGCCGAAAGCTGCCGCTGCTTTTGCCGCAGTAACCGGGTCCACTTCCCCGGCATTGTTTCTTCCGTCGGTAAGTAATATTATCACTTTGCTTTTGGATACGGAATCTTTTAATCTGCCGACTGCGGTAAGAAGAGCCGTGCCTATGGCAGTGCCGTCTGTTTGAGTCATACCTATTTCCACTTTATCTATAAAATCAAGCAAAGAACCGTAATCCGTAGTCAGCGGACATTGCGTAAATGCGGCAGCTGAAAAAACCACAACTCCGATTCTGTCAGTTTTTCTGCCTTTGACAAATTTTTTCACAGCCTGTTTCGCAACCACTAACCGGTTGTGCGGTTTAAAATCTTCGGCCAGCATAGAAGTTGAAGTGTCTAAGCATAAAATTATATCTATGCCCTTTTTGGTTATCTCCGAAGATTTTTCGCCTCCCTGCGGACGGGCCAGTGACAGGATCATCAGGAGTACTGCAAGAATTCTAATACGCGATAAAAATTTTATGCCTGCGGGCGCGGAATCTGAACCAGAAATTATTTTGATATCTGAAATTATTATACCTCTTCTTTTCAATTTCCGGTTTTTCACAAGCAAAAAATATGCCGTCACAAACAAAGGTATCAAAACAAGAAAATACGGATAACAAAAACGCATTACTTATTCTCCTGAAAATTTTTTACGGGAATTTGAGGTGGACATGAATCTACATGCCCCAATTGTATAATCTCTTTTGCCTCTTCTAAACTGGACGATATATCCGAGTCCGAAGGAATATGCTTGGCGAATTTAACAAGATCCGCAAACACAAAAAAATCACGGCATATGGACAAATCCTTTTTTACAATTCCCGCAGTCTTCAACTCTCTTACAGTTTCCGAAGTGGTCATATCTATGATATTGACATTAAAAACTTCTGTCAGGTAACCGCGAACTATCCTTGTCAATATCAAATAAAATTCTTTGACTGCGCCGCGTTTAAGCAAATCGCCGGTTTCAAGTGCGAAAATGGCATCCATGGCTTTTGAATACGGATCTTCCATATTCAAGAAAGCCGATCCTGGCATGGATTTTATCGCGCGTTTTCTATATATGATATAACCGGCAATAAACAGACACGGAATCAGAAGTATGGACAAATAAAAAAGTA
>MWCF01000054.1 GCA_002069855.1 Elusimicrobia bacterium ADurb.Bin231 | reverse complement strand
CATATTCAGGCTTGATTCGGCAATATGATTTCCGAGGTTATCCGCTGCCAAAGTAGATGTGGTATTCATAACTGTGCCGTCGTCAAATTGTATGGAAGTTGAATATATTCTGAACCCTGAATTGTGAATGTCTCCGGAAACAGTCCCTCCTGTAGTTGAAAAATAATGATCGTATGTGAATCCTCCGAGCCTGTAACTGTCTGTAGCTGTCTCAAGTTTGAACAGATATGTCGCAGTAGCTGAAGAAACGTCAAGTTTTGTTGCGTCAAGAGTAATCGTTGACGCTGCGATGTTATCAAAATAACCGGTGGCAGAAGCGACAATTTTTGCTGAAAGAGTGGAAATATTAATGATGTCGTATCCGGCCATATCCAAAGTAGTTGTTGCTATGTGTATGCCCAACCCGTCTCCGCCGATTGTAGAGGTCGAAGTCATGAAAGTTCCGTCTAAGAAATTGATTTTACTAACGGCATTTATAGTTGAAACATTCAAGCCGGCAGTCATATTGTTTGAATCTATGCTTACGGATACCGAAGAAACAAAAAGCGTTGGAGTTGTCCTGTCAAATCCAATCATAAGAGTATGGGGCTGTGAATTAAGAAGCCTGTTAATATCGTCCTGCCCTCTGCCGATTGTAACGGAATTTTCTCCTGCGGATGTTACCCATCTGCCCATAGCAGTTGAATATTCTCCGCTACCTGTTGTTTGATTACCGGATACAAATGAAGAATTTCCTGATGCCACAGTATTTCTGCCTGAGGCAAAAGCATAGTTTCCCGATGCTGTTGTGAATGAGCCTAAACTTATAGAGGATGTTCCTTCAGCCGTGGAACCTCTTCCTGCGGATATAGAAGTTTCTCCCGAAGCAGTTGTATCCAATCCCGCGGCTAATGAATATTCACCTATGTTCGCATCATTCCATTGCGAACCTGTAACAGCGCCCGCTCGGAATGCCGCTTTATTGGGATACCATAAAAGACGCGTGCCAAAACCTTCGGCAAGTATTTCTCCTGTATTTCCGCTAAACAATAAACCACCTCCTGCGGCGGTAATTGAAGAAATATTTAATATTGCTTTCCCGGACATATTCAAATCCTCAGTTGCAATGTGGTTGCCGAGATTATCACCTAATGTTGCACTTGATGTAATTATTGTGCCGTCTTCAAACTCTATTGTTGAAGCATATATGCGATATTTTGTGTTGTCAATATCCGCATTGAAATCTATGTTCCCGTTTACGGAATTCAGTTGCGAAAGCGCGCTTATTGTGGAAACATTAAGTGCTCCTGTCATAGTGTCTCCAGCCTTCTGTACGAGAGTGCCTGTGCTTAATGCTATTGCTGCCGTGCTCTCTCCAAGAGCGTAATCAGCAGCAATGCGCGTCGTTGTCTCCAAAGTCAAATCAGTCCTTAATGTGCCTGTGCTTTCAGTAATATCTAAAAATTGTTGTGAAATGTCATATCCGTCAACATCATCTGAAACCAGTTTGCCAGCAGTTATGGAAGATACATTTATAATGTCATTACCTGATAAGTTTAATGTCGTGGCAGCAGTATGATCGCCGAGATTATCTCCGAGAGAGGATGTTGATGTAAGTATTGTGCCGTCTTCAAACACTATTGTGGAAGCGTATATGCGATATCCCAAATTATTTATATCCCCGGATACTATGCCACCTGTGGAAGGATAGAATTGATATGATTCATATCCGTCGAATTTATCAGAGTTTTGCGCTGTTTCATTTTTAAAAAGATAAGTTATAGTTGCGGAAGAACTGTCAAGTTTTGTTATATTGAGCGAAATTGTGGAAGCGTCAATATTTTCAAAATATCCTGTCGTCGCAGATATCATTGTGGCGGCAATTGTGGAAGCGTTTATTATATCATTGGAAGCCATATCAAGTGTTGTCGTAGCTATATGCGTACCTAAATTATCATATCCAAGATCAGATTTTGAAGAAAAAATAGTTCCGTCTTCAAATTGGATCGAACTTGTTATAATACGGAATCCAAGATTGCTTAAGTCCCCTGCGAGAGAACCGCCCCATTTATCATATTTATTTGTTTCCAGTGTCTCTGTAGATTTGCCCACTTCAGTAGCCACAGTATCTATGTTTGTTTTTAAAGCATTGGTGCTTAAAGATACATCATTAAATTGCTGTTCCAAGTTTAATCCGTTTATAGAACTGATATTTATTATATCGAATCCGTTCATATCAACTGTTGTGGTAGCGATATGATTGCCCAAATTGTCCGCAGCGCCGTCGTCAGTACCGTCCGCAAAAGCGCCTGGAACGTCTTTTAACTGATTCCAACTTATCATATTATTAAGATTGTTTACGGTGCTTGAACTATTGACTGCCGCCGCAGTGGTTAAAAATACTGTGGCTACATCAGATATGTTTAAATCTGAAGATAAGATTTCTCCGTCTTTTAAATCTGAAGATAAAATTTGTCCCGCTAAATTTAACTTTGTATATGATATTGCCGCAGAGGACGAAATATCAATATCAGTAATTGTGGAATCTATTATGTGATAACTGCCTATAGAATCAGCGGATGCGCCTGCGCCGTCATCCATGCCGTCAGCAAAAGCGATAGGAACATCTTTCAGCTGGTTCCAGCTTAGCACGTTGGCCGAATTATTTACTACACTTGAATTGTTAATAGCGGATGCAGTGGTCAAAAACACCGTTGCCACATCAGTTTGATCAAGATTTTTTGCCTTTACCGCGCCATCCTGAATCTTAGCAGTTGTGATTGCTCCGTCTTCAACATCTTTTGCCATAATAGCATATATGCTTGCACCTATTTCTTCAACCGGTCCGAGTACGATTTCATTGGTTACAGTTGCTCCGCCAATTGTTTCGCTGTCTATGATTCTTACTTCCAAATAATAACCGCCGGTGCTCCAATCGATTCCAGTAGGTTCAAGTACCTGATGAAATGTTCCCTGTTCCACTTTTACATCAACATTGCCGCTGGTCCAATATACTGTACTTCCAGTTAAATCAATTATGCTGAATTTCATTACTTTGGTGGCCGTGATAAACTGTCCTTTTTTTCTTAATACGCCTTGATATTTGATTTTACCAGGGACTGCTCCGAATAACGAGACACAACTCATCAACGCAATAGTTGTTAACGTTACAACGAAATTTATTTTACGCATATGGAACCCTCCTGAAACCTTTTTAATGAAACTTGCTAATATTAATTATAACAAAAATTGTGAATTTATTGCGAATTTTACTATATCATATAAATTTTATTATTTATTTTTAAATAAATCAACGTAATTTTTTACACATAAATTAATATTTATAAAAAATATAATATAACAGAATAGAATTTCCTTGAATTGTCCGGTTATTTTTTCAGGAGATGATTTTTTACTTTTTTCCACGATACGATACTTGCCCAATTTGACATAGGAGATTTTAAAATAGCGTTTTTATCCTTTATTTTTCCGCTGGCGGTATCCACACCCTCTTTTAACACCCACACTTCATATCCGCGCCATGAAAGTTCTTGAACAGTCGCCAGAACACAACAATCCGCTGTAAATCCGAATACAATAGGAATAAAATTTTGCGGATTACCAATATTTTTATAAAGCCATGTATCAAATTTTTTAGGTGATTGGTAGGGTTTGCTCGGAGTTTTTTCCTTGTTCCCGATATTCTTTCTCGTCCACAATGGGGAATTCATGCATTTTATCCAAGCTGTTTCTTTTTTTAATTTTTCGGGCACTATTGATTGATAACCCCAAGTGCCCGGGTGGCAGCAATCCTCTCTTCTGCCTGGTCTTGGCGGCCTATAGTCGGAAATAATTTCATATACTTTAATGTTTTTCTTTTTCAAAAAAGGAAAAAACTTGTTTTTAAGAAAGGAAACCGAAAGTTTGGGCGTATAATATTTTCCGCCTTTTGTGGCAAATTCATTTTGAACATCAACTGCAATAAAAGCATATTCTTTTTTCATTATTAAACTGTATGAAATTTTGAAAATAAATTATTTTTTTGTTTAAGTTGTGTTGTATAACCTAAATCACGCGGGGTATTTTCCTTCAATATAATCAGATAACATTTTTCTTTCGTGCTCTGCGTTTTTTAATAACGCTTTTATAACATCTCCGATCGAAATAATTCCAGCTATTTTTCCTCGTTCCCGGATTATTGGCAAATGCCGGATTCTATTTTCCGACATAACTGTCATAACATACTCTAAATCGTTATTTTCATCTCCGACTATCAATTTGTCGGATGGAGTCATTATGTCTTTTACATACATATTTTCCGCTGCAGAACTTTTCTCGGCATACATATGTAAAATATCTCTTTCTGTTATTATGCCTGCGATATTTTGTTCGTTGTCTGTTACAATCAATGCCCCTATATGTTTATCATGAAGCAATCTTATTGCATTAGATACCTTTTTAGAAGAATCAATTGTTGCCACTTCCGAGCCTTTTTTCGCCAAAATATCAGAAACCATCATAATTTCCACCTCCTGAAATGCGCGATATTTAAATGTTTAGAATGGTCGGGGTGACAGGATTTGAACCTGCGACCCCCTGCTCCCAAAGCAGGTGCGCTATCCAGCTGCGCTACACCCCGGTTTTTCTGTTTGAACAATGTTAATTAAAAAAATTCATACGACTAAAAATAAACGCGTGCTAAAAATATAAACTTCACTGAATTTAGAATATTATTTATAAAAGAATTTTACCACAAAATCTGGAATAAGTCAATCTGTAAATTACAAATTCTTCGTTAGCCCTTGGGATGATACTTCTTATGTTGAGATTTTATAAATTGTCTGTCAGTATGAGTGTAAATCTGCGTGGTAGTAATTGAAGAATGCCCGAGCATTTCTTGTATGGTCCTTAAATCCGCCCCTCTTTCGAGTATATGGGAAGCAAAAGAATGCCTTAATGTGTGAGGCGTAATTCTTTTATTGATGCCCGCCAATTTGGCGTATTTTTTAATAATGTTCCATATTGACACTCTTGACAATTTCTTAGAAAGGCGGCTTATGAACAGGTATTCGTTTATACCCTTTCTCTCCGTTGCCATATATTTTTTTATCGCCTCTATTGCTTTAGAACCCATAGGTACTATTCTTTCTTTTGATCCCTTTCCGATGCATTTTATAAATCCTATATCCATATTGATGTCGGAAATCTTTAATTCTGTCAATTCCGAAACCCGCATACCTGTAGCGTATAAAGTTTCCAATATTGCCTTATCGCGTAGTATGGTAGGCGTCGATAGAAGAGTATCCACTTCCGTATATGAAAGCGTTTCCGGAAGAAATTTATCCAGCCGCGGAGAGGTAAGATTTTTGGAAGGATCATTGCTGATTTTATCTTCGCTCGCGAGAAATTTATAAAAAGATTTAATCGCTTCCTGCTCTCGGAATATAGTGGCTGCGGCCTTTTTGGAGCGTTTTCTTTCCCATAAATAATCGCTTATTGTTTCTTCGGAAACACTTTCTGTTTTTAATGAATGTTTATTTATATATTCAAAAAATCGCTTTAGATCGCTGCTATAGGAAATGACTGTGTTTTTAGCAAGCCCCTTCTCAACGGAGATATAAGATAAAAACAAATCAAGATAATATGTTTGCTGTTCCTGTTCGTTCATCGTAAAAAGGGATTCGAGATTTTTTCTCTTCCTATTGTCGTGTCCGGCCCGTGTCCCGGGTGGACATAGGTATCGGAAGGTAAAGACATAAGTTTGGTTTTTATTGAATTTAAAAGTTGTTTCATATTACCTCCGAGATCTGTTCTCCCGACGGAACCTTCGAAAAGAGTGTCTCCGCAAAAAATATGATTTCCCGCCAGAATGGATATCCCGTCGTCTGTGTGTCCCGGAGTAAAAAGAAATTTAATTTTTAACGAACCAAATTGTTTTTCTTCGCCATCTTTACTCGGTGCGAAAATTTTTGTTTTGGTCGTTCCGCATACTTTTTCGTTTCCGCCGGTGTGATCAAAATGAGCATGCGTGTTTATTACGGCATAAATTTTCAGATGATATTTGTCGATGGCTGTTAGGATTTTATCGGGTTCTTCTCCCGGATCTATTACTATAGCGTCAAGAGTTTTTTCATCAAAAAGAAGATAACAATTCGTATATAAAAATCCTACAGGTATTTTAATAATTTTCATAATGTTGCGGCTATATTATAAATTGAGAGAGTAATAATGTTGGTGAATATTCCGGAGATTATGTCATCCGCCATAATTCCCACTCCTCCGCGGAAATTTTGCACGGTTTTGATGAAAAAAGGTTTTTTGATGTCCAGCAAACGGAAAAACGCGAAAGCCATAATAAGGACAAAAATCTTTTTAGGAAGGAATATTACCGAGCAGAAAAATCCGACAATTTCGTCTATAACTATCCTCCCGTCGTCTTTCTTGCCGAATATGTTTTCCGCTGGGCCGCATACGGAAAACGCAATAAGTGTAAATATAATAAATATAAGAGGAAATATTTTATCCGGCAGCAACCACCAAAGAACCGCAGCAGCCGCTGTAGCGAAAGTTCCTGATGCGACCGGGATGTATCCGATATAAAAACCCGCCGCGAAAAATATAATAAAAAATCTTTTCATATGGATTTTTCAAAAAACAGGTATTTATGTTTGAAAATATAACTTAATCCCGATACGAGAGTTAATATTGCAGTTATAAACATAAGAGAAAAAGGTATTACTTTTACAAAGGATCTAAAATAATGCGCGAGTGATGTGGCATTAGGCATAAATTCGCTCAAAAATGAATTTATGCTCAAGATTACGAGAATTGTTATAATGGTTGTCACCTGTGAAAATGTTTTAAATTTGCCTGACATTGCTGCTGGTATGATTATGTTTTTTGTGGCGGCAAGAGATCTAAGTCCTGTTATTATGAATTCTCTGGAAATGATTATAATCACAAGCCAAGAAGGGATTGACATTTCTTTTATTTCGACAAAAATTATCAGAGCGGAAGAAACAAGAAGTTTATCCGCGAGAGGATCTATAAATTTGCCGAAATCAGTTACTGTTCCGTATTTTCTTGCGACATATCCGTCGAGCGAATCTGAAATTGACGCTATTATAAAAACAAACAATGCCGCAATTCTCATAAAGAATCCGTCTAAACACATAAATGTTATAAAAACCGGTACAAGCATAATTCTTGTCAGCGTTATTTTATTGGCTAAGTTCATTTTAAAGTTATTTCTCCCACCCTTCCGGGTATTTGTTTGGGCACTTCCATTAAATGTCCGTTATATATTATCCTTATTCCCGGAATATTTCCGATGCGGATAGATGCCTTATTTTCAAGTTCGAATCTTTTGTTTGTGTTCGGCGGAAGCACGCCCTCAAAAATTGTTTTATTGTCGGAGCGAATTTTCACCCATACATCCTGGGTGGTTTTTAATACAAGAATATTTTTAGCGCGTCGCTCCGCACTTTCGGTTTTGTAATTCTTTTTCGGCGCTGCCGAAATAATTTTGAACGTTACAAATCCCGCGAATACAAGCAAAATAAATATTGCCGTTAATATAGCATAATATAAATATTTTTCTTTTTCGCTTTTTTTCCTCAAACTTAAGATTTTTGTTTGTTGCAAGTCAAGCGGTTTATCCAACGGCTTTACGGGATAAATATGTTTACTCTCTTCAACTAATTGTTCGGCATCCAGATTTAAAAATTTTGCATAGTTTCTAATGCTGCCTATGGCAAACACAGGCGCAGGAATATCGCAAATGCGATCTTCTTCTATGGCAATAAGATAATCACGATTAATAAGGGTTTTTTTTGACACCTCTTCGACTGAAATACCCTTTTTCTCCCGCGCTTCCTTAAATCTTTGTCCTATGGTTTTTTCTGTATTCATTCGTTTGAAATAATCCGGACGCCCTTTGGGATTTTATAAGTGAAATATTTATTGTCAATATCTGTATTGGTTTTCACATCGGAAATTGTGAACAATGATGTGGCGGTTTCCGTTTTCGTTTCCAGAACTTCAGCCATATAATTGCGCTCTGAAATCCAGAATATTATTTTTTCGTTTTCAGCCCCTATTTTTTTCTGATTTTCCAAAGTTTGCCTGGGAACGCAGATGATACTATAAAATCCGTTTTTCTTTTCCCTGCATGAAATTTCATATTCATTGCTAAGATTCTTAATAAATTCCGGAAGATCGCACACGTGTCTTATTATGCCGGCAAAATCCGTGTCTGTCAAGCCATTGTCGATTGTAACCTGATTGAGTTTTTCACTATACGTGAAAAGTGTTTTTCCGTTGCTTATGATAATTTGTTTTTCCGGTTTGATGTATTCCAGCTTAAAGAGATTTGGCTTTTTAAAAGAGGCTTTCCCGCTAATTATATATGAATAATCTCCATAAGACATGGTTATTTTCTGGCTGAAATCAAATGAAATGTCATTGATAAGTTTAGCGTGTTCTTCGACCTTAATTAAAATTTCTTTGGTCTCGCAATCCGCTATCAGTCCCGCCGGAACTAATAATGAGCACAAACTAATGACAAGTAAAAATGATTTCATATCTTTTCCGTTTCATTGATAAAATTTTCTATCTTGTCGAAATATATCGTCCATCTATTGGTGCCTTCCGGTTTCGATATAAATCCTTCCATTTCCAATCTGCTTAAAATATCCGCGGCTTTATTTCCAAAACCGTTGGTTTTAAGGAGATCGTATGAAATTCTTCTTCTGCCAAAAGTAAATTTAAGGGCGGTTATCAATTCATCTTTTTCTTTTTGTGAAATCTCTTTTTTCTCTCTTGCTTCGGTTCTTGTAATAATATTCTGATATTCGGGAGTTCTCTGTTTCTTTATAAAATTCACTACCCGTTCTATTTCTCCTTCGGAGACATAACATCCCTGCAATCTTATGGGTTTAGGATATCTTGCGTGAAGATAAAGCATATCTCCTTTTCCTATAAGATCTTCTGCGCCGTTTGTGTCTATGATTACCCTTGAATCTGTTTTCGAAAGCACCTGCAGCGATATCCTCGACGGAAGATTTGCTTTTATCACGCCGGTAATCACATCCACCGAAGGTCTTTGTGTTGCCAGTATCAAGTGTATTCCGACAGCGCGCGCCATTTGCGATAATCTGCGGATGGATTCTTCAACTTCATTCTTTGTAACAAGCATAAGATCCGCGAGTTCGTCTATTATTACCACTATATAAGGCATTTTAGGTTTGCCTTTCTTTGCCATGGAAATATTAAATCCGTCTATGTTCCTGACTATTTCACCGGCAAATGTTTTATATCTTTCTTCCATTATCTTGACGAGAGCTTTAAGAGATTCCACAGCCATTTGCGAATCTTTTATTATAGGATCTATCAAATGAGGCAGATCATTATAAACCGGCAATTCAAGTTGTTTAGGATCTATCATAAGAAATTTCACTTCATCGGGTTTCGCTTTCATTATTATTGACATTATTATGGAGTGAAGACATATGGATTTTCCAGATCCAGTGGTTCCTGCTATTAAAAGATGCGGCATAGATACAAGATTATCGCAGAATGGCTCGCCCGGAACAGTTTTTCCGAACGCAAAAGTCAAGAGAGACTTCGCCTCAACGAAATCGCGAGTATTCAATATCTCTTTGAGGCTTACAGTCGCGGGATTGGGATTCGGTATCTCAATTCCTACTGCGGATTTTCCCGGTATTGGCGCAAGCACGCGTATTGAAGATGTTTTCATTGCCAGAGATATATCGTTGGAAAGATTCAATATGGAACTCACTTTTATGCCCGGCGCAGGAACTATGTCATATCTGGTTATTACAGGTCCGGGATTAATGCTGTCCACACTGGCAGATATGTTAAAACTTTCGAGAGTTGCTATTAACTTTTCAGCGCAATCCCTCAGATCCTTTTCCACAGTTTCCGCTTTTAATGTTTTCGGTTCGTCCAATAAATTTATTGATGGAAGAATATATTCTGCCTGCGAAACAGTTTTATCTGCCCGCCGGGGTTCTTGCCCAGACACGGAATCTTTAACTTTTTCATTTATTGCAGGCTTTACCGACTGCTTGATATGAGATATGGGTATGTGTTTTTCCAGTTCACTGATTTTCGGCGGTTCAGGATGTTTTATTACGGCGCGTACGGGAATATTGACTTTAGGTTTAGTGTATAAAGCAGGTTCCGGCGAATCAAGAGTTTTGTTCCTTTTCGGTTTTAAGATCTCTATTACTGCATTTACAACTGTACTAATGGGAATTCCCGTTGTAATAAATCCGGCAACAAGAAAAACGCACAGGGAAATCGTCCATACTCCGAAAGTTCCTACTATTTTCGCTATACCGTCTGCTGAATATTTCCCGACATATCCTCCCAAATTACCTGCCGGAGATATGAGATAAAATATGCAGCATAACGACCAGATAAACAAGCCGGCGGAAAGGATGCCGGAATCGTTTTTTTGTTTATTCGGGTGGCCATCCGTTAAACGGATCTTTTTGTGCGTTATGAACTTTATGCCCTTCCAAAACAATATTACAGGAAAAAAGTAGGATACAACTTTACCGAAAACGATGCGAAATCCCGTCTGGATGTTGCTGCCCAGCCATCCGGAGTGAGTCGGGAATATCAAAAACCATGCAAAAAGAATCCCGAGAAATACCAGAATAAGTCCGCGTATGTCTTTTCTTTTCATTTTACCAATATACAACAATACCCGTTATTCCGAGCAGCCACAGATAATAGGAGAATATATGAATTTTTTTTGTTATAACAAGTTTTGAAAGTATCCCAAGAGCTAATATTCCCGTCAATGATGCCGTGAAAAAACCCGCAAAAATTCCGGTATTGTTAAAAGATATTTTATTTATTTCGAGGAGCGCTGCCCCGATTATTGCCGGTACGGAAAGAAGCATAGAATATTTAAAGGCAGTTTCCTTGTCAAATCCAAGCATCAAAGCAACCGCTATGGTTATACCGGATCTTGAGATGCCGGGTGTTATGGCAATGCCCTGGCATATACCGATTATAAGAAATTTCCATACCGCGATATCGCTTATATTTTTAGTTGAATCTGTATTTTCACTTGCGCGCGCCGCCAGCCAGAGCATAGATCCAGTCACAATAAACATAAACGATACAAAAATAGTACTTGAAAAGGCGGATTCAAAATAATCTTTAAAGGATAATCCGATTATTGCAGTCGGGAGCGACCCTATTGCCAAAGCCTTTAAAAAATCAATGCCTATTTTGCTTTTGCCGGAGATGCCTTTTAAAATTTCAAGAAAATCTTTTCTGAAAAATATCAATACCGCTAATAATGTCGCGATATGAAGTACAATATCATACGCAATATCTTTTTCTATATCAAGAATTGTTTTAATTATTACAAGATGACCGCTGGAAGACACCGGCAAAAATTCAGCCAAACCTTGTATCAAGCCAAGAATTATATACGCATAAAAAGGCATTATATTAAAGGTATAAAATCGGAATAAATATCATCAAATTCCAGCACTGTGTCAAGTTACTTTTTTAAACTAATCTTGTAGTTCTTCGCAGATTCCACTATGTCAATTTTACCCTCGCGGGCAAGCCATCCCAATCCCATATAAAGAACCGTATTGGTTATGCCCAATGCTGTTTTGAGTTTAAGGTTTGTAACCTCTCCGTTTTCGTCAAGGTAATGCCAGATTTTGCCTGCTATTTCTCCTATTGTGTCAATCATATTTTGTCACCTCCCGAATTACTTCTTTTAAAATTATTATGCAATGATTTTATACAGCTTTAACGAGAAATAAAACTTCTCCCGCAGAAACTGATTTGCCGTTTACTGCGAATGTTTTTATTATTTTATACGAGGAATCGGATTTGATCTCGTTCATAACTTTCATTGCTTCTATTATGCAAAGGATACTGCCTTCTTTTACAGTGTCACCTGCATTGACAAAAGGCGGCAGCCCCTGTTTTGCCGCGGAATAAAATACGCCGGATAAAGGCGAAGTTATGCTTATGGTGCCTTTTATTTCTTCGGTGTCCGCACACGTGGAATCGGAATTGGATTTTATTGAATTGAAATCTTGAAAGTTTCCGGTTCTTGCCACTCCTTTGTTTGAAGCGCGCTTTATATATATTCTACCGATATCTGATTCAAATTCAATTTCATACAACCCTTCTGAAACCATAAAATCATAAGCGGTAAGAATTCCTTTGATGTCTGCTGCTTTTATTTTATCGCATTCAGCGGCGTGCTCTTTCAGGAAATTTCCTGTTTTTTTGCCATTTCCTTCGCTGCCTGCTTTTTGGACAGATTGATTCTGCCCTGCTTGTCTATTTCCATTACTTTCACCCATATTTCGTCACCTACAGATACGACATCGTCAACTTTTTCAACCCTTTTATCTTCCAACTGTGATATGTGAACCAATCCGTCCTGCCCGGGAAGTATTTCCACAAACGCTCCGAAATTCATTATGGAAACAACCTTGCCTTTATACAATTTTCCCACTTCAACATCGGCGGTGTAATATTCTACCATCTGTTTGGCAAGTTCCAAAGATTTTTCTGACTCTGCGGAGATGAAAATTTTTCCGTCGTCTTCCACATCAAGTTCAGCATTCGTTTCAGCCATAATCTTTTTGATGTTTTTCCCTCCGGAACCTATTACATCTTTAATTTTTGTTACAGGGATCGTTATTAAAGCGATTCTGGGAGCATAATCAGATATCATATTCTTAGGAGTGGAAATCGCTGTATTCATTATATCAAGAATTTTCAACCGCGCGACTCTTGATTCCGCAAATAGTTCTTTTAAAATTTTTAATTCAACGGAATCTATCTTGATGTCCATTTGTATTCCTGTAATGCCTTTGGTGGTGCCTGCTACTTTAAAATCCATGTCTCCAAAATGGTCTTCAAGACCCTGTATATCGGTAAGTATTATGTAGTTGCTGCCGTTTTTTATCAGTCCCATAGCAATGCCAGCGACTGCGGATTTGATCGGAATTCCAGCGTCCATCATTGCCAAAGAACCTCCGCATACTGTTGCCATAGATGAAGAGCCGTTAGATTCCAATATGTCGGAAACAACTCTTATGGCATAAGGAAAACTGTCTTCATTCGGAAGGACCTTTTCCAGCGATTTTTCAGCAAGCGCGCCGTGTCCAATTTCCCTGCGGCCAGGTCCTCTTTCCGGTCTGACCTCGCCTGTGGCAAATGCCGGGAAATTATAGTGAAGCATAAAGCGTTTTTTGTATTCCCCAGCAAGTTCGTCCATAATTTGCATATCATGAGGCGTGCCGAGAGTTACAGTTGCGAGAGCTTGAGTCTGTCCTCTCGTAAACAATGCGGATCCGTGCGTCCTGGGCAGCACTCCTATTTTGCATGTGATCGGACGTATCTCGTTAAATTTTCTTCCGTCGGAGCGTATTTTATCCGTTACGATCATTTCTCTCAGGGATTTTTCGGTAATTTCCTCAATTACTTTGGCTGCATCGGAGGTCTTTTCAGGAAACATCTCAGCTGACTGTTTTTTAATTTCAACGAACAGATTTTCTCTTGTTTTTTTATCGTTGGTTCTTACTGCTTCTTTGATTTTCTGTTCAAAATTTTTATAAACTTCAGATACAACCGTTTCATCTGTTTGTTTGCCTGCAAGAGGAAGTTTGTTGGCATTAAATAATTGTTTTTGAAATTCCAGCAATTTGTTCATATATCCCATGCCGTGCTCTATGGCGCTCATAACCGAATCCTCGTCGGCTTCGTCTACGCAGCCTTCAAGCATTACAACACCCTTGTCAGTGGCAGAGATAAAAACATCTATATCAGCGTTTTCTCTTTCTGAAACTGTCGGATTTAGTACGAATTTGCCGTCTATCCGGCCGACCCTAACGGCAGCTACAGGAGTGGTAAACGGTATTTCTGATAATCCCAGCGCCGCGGAAGCTCCTATAACCGACAGAATATCGGAATCGTTTTCAAGATCCGAAGAAAGAAGTGTCAGATTGACCTGTGTTTTCCAGTTGTAGCCCTCGGGGAATAGCGGTCTTATTGTCCTGTCAACAATGCGCGAAGTGAGAGTTTCTTTTTCTCTCGGTCTTCCTTCTCTTTTGAAGAATCCGCCTGGGATTTTTCCGGCAGCGTATGTTCTCTCTCTGTAGTCCACCATAAGAGGCAGAAAATCAGCCGTTTCCGCAGTTGAATTGTCGAATGTTACTGTTGCCAATACAACTGTGTCTCCATATCTTACAACAGCTGAACCTGCTGCCTGCTTGGCAAGTTCTCCGGTCGAAATTTCCAAAGTTTTTCCATTAATATCAATATTTATTTTTTTCATTTTCTTATATTAAGTTTTTCAATTAGTTCAGAATATACCTTGTAGTCGTTCTTTTTCAAATAAGTAAGCAACTGACGTCTTTTACTTACTATACCGAGCAGCCCTCTTTTAGAACCATGGTCTTTGGGATTCTTTTTAAAGTGCTCTTCGGACAATTGGTTTATGCGTTCAGTCATCAACGCAATTTGAACGCATGCAGATCCCGTGTCTCCCGGGTGCTTTTTAAAGTCCTCAATTAATTTCTTTTTCTTCTCCTTACTCAACATGATGTTTCCCCCATTCTTTTAACTAAACTTCTTATTAAAATTTTCAAATTTGTTCAACTTTTTAATTATAACAAATGATAGAAATAAGTCAAGTTAAATTATTTACTTTTAAATACTTCTAACTCAATCATTAAATAATTTACAAAAACAATAATCAATGAACATTCATAAATTGTTTTTCATCTTAAAATATCATTGTTAACTTCTTCGCTTTATACAGTAATGAATATGACAGGATTTCAGTTTTTAACGATATTTTTTAAATAAAATGTCATATTGTCAGCATATAACATTTTCGTGATGTTGCATTTCATGGCATAAAAATGTTCTTTCTTAAATATTGTGGAAAAACAGCATGATTTATATACGGTAAAAAGCATAAAAATGAACAGCGCATTGATTATCAGTAAAAAAGTCAATGAAACATCCGAACTTTGTTGC
>MWCF01000053.1 GCA_002069855.1 Elusimicrobia bacterium ADurb.Bin231 | reverse complement strand
TCTTCACCGCACATATCTTATATTCCCGCGTATATCGCTGCCACTTCTTTCGCTCTTCCATACCTTCCTCCTTGGACACATTTTACACTTTTTGAATACTCATGTCCACCTTTTCTTTGTGTCCATTTTATTGGGGGAAGATCAGTATGGCAAAGACACTCCCAAACTGAAACTCCACCTTTCACCGGAAGCCGTAGTTTTTTTTGCATAATCAATAGTGGCGGGCAAAAGATAGCCGGCGGCAAATGTATAAATTCGCAAACCGGCTCCTATGCTGTTGTGTAATTCACCTATGGAAAATTTTTCCAATTCATTAATTGAATTATACCCGAATCCTGCATCGGAATATACAAACATATTCAATGATTTTACAAAAAAATCCGGAGAAGGCCATACGCTTTCAAAAGTAATTAACGGGAATCTCGTCTCCAGGGTGGAAACGAGCAAACGAGTATATTTATAGTCCTGACTTAAACTGCTAAATCCTCTAAGAGGCATCCTAAAATATCTTTTATTAACGCCTTCACTAAAAACCCCAAGACCGCCGAACACCACAGTACCCTGGGTAAATATCGGGACAAACTTTTCGTGTCTCAAAACATATTCTTTGTAACTTGAATCCCCGTTCAATTCTCTAAAGGCCTGCCGAAAAATTAATTGCGTATCCGCGCCGAATCTCTCATACAGGTATTTTCCCGTTACATTATTTCTATGATACCCCACTGAATACCTATTCACCATAAGATCCCAATCCTGCGAATCTAAGGATGTCCAGTTTTCAGAATATTTTCTGGTTGAAAACTCGGTTTCTATATTGTTAAATCTGTCCAAAGGATATATCACGGATAACGATTTGACATCATTTTTCTCTTTGTAGATCTCTTCTGAAACGGAAAGATATTCGCTGCGTTCTGCGGACATTTTAAAGAGGAATTGGGGACGCCACTTTTTGAATGAATATCCAAATTGATACTGTAATTCATCTTTATCTAAATAAATTATTTGATTATAAATTTCATGATTCCCGAAAAGTTCCGAAGCCTGCCAGTAGGCTGCGACAAAAAGTCCATATTCCGAATGATACATTACAAATGGAACAAGAATATCAAGAGAAGGATGAAACTTATACGGTTTGCCGGACATGGAAGACACGTTTAAATCCGAAGATATTTTATCATCTCCGCTAATATTCTTGCTAATAGGTTCCTGCTGCCCCGATATTTTATCGATTGAATTTGTATCAGCTATATAAATGTCTTTTCTAAAATTATCATAATATGAAAAGGCAACTTTGCATGAGGACTCAGACACGCAAGGAGAAAATGCCCCCGTGAGCAAGTCGGTTTTTCGTTGTGTCTCAAGATCGGAAACGGAAACAGTATAAATGTTTCTCGGCATACCGGGATTTTCGTCTGAAATAAACAATATCTTGTCGCCGCCCGGCAGATACACCGGTTCGGTTTCATCGCCGGGAAAATCAGTTAAGCGTTTCTTTTCACGTGTTTTTCTATTTATCGTATAGATATCTTTTCTCATAGAAACACGGTTTTCCTGCGCAAAAGCTATCTCGGAACCGCTCGGAGAATAAACTGGTGAATCCTGATCTTCAGGGTCATTAGTTATTGGTTCAAGCGCGCAAGTTGTCAAATTATATTCATAGATATCATTAAAAACGGATTCCATACCTATAAACAATATTTTATTTTCTGTTGAAGAGTAAACAGGAGATTTGATTTTATGAATCCGCAAAGGGACAACAGACACGCTTTCTTTTTCGGTGTCATAGAGGTACAAATAATCGCGGTGCGTTTTTTCACCGGCAAAAAGAATTGATTTACCATCCGGGGAAAAAGAAATTCTTCCGTTATGTATTATGTCTATTTTGGAATTGTTACCACTTACGATGACCTTTTTTCTGCCGGAGTGCAAATCCAAAGACACAATCTCATTGTCGCCTTTTTCATCGCTTATGAAAACTATAGTTTTTCCGTCAGGAGAAAACGCGGGATTGGTATTGAAATCAGGTATATTGTCTCCGTTGTCGAAAGTAAGTTTTTTGCCGTATATTCCTGCGTTGCCATAGGACCCGATATCGTCGCGATAATCCTCATACACCCATTCTTCAAATTTTTTTTCAAAGAGATCCAAAGACATGCCCATTGAGTCGATAAACGCAATATTTATGTCAAGTTTATCTCTTAAAACCTTCAGTATTTTTTGAGGTTTATCATGCCCGTACTCTTCCACCATAAAACGCAGAGCGCATTCCGATATTTTATACGCAGGAGTAATCTGATGCGGTTTAAGATGATTAAAATTTCTGAGATTTCTCAATGAAAGAACATTTTTATTGCGAACCATGTCCCGGATCACCATTTCGCGCTCTGTAGCGTCGAGAGTCCCGGTATTGTATTCAGCCATGCCTTCCACAACCCATAAAGGTATAAAAATGCCTCTGGTCAACCGGAGCGCTTTCAGGATAGGGGATTCTTCATAGATTACCTTAAAATATATGACATGCGCAAATTCATGCGAAATTACATTTTTTAACCAGCAAACGGAACCGTTATTATAGACAAGAAACCGATTCTTTAATGCCTCTGACACGCCGCCTGTTCCCTCGCCCACATCAACTATATTGGTTTGTTCGAAATCATTATGATCCGCATAAATAAAAAACGGGATTTTTTTTACAGGGGCATATTCGTAAAATTTGGTTGTGGTGGTAAAAATATCTTCAAGTAGAGAGGATAAAACAGACGCAATTTCCCGCGAAACCTGACAATGATAAATCTTAAAATGTTCGGTTTCAGTATATTCCCATTTTTTTTGCCGTATAATAACCTTACCCTGCGAACACAACGGCTGGCAAAGGCATAAAAAAATTAAAAAATGAATAACATAAAAGGTCGGCCAATTTTTCATTTTAGAAAGGCACAGCAGACAAGACCGAACAATATATTTTCAAGCATCATCTTCAAGTAAATCGGCAAGTTTTATTCTGGTTTCCTGAGTATTAAGAAATCCTTTCATATCCTGTTCTTCCTGCTGTTTTTCGTATTGTTTTAATGAGATTTCTATTCTCTTTTTATTTTTTTCCACCTTAACAACTATGCCGGTAACCTCATCGCCAATCTCTAAAATATCGGACGGTTTTTCTATGCGCGATTTGGAAATCTCAGACACATGAAGGAACCCGTGAATATTAGGTTCCAATTTCACGATACAGCCGAAATCCATCAATTTCGCAACTGTGCCGGTAACAACTTTATTCGGAGAATACTTATCATAAGGATTGGATTGAAGCGCTTTGTAGCTTAAAGAAATCTTCTGTTTTTCAGCGTCGGATTCCATAACCACTGTTTCAACTTCCTGACCCGGGGTAAATATCGTTTTAGGATGAGTGATGCGTTCCGTCCATGAAATATCAGACACATGAATAAGTCCTTCCACACCGTCCTCAAGCAAAACAAACGCGCCGAACGGAGCAATGGTTGTGACTGTTCCTTTTACCTGGGTACCCTTAGGATATTTTTTCCCTATATCATCCCAAGGATTTTTCAACATCTGTTTTATCCCCAGACCTATTTTATTTTCCGCAGGATCCAATTTGAGTATCTTTACTTCTATTTCATCCCCCAACTTATAAAGTTCCCGCGGGTTGGAATTTTTTTTATAAGATATGTCGTTTATATGAAGCAATCCGTCTATACCTCCCAGATTGACAAAAACGCCGAACTCAGTAATGGAAGATATTTTGCCGGTAACAATGTCGCCTTCCTTAATAGTTTCAAAAAATTTCTTCTTTTGAAGCTCCCGTTTTTCGTTTTCCACAACTTTATTGGAAACAACAACATTTTTATTTTTTCTATTGCATTCGGTTATTTTTAATTCAACTGATTTACCCTCGGGATTTTGCAGATATTCTTTTGAAAGATGCGATCCCGGAAGAAACGCTGTAACGCCTATGTCAACCTCAAAACCGCCCTTTATACGCTTGCTTATCTTTCCTGTTATCGTCTTGCCGCTCTTCTGGCACTCCGCAAGATCATTCCACGTTGAAACATCTTTCGCTTTGGAATGAGAAATACTCGGAAATCCGTCGCGGGGATTTATATGATTAATGTAAATATCAATTTCTGTTCCCACCTTGGGAATTTCAGCAAATTCTGTTACAGGCAAAATGCCATCCCTTTTTAATCCCAAATCCACAAGAACTCTGTCGCCGCTTACTGCCACTACTTTAGACTTTATTATCTGCCCGGCTTTTAATTCAGGCAAGTCAGGCATATTTTCCATCAACATCTCTTCCATACAACCTCCACTTTTTACTCGGCATTACCGATTCATACAACTTTTTTCATGCCCCGACGACATTTTGGAAACTTTCCAACGTGAAAGGCAAATTTATTGTTGCGTCAATTTATGCCGTAATTTTTAATTTTAACATATTCCGCCAATTATTGCAAGCCAAATTTTTTTAATGTATCAACCACATCTTTAATGCTTTTATCAGGAGTGGAAGCGCCCGTAACTATTCCCACGGTTTTTACACCTCTGAACCAGTGTTTTTTCAGCTCACCCGCTGTCTCTATATGATGCGTTTCTGACAATTTTTTTCTTGAAATTACAGCCAGACGCTGTGTGTTAGCGGAATTTTTACCGCCTATAATTATCATTAAATCCGACTTGGCAGAGAGTTCTTCTGTCTCTTTTTGCCGCTTTATGGCATCAGGACATATGGTATTGAAAATCTTAAACTCATTGGAGCAATGAAGAAGTTTTTTTGTAATCTCTATAAAATTTTCAGGAGACTGCGTGGTTTGGGTTATTACGCCTATCTTTTTAAGAAACTTGATTTTTTTAACATCCTCAGGAGATTTTAGAATTATGCTGTTGCCCGGAACGTATGAATGTATGTATTTGATTTCCGGATGATCCGGATTCCCTATTATGGCAACAGTATATCCATCTCTCATAAGTTCTTCCGCGTAGGATTTGGAACGCGTGACATATGGACAGGTGGCATCCAGAATCTTCATTTTTTTCGAGCATAAATAATTCAATACATCGAGAGGAATTCCGTGCGCTCTTATAACGACATTTTTCCCTTTTATTTCCGTAAGATGATTCCGCGCAGCTATAATGCCGTCCTTGAAAAGCTCCTCCACAACCTGCGGATTATGAATAATCGGACCTATGGTATATACTCTGCCTACTTTTTCAGATAAATTTATAGCAAGATTTATAGCGCGCCGAACACCGAAACAAAAACCCGAATTTTTTGCCACTATTATTTTCATAATTTACTTTATCCCGTGACTCCGGATTTTAGAATATCCACCTCCCGCATTATTTCAGATGTAACAAGCTCGTAATCGGCTCCCTGATCAAAACGCATAGGTTTCCCGAATATAACTTGCAATCTGCATAACCGCGGTAAAAGATCATTATTTATTATCGCCACAGGAATGACCGGAGCGCCGGTATTCGCGGCAAGCACAGCCACTCCTCTTTTAAGTTTTTTGCGCGGACCTGTTTTTTTTCTGGTTCCTTCCGGAAAAATCAGCATGCCGTTGCCGTCGGAAAGTATTTTTAACGCCGTTTTAAAAGCGGATATGTCCGCAGATTCTCTATCCACCGGAAAGGCATTGGATTTTTTTATAATCCAGCCGAAAACAGGAATGTCGAATAACTGCTTTTTCGCTATATAATATATTTTTCTTTTAATGCAACTTCCTACCAGAGGAGGATCCGCCAGACTGTTGTGATTAGCGGCAAGTATAAAAGCGCCGGTAGCCGGAATATTTTCTATGCCCTTTATTTTCAAAAGATAAATCGAACGAAATATTATTTTTGAGAGCAACCAGCAGATTCTATAAATCATATATCAGGCTTGCATTCCGACTGTTTTTAATATTTTTTCAGCGACCTCTTTTTGCGTCATATTAGTGGAATCAATAACTATTGCGCCGGGCGCCTTTTTTAATGGGCTGATGCCTCTGTGTCTGTCGCAATAATCTCTTCTGTAAATAGCAAGAGTTATTTCCTTCAAATCCACATTCCTGCCTTTTGCTTTCAGTTCGTTCCATCTGCGCAATGCTCTTTCTCTTGGTTTCGCATCAAGATAAAATTTGAACTCCGCAGCGGGAAAAACATAAGTGCCTATATCCCTGCCTTCCATCACTACGCCGCCGGTTTTACCGAGCTGCCTCTGCTTTTCCCGCAAAACATTCCTGACCTCTTGTATTGAAGAAATTATATTGGTTTTTAAAGTAACTTCCTGGCTTCTTATGGATTCTGTGACATCAGTACCGTCAACATATACTTTTAATTTTTCCGGAGTGTATTTAAGTTCTATTGAAGTTTTTTTCGTCATCTCTGAAATCTTATTCTTGTTGTTAAAACCTATGCCGCTGTTTAAAACTTTCCATGTTACTGCCCTATACATAGCGCCTGTGTCTATATACACAAACCCGAGTTTTTTTGCCACCATCTTCGCTATCGAAGATTTTCCCGCTCCTGCAGGACCGTCAATCGCAATAATATATTTTTTTTTCATTTAACTGTTTCCTTTAACTTTTTCCAAAAATCAGGAAAAGATATTGTTACGCAATCTTTATCTTTGATAATAGTATCCCCTTCGGCGATTAAAGACGCTATAGCGAGAGACATCGCTATCCTGTGATCTTTATACGAATCCACTTTCGCGCCTTTTAATTTAACAGGTCCTTTTATTATTAAACCGTCTTCAAGTTCTTCCGCGACAGCGCCCATCTTTTTAATTTCCGAAGTTATAGCTTTCAGCCGGTCTGTTTCTTTTACCCGCAATTCAGATGCTCCTGTTATCCTTGTTTCTCCCATCGCTTGAGTCGCAGCAACCGCGATAACCGGGATTTCGTCTATCATAAACGGCACTTCCGCACCGGTAATTTCAGTAGCTTTTAAATCGGAGGATCTGACAATTATATCAGCCACGGGTTCGCCGGCAAGAACCCTTGTGTTTTCTATCACGATATTGCCGCCCATGCGTTTTAATACATTCAATACGCCTGTGCGGGTCGGATTTATACCGACATTTTTTATTACCAGATTTGAACCGCGGGTTATTAACGCTCCCACAATAAAAAAGGCAGCTGCTGAAATATCTCCGGGGACCGTGACATCAAAAGAAGAAAGAGACGGGCATCCTTTCACTGACACAGTGTCCCCTTCAACTGATATATCCGCGCCGAAATTTTTCAACATCCTTTCCGTATGGTCGCGGGATTTTACCGGTTCGCTGAATTTAGTGATTCCGCAGGCAAACAGCCCTGCAAGAAGAACGCAGGATTTGACCTGCGCGGAAGATATTTCCGAAACGTAATGTATGGCATTCAATTCGCCGCCCGAGATGTCCATAGGCAAACACCAGTTATGCGTTTTAATCCGCGCACCCATTTTTTGCAAAGGCACAACGACTCTTTTCATCGGCCGGGCTGAGAGAGAAGCATCCCCGATAATTCTTGATTTAAAATTCTGCCCTGCGAGAATACCGGAAATCATCCTCGCCGTGGTTCCGGAATTTCCCGCGTCCAAATCAGAAACCGCAGATTTCAGAAAGCGACCGGAACCTTTAACTACATAACTGCCTTTAAGCTGTGTAATATCAACGCTGAGTTTTTCAAGACACTTCAGCGTGGAAATACAATCGTCGGACAGCAGCAAATTATTTATCCTTGAAGTGCCGCAGGATATTGCCGCAATCATAAGTGCCCTATGGGAAATGGATTTGTCGGGCGCTACATCCACATCGCCTTTTAACGACAGCATAATTTATCTCTCTTCATTTTGGTTTTTTTGAATATTTTCAGCAGCTCATCTCTGGAACCGGATTTTTCTATTACAGAAAGCATCTTTCTAAAATCCTTTACAGCGGGAAGAACATTCTTCCTATTGTTAAAAATTATATCCGCCCACATCTCAGGATCCGAAGAAACTATGCGCGTGGTATCTCTGAAACTGCTTCCTGAGAACTCAAAATGATTGACTGTTTTAACAAGAGCAAATGCAACAACATGCGGAAGATGACTGGTGTATGCCACGACTCTGTCATGCCTTTCAGGAGACATTATTTTAATAAACGCCCCAAGAGATGCCCAAATCATTTTTATCAAGTTCAACGCTTTTGTATCAGTAAGTTTTGCAGGTGTTAGAATAACTGCGGCATTTTTGAATAAATCGGATGATGAGTATCTTACGGAAGTCTTTTCTGATCCGGCTATCGGATGCCCTCCGACGAAATATCTTATTTGACTGGCATCCATGCGGGATTTTTTAATAAATTTCTCGATTTCCGACACCACAAAACCCTTAACGCTTCCGACATCCGTAATCACAGCACCTGGTTTTGAAAACATAATAACTTTTTGCGTGATTCCGACCATGGAACTTAAAGGCACGCACACGAAAACTACATCCGCGGAAGAAACTCCCTTTTGCAGATCCGTAGTAATCGAATCAACTGCTTTGAGTTTTTGCGCTATTTTTAAATTCTTTATATTCCTGCCGACACCGGTAATACAAACATCCTTTAATCCCGATCGTTTTATGGCCAAACCAATAGAACCGCCTATTAATCCAACACCTATTATACTTACTTTCACAATTTACCTCTAATAATTATATTTCTAACAATCATAAACTATTTAAGAATTTTTATAACACTTCATATAAACGCATTACGCATCTTTTAACCGCACTGCAGTTCCTGCGGCATTTTTGATTTAAGAGGAAGATTTTAAGATACGTTCTATTTCTCTTATAAATTTTTTGTTTTGCGCTTCAGTGCCTATGGTTACTCTGATAAAATTAATATACCCGTATTCAGCCATGGGTCTTACTATTATTCCTTTTTTAAGCAGTCCCTTAAAAACATCGTTCCCGGACATCCCGACGTTAACCAATATGAAATTCGCAGAAGTTTTAACATATTCCAATCCCAAACGGTCGAACGCGGAACAAAGATACTCTTTCTGTTTTATAACGAGAGACCTGGATCTTTGAAAATGTTTTTTATCTCCAAGAGCGGCGATGGCTGCTGTCTGAGCGACTGTGGAAACGTTAAAAGGAGGCCGGATCCTTTCGATATCCTCAATGATATCAGAATTCCCCACGCCGTATCCTATTCTCAATCCCGCCAAACCGTACATCTTTGAAAATGTTCTCGTGAAAATAACCCTGCGGCCTTTATTTAAATATTCAAGTCCGAGGGGATAATCCTTTTCCGCAACATATTCAGCGTATGCCTCGTCTATGAATGTCAAAGGATCATATCCGCCGGCAGCCAAAATGCGAAAATATTTGTCCAACTCGGATTTAGAATTATATGTCCCTGTGGGATTGTTCGGATTTGTTATAAAAACTATTTTTGTCCGTTTTGTAACCGCAGACGCCATGACTGCGAGATTGTGCGTATATCCTTTCATCGGTATCTGGATAACTTTGCAGCCCATAAGATCGCCTGCCATTTTATATCTTATAAAAGCGTGTTTAGATACTATTATATCGTCGGAAGAATTAAGAAAAGCCTTGCCGGCAAGTTCTATAATTTCGTCTGTCCCGTTACCGAAGATTATCTGATTCCCGGAAACGGAATATAATTCCGCGATTTTTTTTCTTAAAGCGAAACAATATCCGTCCGGATATATATGGGAATATTTAAGAATCTTTGACGCGGCTCTTACAGCATCCGGAGACGGGCCTAAAGGATTTTCGTTAGACGCCAGTTTTATTACTGTTTTAATTTTATATTCTCTTTTAACTTCTTCCATAGGTTTTCCTGGAACATATGGCTGAAATTTTTTAATATTTTTTCTCGCTAAAATCATTTTTTCTCCTCTCATTAATACCCCAACTTATCCGCAGGATAGGAACCAAGTATTTTCAGCGACATACAACTTTTTGAAAGCTGCCGGATCGCTGATTTAACATCCTTTTGATCCTTATGACCTTTGAGATCGACGAAAAATATATATTCCCACGCCCTTTTTTTTGTAGGCCTGGACTCTATTTTTGTAAGATTGATCCCGTATTTTTTGAACGGAAGAAGGGCGTCATGCAAAACTCCTATGCGGTCTTTGACTGAAAACATTATCGAAGTTTTGTCGCTTCCCGAGGGCGGGGAATCATGCTTTCCGATGACAAGAAATCTGGTAAAATTATTTCTGCAATCTTCTATGTTCCGCGCGAGTATATTCAGCCCGTACATTTCTCCGGCAAAGCTTGAAGCTATCGCGGCAGTTCCCTTTTCCACAGCCGCCTTTCTTGCGGCTACGGCAGTAGAAACCGTTTCAACCACCTGCGCTGATTTAAGATTCTTCTCA
This sequence comes from Elusimicrobia bacterium ADurb.Bin231, assembly GCA_002069855.1. Classification (GTDB taxonomy): domain Bacteria; phylum Elusimicrobiota; class UBA8919; order UBA8919; family MWCF01; genus MWCF01. The sequence continues at coordinate 31,371 of MWCF01000053.1, read as the reverse complement.
ATCCACATTCTTGTCTGCGCTATAGGCTGCAAATGCGAATAAATTTTCCGCACGGATTTTAAAGATTTTTCTTTTGAAAGAAGACAATGCGAAACTTCCAGAAAAATTTCTGAAACGATCTTGTTATCTGAATCAATAAACATATCAAGAGTATGATTTATCACTCCTTCAGTGGAATTTTCTACCGGAACGACCCCGTAATCCGCGCGGGATTTATCCACTTCGCAAAAAACATCTTTTATAGAATCCGCGGACATGTAGTCCACATTCCTGCCGAAAACTTTTATTGCCGCAAGATGCGTGAAAGTAGCCTCCGGCCCGAAATAAGCCACCTTGAATTTCTTTTGTAATAGCCGGGAGGCATTCATTATTTCTTTATAAATCTCCACCAATGCTTCGTTCGGTATCATATTATTATTGAATTTTAATATATTGGATATTATTTCTTTTTCTCTAACAGGAACAAAAATCTGCGAACTTGTGGCGCGTTTTATTTTGCCTATTTCCGCGGAGAGTTTCATCCTATCGTTAAGAAGCGTCAGGATATTCCTGTCTATGGCATCAATCTTCTTTCTGAGTTCTTTTATCATAATCTACCTCATAATCATACAGGAAACCATTCTTGCGGCAGTTTTGTTTTTCCTGTACGAAAAAAATTTTTCACAATGAGTGCAAAGCCGAAAAGATCTTATATCTTTTATTCCTTTTAAAAAAGCCTGCTCTTTCAACATTGAAAAAAGATCGATTTCATAACAGCATTTCTTAATGTGCGGGCCTACTGAAATCGAAATATTTTTCGCCAACGAACCGTATCTTTCATAAAATGCTTCCAAAACATCTGCCAAAAACAATTTTTCCGCGGCTACGCGGCCGATATGAAAAACCCCGATAACCGCATTATCGCGGTCATAAACAAACACAGGCATGCAATCTGCGGTAAAAACGCATAGGGCAACATTCTTATCCGTTGTAATATATCCGTCGGTATTACAAAATCTTTTGTTTGAATCTGTTTTGGACACTATGCAGAAATTGGTGCTGTGGGTTTGTTCTCCGCAAACAAAATTTTCAATTCCGACCGAAAGAAGGAATTTTCGCATAACTGAAGCATCTTTCATATCGCCTAAAACAGCAGTTGTCGTAAAAGCGAAAATCCCATATTTTTCAAGTGATTCATCAACATATATTCCGGCATTATAACGCCACATCAAACCATTGCTCCGCTATCAGAAGATATGCCCCTTATATTCATCATAACCTCTTCCGGATTAGTGGCAGCGGACAGAGCATCGTCAATTGTTATCATTCCTGAATTGTATAAATTCAAAAGCGCCTGGTCAAAAGTCTGCATCCCGTAATACGCACCTTGTTTCATGGCTTGAAGTATCTCGTTCATGGTATTCTGCTCTATACACTTTTTAACATATTCTGTAGCCACAAGAATTTCAACTGCAGGCACGCGGCCGCCGGAAATTTTAGGCAGCAACCTCTGCGAAATAACTCCTTTGAGAGTATCGGCAAGCTGCAATCGTATCTGATTCTGGTGATGCACCGGAAACATATCCACGATTCTGTTTATCGTTTGAACGGCGCTAATAGTGTGCACCGTGGAAAAAACAAGATGTCCCGTCTGGGCAGCGGTAATCGCGGCTGCCATTGTTTCGGTATCTCTCATCTCTCCTATCAAAATAACATCAGGGTCCTGCCTTACAACATTTTTCAGTGCTGAAGCGAAAGAATCCGTATCTGTTCCGATCTCCCGTTGCGATATGATAGACAATTTGTCCTTATGCACAAATTCTATCGGATCTTCAATAGTTATAATGCTATCTCCGCGGGTTGAATTTATATGATTTATCATCGCTGCAAGAGTTGTTGATTTTCCGCTTCCCGTAGTGCCCGTTACAAGAACAAGCCCGCGTTGATTGCTCGCAATCTTTTCTATCGCCTGAGGAAGATTCAACATAGTAAATTCAGGTATATCTCCGGGAACATACCTGAACACTACAGCTATCACGCCGCGTTGCCTATAAATGTTGCCTCTAAATCTTCCTATGCCTGCAACTGAATAAGACATATCGCACTCGCCTTTTTTTTCAAACTGTTCCTGTTGCCGCTTGTTCGTGAGAGAAAACACGATTTTATCCATATCCGCCGCGGAAAAAAGATATTCCTTTATTGTCTCAAGCCGGCCGTCTATCCGCGCTACAGGATTAGCGTCGGTTTTAATATGTATATCAGAAGCTTTTTTCTCCACGCATATTTTCAGCAAACCGGTAATGGCTTCAACCATTTATCCCTCCCAGAACCTTTTACTTTTTTTCTCTTTTCTCATCCAAGCAGGAATGGACAAATCTTCCTTATTCACTTCTTCCTGCGACGAATTATCAACTGCTTTTTCCACAATGCCGGTAAAACCGGTCGCTATTATGGTAATTTTAATCTTCCCTGCTAAATCATCCTCAAATGCCTGGCCGTATATAATCCTGGCGCCCGGAGAAGTTTCCTTGTGTATCGTCTCCATAACATCGCCTATTTCCGACATTTTCAAATCATCCTTGCTCCCGGTAATATTAACGAGAACACCTTTAGCTCCTGCAATGGACTGATTGTTAAGAAGCGGATGCTCCACAGCTTTTTTAATCGCCTGAAGCACTCTGTCGTCTCCAGATGCCTCGCTGAAACCTAAAATTGCCTTGCCAGAAGATTTTAAAATGGTTTTTACATCCTGAAAATCCACATTTATCGTGCCTGTTTTATTTATTATATCCGATATAGATTGAACCGCGCATTTCAACACATCGTCTGGGAGCCCGAATATTTTTTCTGCAGGAGTGTCTTTATCTATTAAATCAAATAATCTCTGATTGGCAATTTCTATAACAGCGTCCGCGTACTCTCCAAGTTTTTTGATACCTTCTTCGGCAACCGTCATTTTCGCTTCGCCTTCCCACATAAACGGTTTTGTCACAACTCCGATTGTCAATATATTCATTTCTTTGGCGACTTTTGCCACTACAGGAGCACCGCCAGTGCCTGTACCTCCGCCCATACCCGCTGTAATAAAAAGCATATCCGTGCCTTGGAGCAACTGTCTTATTATGGGGATGCTTTCTTCCGCGGCGTGACAACCTATATCAGGATGAGCTCCTGAACCCATTCCACGGGTCAGTTTCGGACCTAACTGTATTTTCTGAACAGCGAGAGATTTCTTAAGCGCGTCGGAATCAGTGTTTGCAGAAATAAAACTCACGCCTTTAACACCGGAAATTATCATCCTATTTACAGCATTGCCGCCACCGCCGCCGACACCGATAACTTTGATATTGGCAACTGCAAGTTTATTTGAATCAAGTATTGTAAATGACATAAATTTTCACTCAAAATATTTTTTTAATACATCTATTACCTTTTTTCCCATATCGCTTTTGCCGAATTTTTTAGAAGTCAGATTTTCGCTGTCGAACATATCGCGATAAACTACAAGACCTATAGCAGCAGTAAAAGAGGGATCAGTTATACCGGGTATAGTGCCGGTAAATCTTTCTTGCGGAATGCCTATTCTCGCAGGCAATTTTATAACCGCCTCGCAGGCCTCTTTCATTCCGCGCAGCTGGCTGCCGCCGCCTGTGATGATTATGCCTGAAGAAAGCATTTTTTTATTCTGTTTGATTGACGATATTTTGTCGTTCACAGCTTTAAGTATTTCGTCTACACGTGGACCTATGTAATCAGTCAATGTTTTACGCATAACCGTTTTTTGCGTTCTTCCGTCGACATTCAAATATGTTACCTCTTCCTTGGGTTCAATCAACGAGGTTACTGCGGAACCGTATTTTTCTTTTACATCACGCGCTACGGAAAGAGAGGAGCCCAGACCATGCGCCACATCTTTTGTTATATCATCTCCGCCCAAAGGAATCTCTTCGATTCCCTGTATATGTCCATTAAAATAAACCGCCACATCCGTCGTCTGGGCGCCCATATCTATCAGCACGCATCCGATTTGTTTTTCATCTTTAGAAATACTAACCTCTCCCGCTGCAAGAACGCTGGATATCATCTTGGAAGTTTCGGCGCCAGCATTGCTTATGCACTTTATAAGATTATTTATTTTAGAAGTAAGTCCTATGACGAGATGAACATTAACCGCGAGATGCGTCCCTTCCATACCGCAAGGATTTGTAATTTCTTTTTGTCCGTCCACGCTAAAATCTTTTAACACAGTTTGAATAATTTCCCTGTCCGTGGGAATATGTATGGATTTGGTGGCATCCACAACTCTTCTTATATCCTCGTCGGTAATTTCAGTGTCCGGACGGGATATGTTTATTTCTCCGGATTTATTTACGGATTCTATATGGTCTCCTTTTATAGACACAATCACAGAAGACACTCTTTCGTCAGCCTTTTCTTCCGCTTGTTCAATTGCCTGTGCTACTGCTAAAGAAGCGGCTTCCATATTCTTTACAACTCCCCGATTCATACCTTCATGGCACGGGACACGGGATAAACCTATTATTTCCGGTAATTCAGAACTTCCCTTTTTGGCTATAGCGCAAGCAACCTTTGACGAGCCAACATCCAAACCGACCAGAATTTCATTCTTTGACATTTTCACACCCCAAAATTCATCTCTAAATACGGTCCTTCGATTTCGGCATAACAACGGCTTCCTTGTATTCAGAACAAAAATCTTTCATATCTATATACTCAATCTCTTTTTTCTTGTATCCCATATCCGCTATTATCTGTTCCAGATATGACAATTTATATTCAACATTTTCAATTCCTCCGAATAAAACCAGCCCGCCGGATTTCAACGTAAATTCAAGCCCGCCGGATACCCGAATATTAACGGATTCTATATTCCTGTATATTGGCAATTCGTATATGCCGTTCAGAAAAGAAACACAGAGGTCTCTGTTCTTATCCGATAAATTTGCCGGCAGAACCGGCAAATGCTCATAACTGTCCGGCAATGAAAAAGATACACAATCCTGGTCAATACCTACACGAGCGACATCTATGTTCATTTCCGCTATAGGAACTCGCTCTTCAATATATATGCTTATTGAAAACGGCAGGCGTCTTCTTATGTTCGCGTTTTTAATGCTCGCAAACCTGTTTATTACAAGATTGCGGCTCTTTCCGAGTTCAAGACAAAATATATTTTTTCCGTTAAAATTCAGGTATTGCCGTATAAGTTCAGGTTCCGTTATACACGCGCCTGTAATATCGGTAGTCTTCACTTCAAAAAACTTAGAAGTCATAAGAGTATGCGAAACCTTACGAAACAACAACCCGCAAACCGCAAGAATGCCAAGAATACCGGTTACTGCTAAAACTATTTTTCTTCTACGTCTCTCTTTAACTATTTTGGTCTTTAATCGTTCTTTTACTTTATATCTTTTCATTATGAAACCGGATTCGGCAAAATCAATTCATCGACAAACGAATTATTTCTTTAAGTAAACTTCCGAATTCCCAACCGTCAAATTTTGCCGCGTCCGGATAAAGCGACGTAGCAGTCATTCCCGGGAGAGTGTTAACTTCCAAAACATGCAATTTATTTTTTTTATCTACAATAATGTCAACACGGGAAAACACGCGGCAGCCGAGAGCATGATGCGCGCGGAGAGCCAATGCCTTCGCATTTTTTATTATTCCCTGGGAAAGACGCGGAGGGATAATATGCTCGGAACCTCCGGCTGCGTATTTGGAATAATAATCGTAAAATTTATTTTTCGGGATAATCTGTATGGGTGTGAGAGGTTTTTCGCCTAACATCGCGACTGTAATCTCAGTGCCTTCTATATATTCTTCCACAATTACTTCGTCTCCGTGAAGCATCGCTTCATCAATAGCTTTTGCGCAATCCTTTTCCTTGCGAACAATGCTTACTCCGATAGCAGAACCTTGTGATACGGGTTTGACCACAGCGGGAAAATCGAATATTTCGGTAACGAAATGTTTGTTTTCGGCATTCACAATAAGCCAGCGCGGAGTATTTATGCCTGCAGCAGAAAAAATATTTTTTGTGAATTTTTTATTCATAGCAAGCGAGGAGGCAGTGACTCCGGAACCTGTATACGGTATTCCGAGAATTTCAAAAAAGCCCTGTATCGTGCCGTTTTCACCGTAGCCGCCATGAAGAGATAAAAACGCCATATCTATCCGGCTTGCCAGAACATTATTGACAAATTTTTCTTCAGCGGAATCCAGCATTACCACATTGTAATTCTCCGATTTCAGAGCGGCAGCCACAGCTTTTCCCGTATTGATGGATACCTCGCGTTCAGCAGATTTTCCACCGTAAATCACACCTACTTTTTTAATAATATTTGTCATCCAAACTAAATTTCCCTTTTTACGCGGCCCCATATTTTTATCTCGAGATCCAGTTTCCTGCCGAATTTTGCCGCGACGATGCCTTTTACCTTGCGTATCACATCCAAAACGTCCTCTGCGGAAGCGCTGCCTGTATTGTTTATAAAATTCGCATGCACGGCGGAAACTTCCGCGCTGCCGATTTTTAATTTTTTCAGACCCGCGGTTTCAATTAAACGGCCTGCATAATCTCCGTCGGGATTCCGGAACACGCACCCGGCGTTCATACAGCCGGCAGGTTGTGACGCGCGCCTTAATACCGCGGCCTCGCGCAATTTTTTTATTATAACATTTTTTTCTTCTTTTTTCAAATAAAACTCTGATGAAACAACTATAGTATTGGCAGAGAAATCCGCCTTTCTATATCCGAAACTAATTTCCGAAACCGGTATCCGCGTAATCTTTCCGGAATAATCCATTAAAGTGACTGCTTTAACCGCGTCTTTAAAACATCCATTCCGCGTGCCTGCGTTCATCACAGCTGCACCGCCGACGCTGCCGGGAATACCCATTAAAAATTCAATACCCCCAAGGCCACGCGACGCGCATTTCATTATCAAAGCTCCGAGGGAACACCCGGCGCCGGCTATAACACTGCTGCCACCCGGAAAAGACACCTCTGAAAATTCTCCCGAGAGATGAATGACAATTCCTTTTATTCCTTCGTCTCCGACAAGGATATTAGATCCGCGGCCGATAATATGGAAATCCAGGTTTTCTGTTGCGCAAACCGACAACAGATATCGCAATTCATTCAGCGAAACAACCTCAACAAACAAATCGCACGGACCGCCGATTCTATATGTGGTATGCCGGGAGAGAAGCTCTTTTTCCGCTATGCTTCCTTTAATATTTTTTGATATTTCAGAAAGATTTAACATCTTTTAATACCGAAAGTATACTGTCCGCCTTTTTCCAGATGTCGCCCGCGCCCAGAGTTACTACTATATCTCCATCCAGCAATTCCGCCGCGGTCTTTTCTACGCTCTCAAACTTCGAGATATTCCTTGAATCCGATTTTTTTACGGCATTGATTATCAATTCCGAAGAAACCCCCTCTATAGGCTGTTCGCTTGCCGCATAAATATCAAGTATCTTAATAACATCCGCGTTAGAAAATGCGTATCCGAATTGTTTGGTCAATAATGCAGTTCTTGTGTATCTGTGAGGCTGAAATAGGACATATATTCTCCTTCCCGGATAAATAGATCTAATAGCCTCAAGAGTAGCGTTTATCTCGGTAGGATGATGCCCGTAATCATCAATAAAAACCACATTTTTATATTCACCGCGTTTTTCAAGTCTGCGGCCTATTCCGCCGAACTCAGACAATGCCGCAGAAATAGCCTCAAACGGTATTTCAAGTTCCAGACAGCAAACTATGCTCGCCAGAGAGTTCAGAACATTGTGCTTGCCCGGAGTGCGCAGGTCAACCCGCCCTAAAATTTTATCTCTGTGAAGAACATCAAACTGATTCCCGAATTTCGTAGTTTGGATATTGACAGCCCTGTAATCTGCCGACTCCCGAAATCCGTAAGTAAAATATCTTCTTTTTATATGAGGCAATACCGCTGTTAAAAGTTCATTCTCGTTGCACAGGACAGCATAACCGTAAAACGGAATTTTGTTTACAAACTGTATAAAAGCATTTTTTATGTTTTCAATATTGCCATAATGATCCAGATGATCATTGTCTATATTGGTCACAATCGCGAATGTCGGATACAACTTTAAAAAAGAACCGTCTGACTCGTCTGCTTCGGCAACCAGGTATTCGCCTTTTCCGAGTTTGGCGCCTGTACCGAAATTATTGAACCTTCCTCCTATAACCACAGTGGGATCTAACCCGTAAGAAGCAAGAATAAGCGACACCATAGACGTGGTTGTTGTTTTACCATGGCAGCCCGCAATAGCTATAGAATACTTCAGCCGCATCAATTCTGCCAGCATCTCTGCGCGCGGTATAACAGGAATTTTCCTCAACTGCGCGGCAATCACCTCCGGATTTCTTTTATCTATCGCAGTGGAAGTTACTACGACATCCGGATTGAAAATATCTATATTTTTTTCATCGTGACCGAGTGAAATGTCCGCGCCGAGGTTTCTCAATCGCTCGGTAACATCCGTTTCCTTCTTATCAGAACCTGTGACATTGAAGTCCAGATTCAGCAAAACTTCCGCTATACCCGACATACCGCTGCCGCCTATGCCTATAAAATGAATGTTTTTAAATTTTTTTCTGAACATTTTTTATTTCCTTTAAAATCTCTTCGCAGTATTTCCGCTGTGGAATCTTTTTTACGATTTCCCCTTTCCTGAACAGCAGCCCGCATTCCTTTCCTCCGGCTATTCCTATATCCGCGTCGCGCGCTTCTCCCGGCCCGTTTACCGCGCACCCCATAACCGCAACTTTTATCGGAGAACAGTTCTGTAATTCCGCTATACTATTAAGTTTACTTTCCAGACTATTTACAATTTTTATTAAATCAGTTTCGCAACGCCCGCATGTGGGGCATGAAACAATCTCTATGCCTCTATTTCTCAATCCGAGAGACTTCATTATCTCCCAGCCGGCTCTTATTTCTTCACAAGGATTGGCAGTCAAGGACACCCTGATAGTGTCTCCTATTCCTTCGCTGAGGAGAATCCCGAAAGCCATTGAAGTTTTTATTACTCCGGAAAACGCGGCGCCTGCCTCTGTAACACCAAGATGTACTGGATAATTACGGTATCTTAAATAAAATCTATTAGCCAAAATTGTAGTATTAACATCATTCGCTTTTAAAGACACAACAAGATCGCAAAAATTCAAATCCTCAAAAATTTTTATATACTCAAGCAGTTCATCTACCATATGCCGTGCGCGCTTTTGAGACGACATATGTAACCAGTTATCAGACTCCTTAAGTATTTTTAATGACCCAGCATTAACTCCTATTCTTATCGGAATTCGTTTTCTTTTCGCTGCAGCAACAATATTTTTAATATTATCTTTTGAGCCGATATTCCCCGGGTTTATTCGTATTTTGTCTGCGCCGCGATTTATAGATTCCACAGCCAGCCTCCAGTCAAAATGTATGTCCGCAACAAGAGGAATTTTTATTTTTGATTTTATCTTGGAGATTGATTTCGCTGCTTCCATATCAGGCACTGCTACGCGTATAATTTCACATCCTATAGCAGTCAAACTATTAATCTGTTTATATGTGGCTCGCCAGTCGCGCGTATCTGTCTTTGTCATAGACTGAATCCTGACAGGTTCTCCACCGCCTATATAAATATTTCCTATTTTTATTCTTTTTGTTTTAATTGTTTTTTTCATAAGATATTAATGATTATTTGAAATAGCCCGCTTGAAATAATTCGCGCTGACTAAAAATTTCATAATTTCTTGTTGCTTTTTGTCCACTTGCTTTTTGTTCCCGACTTTTTTTTATACTTTTTGCCCTTGCGGCGGCGGAACGGCCATTTAATATGCCGCGCGCCAAAAACTATTTTTCTTTGATGCTGAAGAATATAAATAAGCACTGCCACGCCGCAAACAGCGAGAAATATCAATATAACATTATTAATTTCATGTGATAATTTCAATGTCATTTGCCCACATACCAATAACCGTATTCAACAATAGCAAGAATAGACGGCTGAAATGACTTATCGCTCACTTGACCTGTTCAGTCTGTTTCCAAAAACCGCTGGTAGTGCGAACTATATCCCTGTACGTGGCATAAACCGCAATTGTTATTAAAAACGCAAACCCGAGTGAATTGGCGAATTGCATAAATTTTTTATTTAATCTTTTCTTGGTAATCCCTTCCATAAGAAAAAAGAACATATGCCCTCCGTCCACAAGCGGAATGGGCAGCAGATTAAAAAATCCGAGAGCCACGGAAACAATAGCTATAAAATTTAAAAATATCTTGAACCCGTATTTCGCAGTAACAAAAGCCGCCTGCATAATGCCTATCGGTCCGGACATCTCAGACGGAGCTTCCATAAGGATAACTTTTGAATAAAGATATTTCAACGGAGTTACAGTCCAGTACCAGATATTTTTCAATGTTTCAGACAAAGCCTCTTTAAATCCGACTTTTACGGTAATAGGTTGCGCAGCAATATCGTAAATGATACCGATTCTTGACTGTTTAAGTTTCTTATCCATTACGGGAACTATGTCAATATCCAAAAATTCTGCGCCTCGTTTGATTGCAAGCGTTATTTTTTTATCTGCTGATTCCTTAACAACCTTTGAAATGATGCGCGCGTCTTTTATAATTTGTCCGTTTACCGCGGTTATCTCGTCTCCGGAAAGCATACCGGCAGAATACGCCGGCATATTCTTCTCCACATATTTTACCACAGGTCTCTGATATTGAACTCCCCAAAATATTATAATCATAAAAAACAATATGAAAGCGGAAATATAATTCATAACAGGACCGGCCAAAACGATTAAGAATTTTTTGTACCATGCCTGCGATAAAAATTCGTCCTCGTTTCCGGTGGCCTTATCAAGATCATCGCCAGCCATATTCACGAACGCTCCGAAAAGTATCGGCCTGATGGAATATCTGGTATCTCCTTTCGTCAGACCGATTATTTCCGGCCCGAAACCCAGAGAAAAATCCAAAACTTTAACCTTCATTTTTTTAGCAATCAAAAAATGCCCGAGTTCATGTATAAACATCACAAAACCAAACATTACGGCAACGGCAATCACTTGTAAAATAATCATGTTCCTCCCTTTCAATAACTTTTTCTGTGTCTGTTTGTAAAAGTAAAATTTTAATGCCTGATTCCGCAGCCGGCATTTTCTTTTCTGAAATATTGCATATCTTTAAAATATTTTATATAATTGCGGATCAATTAATCTCTTCGGCATATCGTCTTGTTTCGGCGTCTAATCTGAAGATATCATCCATATCGGGATTTTTAACGGTTTTATGTCTTTTCATAACTGTTTCTATCAAACGCGGAATTTTCATAAAATTAATTTTACCGTCAAGAAATTTTTTAACAGCGACTTCATTGGCGGCATTCAACACCACGGGCATACTTCCTGACTCTCTGGCAGCTTGCATAGCCAGAGCGAAACACGGAAATTTTCTCATATCCGGACGCAAAAACTCAATTTTGCCAGCACTTGCCAAATCCAATTTTTTTGTAATAGGCGGAAATTTCTTCGGATGAGTGATAGCGTATTGTATCGGGATAGCCATATCTGTTATTCCCATCTGAGCGATAATGGTTCCGTCGATAAATTCAACCGCGCCGTGGACCAATGACTGAGGATGAATAACCACCTTTATCTTTTCATACGGTATACCGAATAGATAATGCGCCTCTATTACTTCAAATCCTTTATTTATCAAAGTAGCGGAATCAACTGTGATCTTTTTACCCATTTTCCAGGTCGGATGATTAAGCACATCAGCCACCCGAACCTTTTGTAATTCCTTTACCGTATGCTTGCGCAAAGCGCCGCCTGATGCAGTTAATATTATGTTTGAAACTTCGCGGATGTTTTTTCCTTCAAGGCATTGCCGGATCGCGGAATGCTCGCTGTCAACAGGAATAATGCCGGCATTGTACTTTTTTAACATCCTGTTTATAAGATCACCGGCAACTATCAGAGATTCTTTATTTGCCAAAGCGATCCGTTTTTTAAGTTTAATGGCATTTATAAGGGGTTTTAAGCCGGCAAATCCTACAACTGCGATAAGAACTATATCCGCGTCTTGTATCAAAGAAATGTCTTCAATCTGTTTCTGTCCTACAGCAATCTTTTTCGGTTTGAATTTTAACGCCTGCCTGTTGAGAAGCGGAATATTCCCGTTGGCGGAAAGAGCGGTTATCTGAAAATCTTTTAATCTTGAAATAACCCGCAAGGCAGTTGTGCCGATGGAACCGGTTGAACCGAGAATTGCTATTTTTGTCATTTATTTAATAACGCCGAACTTAATGTAATAGTAAAATAAAGGCACTGCGAAAATGAAACTGTCTAATTTGTCCAGAATGCCGCCGTGATTTCCCAATAGAGCAGATGAATCTTTTACTCCTGCGGAACGTTTGATAAGAGACTCCGCCAAATCTCCGAATTGGGCAAAAATGCTGGATAAAATTCCAAGAATAAAAACATCGTTATAAGTAAATTCCTTTATGAAAAACTTTTTTGCCGCGAGAATAACCAATACTGAAGCGATTACAGACGCGATTGACCCTTCCACTGATTTTTTTGGACTTATTTTCGAAAGGCGGTGTTTTCCGTAGGCAGTTCCTATAAAATAAGCGGCAGAATCCGCTGCCCACACCACAGCAAGCATTAATATTGTGTAGGCGAATCCGCCGGGTTTTAAATCTCTCAACAGAAGAAAATGTCCGGGCAAAAAACCGGTATATATAATTCCGAAAGCCGTTACTGACAAAGAGGGCAGAGCTACTGAAAGATCCTGTTTAATAACCTCGTAGGAAAGAATAAAAATAAAAGCCAGGGACATCAACATCCCTGTGGTCTCATTGGATAATACGGAAGCTATACCCATATTATTAAAGAAGATGGAAATAATCACCAAAAAAACGAAAATGCTGCCTGCTGTCTTTCGCGGAACAAAGCCCATGCCGGAAACAAGTTCCCAGAACTCGTACGCCCCGAGCAGACAGATAAGACATATAAATACAAGAAAAGGAATGTATCCCACATAAACGATAAAAAAAACAACAGGTATTAGCAGCAAAGCCACTAAAATTCTACCGAGCATGATATTATAAACCTCCAAATCTTCGTTCTCTTTTTTGATATTCGGCAATCGCTTCAAGAAGATGTTCTTTTCTGAAATCCGGCCAAAGCACATCCGTAAAATACAGTTCAGTATATGCTATTTGCCAGAGAAGAAAATTTGAAATTCTGTATTCTCCGGAAGTCCTTATCAGCAGATCAGGAGAAGGGATTGCGCCGGTATAAAGATACCGTTCAAACTCCGTTTCATCCACGGATTTAACTCCAGAGGAGACAATCCTGTTCACAGCTTGTATTATTTCCTGCCTGCCGCCGTAATTCAAAGCGACATTCAGAATCATACCCGTGTTATTCCTGGTGTCATTCTCCGCTCTGGCGACTTCGCTTCTTACATCAGACGGAAGTCCTGAAATATTGCCGAGTATTCTAAGGACAATGCCGTTTTTTTTTATTTCATTTAATTCTTTTTTCAAAAAATATTTCAGTATTCCGAACAATTCCCTGATTTCGCTTTCCGGGCGATTCCAATTTTCGGTAGAAAAAGCGAAAAGCGTAAGAACTGAAATACCGATTTCATTCGCTGCGCGTATTATATCTCTGACTGATTCTATTCCTGCCCTATGCCCGAATATACGGCCAAGCCCTTTTTTTTTTGCCCAGCGGCCGTTCCCGTCCATAATTATAGCTATGTGTTTAGGTAAATCCATAGAAAGCACTGCTTATATTTCCATTATTTCTTTTTCTTTGTGAGTGTATAAATCATCTACTCTTCTTATATACTCGTCGGTAAGTTTCTGAAGTTCACCTTGTATCTTAAATTTCTCGTCTTCATTTACTTTTTTGTCGTCAAACATCTTTTTAACGGTTTCAAGGGCATCCCTGCGTTCGTTTCTTATAAACACTCTGTGGGTTTCAGTTACACGGGCTATGCTTTTAATAATATCTTTGCGTCTGTCTTCCGTAAGCGAAGGTATTGGAAGCCGTATAACATTGCCGTCATTCTGAGGCGTTATTCCTATATCCGCTTTAAGAATGGCCTTTTCCAATTCCCGAAGTATGGATTTGTCCCATGGGGTTATAACTATCAATCTGGGTTCAGGCACAGATATATTTCCCACCTGATTTACAGGGACTTCGGAGCCGTAATAGGGAACCTTCACAGCATTAAGAACCGCGGGAGTGGCACGGCCTGTTCTCACCGTGGCAAAATCAGTTTTCAGATGCTCAATAATCTTTTTCATCTTCTCTTCGCTTTGTAACACTATCTGATTAGACATAAATCCTCCCATTACAAAATTAAAGATCCGACGGACAAACCGGAAGCGGCGCGTAAAATATTTCCTTTTTTATTAAAGTTGAAAACTACTATTTTTATTCCGTGATGTCTGCATATAGAAAACGCAGACATATCCATAACCTTCAGATTTCTTTTGATGACTTCGTCAAATGAAATCCTTTTTATCAGTCGCGCTGTGGCATCTTTATTGGGGTCTTTGTCGTAAACGCCGTCAACATCCGTGGCTTTTAAAACAACTTCGGAAGATGTTTCAACCGCAAACACAGCGGCTCCGGTATCCGTGGTAAAATGAGGGCGGCCTGTTCCTCCGACCATAATTACAATCTTCTTATCCTTCCATGCGGCCGCCACTTTTTCCAGAGTAAACTGTTCTATATAATTACCTACGGGAAAAGAGGAAAACAACGCTGCGGATATTTTATGTTTCGCAAATCTTGATCGAAGAACAAGTCCGTTTATAAGAGTGGCCGTCATGCCGACATAATCAGAGTCCGTACTTTTAATAAGATTGCCGCCGTGCTCGGAGCCGCGCCATATATTGCCTCCGCCCACAATTATCCCTAATGAAATACCTTTCCCGGCAAGAGGCTTTATCTCTGCAATTATCCTGTCGACATCTTTAAAACTTATGCCTTGCCCTTGTTTGCCTAATGACTCTCCGGAAAGTTTCAGTATAATCTTTTTATACATTCTAAATCGATATCCCGCGGCAACTCGCCTCCAAGAAATTATTCTTCGCCGATTTTGAATCTGGCAAATCTTTTCACGGAGATATTCTCCCCCATTTTCGCTATCGCTTCAGTTATTACGTCCTTTATCTTTACCTTGCCGGACGCTTCTCTAACATAAGGCTGCTCCAGAAGGCATATCCTCTCGTAATATTTGTCAAGCCTTCCGGCTATAATTTTATCCAGTATCTTTTCCGGTTTCCCCTCTTTTAACGCCTGGGATTTCAGTATTTCTTTTTCTTTTTCAAGTTCAGCGGAATTCACCTCTGATTTGTCAACATAAACGGGAGACATGGCGGCTATCTGCATAGCGATTTCTTTTCCAAGATCCTGGAATTGCTGCGTCTTGGCGACAAAATCCGTCTCGCAGTTAAGTTCCAGCATAACTCCAAGTTTGCCGCCGGCATGTATATATGAAAATATAATACCCTCTTTGGTAGTCCTTACGGCTTTTTTCAAAGCTGTGGCAATACCCTTTTCGCGCAATTTCGCTATAGCCTTTTCTTCGTCGCCGGCAGTTTCCACCAATGCCTGCTTGCAATCCATTATTCCGCATCCTGTCTTTTCTCTCAGGCACGTAACCATTTCACTTGTTATATTCATTATCATTCTCCATCTTTAAATTTTCAAGCCGCATTATCCTGCTTTGGAGCAGTTTCTTCCGTTGCGGGTTTATTTGCGGCGGAGTCGGTCTCTTTTGTTTCGGCAGCGGTTTTAAACGCTGCTTTGCCCTCTATAACTGCGTCGGCAATAACCGTTATAAGCAGATTCAACGATTTTATGGCATCGTCATTGCCGGGTATACTGTATGTAACAACCGCAGGATCGCTATTGGTATCGCACAGCGCGGTTACCGGTATTTTCATTCTGCGGGCTTCATTTACAGCTGTTTTCTCAGTAACCGGATCTATAATAAACAGAGCACCCGGGAGAATAGGCATGTTTTTTATACCTGAAAGCATCATCTCAAGTTTTTTTAATTCCTTGGTCAGCCGAGAAACCTCTTTTTTGGGCAGTTTATCCATTACGCCGTCATTCTTCATTTTTTCAAGTTCTTTCAGACGTTCAACCCGTTTTTTCACGGTTTCGAAGTTTGTAAGACACCCGCCCAACCACCTTGTCATAACATACGGAGCGCCGCATCTTTCCGCTTCCCTTTTAATTATATCCCTTGCCTGATGTTTTGTCCCCACAAACAATACAGACTTGCCTTCCGCGGAAATATCTCTGACGAACTTGTGCACTTTGCGAAGTTCTTTTACCGTTTTGGCAAGGTCTATAATATGAACCTTGTTTCTCTGCCCGAAAATATATTTTGACATTTTCGGATTCCACTGACTGGTTTGGTGACCAAAATGAACACCTGCTTCCAGCAGCCCCTTCATTGAAATGTTACCCATTCCATCCTCCAATCTTTTTTAGTTCCGTTTTTTAACGGTTTATTGTAACTTATTTTTGTTCAATCTTTTTATTTTCTCAAAAATTTCGGAAAAAATCAAGTAAAATTTTAATTGTATGTAATTTATTATACCGCGGCCCCGAACAAGAGTGCATATTTTTATCGGCATTTTTTCTGGAACAATGGTAACTCCTATCACTCCTATAGCCATACGGACCATTATCCTGATGCCCTCTTTTTCCCTGTACACCTCCTGAATTTTTGAAGGTATCGGTATATTGCTATGCGGACTTTTTCCGCCCAGCAAACCGCTGATATATTGCGCTATGTCTCTGCAATCGCTTACATAAACGAATATCTCGTCCCCGGGTATTAACGAAGAGGCCAGAATAGACGGTCTGCCTTCTGCAAGCGGCACCACCTCAATAGACAACGGATTCGGCATATTTAAATTGTAGTTGACAAAATTAAACTCCATCTGCTGCCTGCCGAGTTCCGATATCTTTCTGAATTGACTCATATTAAGATGCTCCGTGGCAATTACAAAATTTATGGAACCTGCAGTTATTGAACTCATCAGTATGTCTTCAAGCAAATCAACTATCTCAACTATATTATTATCCTTTACGGCTTTGAAAAAGCTATCTCTATATTCCACGCCAAGTTTGCCGGATATAAGATTTTCCGACTGCAAAGTTATGTCAGGCATACTGCCGGATATCAATCTCGCTGTATAAAGTTTCTTTTCATACTCATACCAATTCTGGCCAATATCTGTTTCGTAAATAGACGGATTATATGTAACAAGAATCTTGGTTCTTAAAAGCCGGTTATGTTTGATGTCAGTGGTAATTGTAAGCATACCGTAAAGATTGTTGTCACTTGTGCGGAATTTACCTTTGAGCACCACAATATCCCTCAGCAAATCAAATATCTTGGATATCGATTTCTGCACATTATAATTGCAAGATTCAAGAGCGACTATCGCCTGCCCCTCGTCGCAGCCTGTTTCTTCCATAACCAATCTTACGGCATCTTTCATGATCTTGGATGCACCTTTTCGTATACCTTTTTCATTTTCCCCGCGGTTATATGCGTATAAATCTGCGTTGAAGAAATACTTTTGTGACCAAGCATCTCCTGAACGCTTCTTATGTCGCAGCCTGCGTCAAGAAGATGAGTGGCAAAGGTATGCCGCAAAGAATGAGGAGTAATCCTTTTTATTATTCCGGCTTTTTTAATATATTTCTTTAACATCAACTGTATCCCGCGAACACCGATCCGCGCCGATTTTTTATTAATGAACACGGAATCATTCAAGTCATTGCGCGATTTAAGATATTTTCTTAATGTGTCAAGCGCGGAATCTCCGACTGGAACAATGCGCTGTCTTCCTCCCTTACCCATTACTTTTATTAAACCGGCAACATAATCAATATCCCTTTTGTTCATTCCCGCGAGTTCTGAAATCCGCAATCCGGAAGAATAAAACAGTTCCATTATCGCCATGTCTCTTAATCCGGAAGCAGAATCCTTGTTCACCGCGGAAAACAACGTTCCTATTTCTTCCGGAGTCAAAAAGGCGGGAAGATATTTTGCTTTTTTAGGAGAAAGAATATTTTCCATAGGCGAAGTTTCAATGACTTTACACCTTACAAGAAAATTAAAAAAACTTCTTAGCGCGGATATTTTTCGCAATATCGTGGTTTTCGTTTTATTGGAGAAATTAACCGCTATATAGTTTCTTATTATCCCCTTTTCAATATCTTTCAGATTGAGGCAGGCTGCAGTCATAAAATCTATAAACTGCTTTATATCTCTTCTGTACGCTAAGACTGTGTTGCCGGAAACATTTTTATGTATTATAAGATACTGCAGATAATTCTCCAAATGATTAATATACTCCGTCATAATTGTTCCGGTTCTTCCCTTTTTGCCGCGTCAATATTTTTCGCGTTTTTGCACTTCGGATAACCACTGCACGCTATAAATTTTCCACGTCTGCCGTTTCTTATTACCATGGGTTTCCCGCATTTATCGCACACAATATCAGTTTTTTCAGGAATTAACTTATTTCCTTCCGAATCAAGAGAAATTGTATTGCGGCAACCGGGAAATTTGGAACATGCCATAAATTTACCGTATCTTCCCTCCCTTATAACCATAGGGGAGCCGCACTTGGAACATTTTTCGTTTGTGGGCACCACGTTTTTTAAAACCTTCATATTTATCTTGGCGTCATTCAGCATTGATAAAAACGGAGTATAAAAATCCTCAAGCGTTTTTTGCCAACTAATTTTGCCCAAAGCGATTTTATCAAGATTCTCTTCCATCTCTGCCGTAAAATTAAGATCAATTATTTTTGAAAAATATTTTTTGAGTATTTCCGTAACGGTAAATCCTATCTGCTGCGGAATAACCTTCATCTTTTCTATGATCACATACCCCCTGTTCTTAAGGGTTGCCAATATCGGCGCGTAGGTGGAAGGCCTGCCTATACCGTGTTCTTCAAGAGTCTTTATCAAGGAAGCTTCAGTGTATCTCGGCGGCGGCTCGGTAAAATGTTGCTTTGGAACAAGGTTTTCAAGGTCCAGTATTTCACCCTCGATGAGATCCGGCAGCAAAGCGTCTTTTTCAATATCTTTGTAAACTTTAAGATATCCCAAAAATTTTATTGAAGAACCAGTCGCTCTAAAAAGGCAATCTTTCGCCTGAATATCGGCGGACACTGTGTTCAATACAGAAGATGCCATCTGGCTTGCCACAAAACGCACCCAAATCAAATTATATAGTTTCTGCTGGTCCTTTTCCAATTTCAGATTTTCCGGTATTTTAAAAACGTCGGTCGGTCTTATCGCCTCATGCGCTTCCTGCGCGTTTTTAGTTTTTGTTTTGTACGCGCGCGGCCTGGATGGGATATATTCGGAGCCGAATTTATCGGAAATAAAATTCCGCACTTGTTTCTCTGCGACAGCGGAAATATCAAGAGAATCCGTTCTCATATAAGTTATATATCCGTGTTCATACAATTGCTGGGCAAGGCTCATAGTCCTTGTGGCGCTGAATTTTAAATTGCTGGAAGCGTCACGCTGGAGGGTGGAAGTCATATAAGGAGGCGGAGGATTTTTAATCCGTTCGCTTTTTTTGACCCCTATGACTTTATATTCCGCGGACGCAAGACCTGCCAATATTTCTTTGATTTTTTCTTCACTTTTCAGAGAAGTGATTTTCACCGTATATTTTTCTCCGAAGAACTTATAAATTATAGAGGAATGAATTTTTTTATCGGATATCGCAATGAGATCAGCTTCAAAGACATCGCTGTTTTTTCGAAGAAGAGCTTTAAGCGACCAGTATCCCTGTTTCTTAAAATTATTTATTTCATTTTCTCTTTCGACTATCAGCGCCAAGGCTACGGATTGCACACGGCCGGCAGACAACCCTTTTCTGATTTTACTGCCGAGCAACGGACTTATTTGATAACCGACAAGCCTGTCAAGAATCCGTCTGGACTGCTGGGCATCCACCAAGTTTATATCTATACCGCGCGGATTGCTCAGGGCATCTTCTATGGCGCGATTCGTTATTTCGTGGAAAACTATACGTTTAACCTTGTTCCCGTTCAAACCGGCTATTTCCGCTATATGCCATCCTATGGCCTCGCCTTCCCTGTCAAAGTCTGTAGCTATGAAAACTTCGGGAGAGTTTTTTGCGTAGGACACTATTTCTTTTATGATCTTTTCTTTGTTAGGCAAAACCCTGTACGTGGGAACAAATTTATTTTCTATATCCACGCCAAGATCCCTTGCCGGAAGATCGCGCACATGTCCCATAGAAGCGATCACTTTAAATTTCCCTTTCAAAAAACCGTTTATCATTTTTGCCTTTGTAGGCGATTCCACTATCATAAGCGGAGATTTCATATGTTCTATTTCACATCCTTTCAATAAATACTTATAAACTACGTCAATCCTATAGTTTTTTAATTTTTTTCACATACATCTTGCCAGGCAGTTCTTCCACCCGTTTATCCATTGTTAATTGCAACAAAATAACTGATAACTTTTCAATGGATATACCGAGTTTCACGCTTATAAAATCAATATGCACCGGTTCAAAACCTATAACATCAAAAATCGCGCGGGTGTCAGGATCCAGAATATCTTCCTGCTGAACAATATTTGTTGCTGAGCGAAAACTGTCCCATAACACTTTTAATGCGTTGATTTCATTAATAATGTCTTCCGCATTTTCAACAAGTTTAGCTCCCTGTTTTATAAGTCCGTTCGGACCTTTTGAATACTTTGAAAAAATGCTGCCTGGAACGGCAAAAACATCTTTTCCCTGTTCCGCCGCGGTTCTTGCTGTAATAAGCGCACCGCTGCTTTCAGCGGCCTCAATAACTACAACTCCGAGCGAAAGACCGCTTATCAAGCGATTCCTGCGCGGAAAATTTTGTTTATCCGGTTTAATCTCCATTGGAAATTCCGAAATAAGCGCGCCGGCGCACGCGATGCTGTCTTCAAGCTTTCTATTTTCGGGAGGATAATGCCTGTCAAGTCCGTTCCCGAGCACTGCCAAAGTCCTTCCTCCGGATTCCAAAGCGACACGATGCGCGACTGTATCTATTCCTCTGGCAAGACCGCTGACTATAGTAATTCCAGCTTGAGCTAAATCGCGCGCGAGATATTCGCATGCGGATTTGCCGTAAATGGTATTTTTTCTGCTCCCGACAAATGCGACCGCAAAAACATCCTCCGGTCTGAATTCTCCTCTAACATATAATACATGCGGATAATCATAAACGGTTTTTAACGACGCAGGATATTCATCCATAAACGCAGTTATTATCTTGACACCGTTTTTCGCAGCAAGTTCCAATTCAGCCGATGGATTTATTCTTCTACTTTCCTGAAAAATTGTTTCAGCCGTTCTTTTTTCTATCCCTTCCACTACGGAGATATCATCAGCAGTGGCAGAAAGAACATTTTTCCCGGAACCGAAATGTTCAATCAGTTTGCGAAACTTTACAGGCCCGACTGCGGATATTTTATTAAGAACGATCCACGATTCCAATTCGGTTGGCATATGTTTATGATTATACACCAAATCATAAAAAAGTCAATATGAAAATCGAGAGGGAAAATAATAAAAGCGACTTAAAGAAGCTCATCGCAAATTTCTATTTTTCTAAGTTTTTGGGAAACTTGTCCGGCAGAGCGTTTATTGGGAATTGGGCTGTCGGTTTTCAATGACCGGTTTATCAAAGGGAGCATAGTGTCCGCAGAAATTTTTTTTGCCGCTATCTTATTTATAAATTCCCGGGACTCGAATAACTTTTGAAGATTTGACGGAATTCTTCCGGAATAAATCGTTAACACATCCGCATTTATATCCAATACTTCCGCTATTTTATTAATATTGATTTCATTGAAAGGCGGATTTCTTTTCCCCTGAAGCATTTTCGATATATAACTGGGATCCAGTCCGGTTCTTCTGGCAAGTTCTCTTATGCCTATCTTTTTCTTTTTCATCCCTTCGGCAACAACATTTACAAAGGTTTTAAAAATCATAATTGCCTTCTGGCGCCGCTATATCTTTTCTTAAAATAAAGTTCATTCAGCGAACTTACAGTAACCTTGCCGGCGCCAAGCGCGGCATGAATAAATTTATCATTGCCTATGTATATGCCGACATGGTTAATTCTTGACCCTTTGGGATATTTTCTAAAAAAAACCAGATCCCCGGGTATAAGCTCTTCCTTTTTTACCTTTTTGCCCACCCTAAACTGCAAAATAGAAGTGCGCGGCAAGGTTATTCCAAATGATTTATATATCGTTTGCACGAAATACGAGCAATCTATCCCTTTTTTGGGATCCATGCCTCCGTACTTGTAGGAAACGCCTAAAAATTCAAACGCAGTATCTATCAGACGCACAATCATTTCATCAGTCATATCTATATCATTTTGAACAGCAGGCATGTCTTCTTCGTACGGATCATTAACCAAACCGGAAACAATATTGTCCTCGGCGAGCAAACGTTGGACCACAGATTCGGCTACATACTTTTCCTCAAAACCGCCGAGCACAACTTTATAATAATTATTGTATAAATATAAGGTGGCTGGATAATTGCGGCTTAATAAATAGACCTGTTGATCTATAGCGTCTTTTTTTTCAAGAAACACACCGGACTGAACAAAATATTCCGCTCTGCAAAAAGACGCAGAAATAATAAAATACGCAACAATAACAATGAATTTTTTCATATATTAAAAATTTATTAAAAAATTATACCTTTTTTTGGCGGTCTCGGATTTTGCATAATCCGGGAATCCATCAATAAGGTTTTTGTACATTTCTTTTGCCTGGCCCAAACGGCTGGTTTCATCATATATCAATGCAATACCGTACATCGCGGCAGGTTTATACAATGAATCAGAATATTTTTCTAAAATCCGGTTATAGCAAAATTCCGCTTTTTGAATATTGCCTAAAATATAATACGTATATCCCATATAGTATTGCGTTTTCGGCGCCCAACTTTTCGCGGAATTTATATCTAAATAATTTTGAAATTTGCCTGTACGAACATAATCAAAGCACCAATATAACGCAGCAATAATAATAGCGGTGATTATAATAAATTTTTTCATTGCGACGAGACATTGAAAAGAATATCACTTTTTCTGAGTTTTATGACATCGCCTATGTAAACCGGTTCATGTGCCATTATTATATCGCCTATATATGTGTGAATATCACCATCTCCGACAGATTTATCAGGAATATCCAAAACACCTATTTCTCTTAACATTTCATTATCTTTCGCGCTGCCGTAATCATGCCCTGATGATCCACGCTCCACTCTGAATATCGTATATCTTCCGGGTGATAACCGCTGATCTTTATCAACAGTATTTATAAGAACTGTATCACACTGGCTTATCATTATTTTATTTCCCTGCGAGGATGATATACGGCCTGAATACTGAAATTCTGAAATTGTTATCGAAATATCTTTAGAACCGGAATCCGCCGGGACAGTGGATACTGCTATCTGGCTGACCGTGACAGTAGAAGAATCCTTTTTAACTTCTTCGACTTCGCTTTTTACAATATCGGCGGGCGGCTCCGTATCCTTTACTAAAACAAGCAGTTCGTCGCCGGGGAAAATCCAGTGAGGATCATTTATATACTTGTTCAATTGATGGATTTTTTCCCAAGCCAAAGGATCACCGTAAAATTTTTCTGCAATAGAAGAAAGAGTATCGCCTCTTTCCACCTTATACACCTTTAATACATCGGCGGAATAACAATAAGTACAATACCCGATTATAAAAAATAACAAAATTAGCCATTTACGCATCTTTATTATTGTAATAAATAATCGATCCTTTGTCAATATAACGAATGAAATTTTATTATGATTTTAAAAAGCTAAATCTTTATCATGGCAACTTATTAATAGTAGTGGGAAACGGAAAATAAAAAATTTACAGGGCAGTTATTGTTTTTTTGTCTCGCGAACTAATTTACGAAAGTCATTGTCGAGACGAGCAGATCTCGTTTTCATCATATTACGCCACGCCGCTTTTTTCTGTTGAGGCGGAAGTTTGGAAATTTTTTTGTACTGTTCCATTTCATATTTATCATTCTTCTCTATCAAACTCAGTAGCGGTTTGGCATCATCAATTGCTTCCTGTATTTTCTTCTCCTGTGCCTTGATTTGCAATTCATGAGCAGCACAAGCTTTTTCTCTCATTTCCATTATTTGTTCGGGGCTCAACTCCGGCGGCTTAAAAACTTTTACCGTTGTTTTAGAAGGGGAAATAATAGAATGACCAAAAAAATAAGCACTAATAATTAGTGCCATGCTTAAAAGCACAAAAACAACTTCTTTTTTTTTCATTTATAAAATACTCTGTCTTGCGCAAACCACTGTTTCTGTAAATGTTTTTTCAATCACAGGAGTACCTTTCCAGAAATTAAGTTTTCCCAAATCAAAAATTTTTAAACTATAAGATACTGTTACCTCATCGCCTTTAAGAAAAGAAACCCTGACTGATTTAAATTTCATACCCAGTTTAGACATATCAACCTTAGGATAGCCAGTATCAAAATAATTTTTTATTTCTTGCCTTACTGTTGTCTCTGCTACTTTACCTGTAGATATTAAAAATGCTCCATGCCGTGCCGCCTGATGAAGTTTCATCTTAATTATATATACACGACTTATAGAAATTATGCCCCCGACAAACAGTGGCAATATACAAAGTGAAAGTATAAACTCAACCAAAGCCTGACCTTTTATCTTTTTTTTCATAAATCAATGCATAAATGGCGCGGGAAGTGGAGTAATCCGTGCCTCAAACATAGGATATGCTGATGCTGGCTCTACACCGCCTATATTCATTCCGAGAAGATTCAATGTCATCCAACCTGCGCTATCCTCAGATTTATTTCTTGGGAATCCACCGTTATGTACATATCCTAACCCAATTGCTCCGAAACCAGGATAATATTTAGCATTCTTTTGAACATTCAGATATAGTTCTGCATTAGCAACTGCTCTTGCAGCAGGTAATTTAGTTCCTATTCCTATTAAAGAACCTCCGAATGTACTTAATTTTGAATCATCTGCGGGATAACGCACCGTATATTTAATTGTAAGTTTTGGATTGATGGGCTGGGTATTGCGAACATCATTATTCCAAGTTCTACAATAATATGCCTTCTCAATTTTTTTCTTTTCATACGGAGGCAAAGGAATAATAAATGGAGGAATATCAATTATTTCTAAATCAGCACAGGTCCATACAGTTACATCTCTTCCAACTAACCGTGTCCCCAGACCTTTTGGCCATATAAGTGCTTTTGCGCCATTCATTGAAGCGGCGACATTGCCTACAGCCATGGTTGCAGCAGCCATACTTTGATTTAACCTTGTCACTATTTTACTAATACCTTGTAATGCCTCGGTAATTGGAAGTGTCCCGCCCATAAAACCTTTTGAAGTATAAACTTTCTTTTTGTTATGCCATACAAAAGCAGGCAATATTGATATCCCTTTATGAGCCGTCGATATTGAGTTATACCAAACGGCACGGCATCTTACTGCAGATAAAGCAGCAGCATCCGCTGCTGTCTGCGCCTTTTGGCGGTTGTATTCAATCATTCCTACATTCCACATCAGTATAAAAAACATTGATAGAACAAGCACAGTAAGCGCAACAAGAGGCAAAATCTGCCCTTTGGACTTGTTATTCATAATCAATACTCCCTCTCCATCAATTATACAATTTTTCGGTCGCCATTGACGGCGCCTCAGTAAATGTCCTGCATGTTGCTTTGGGAAACGCGGTTCCTAAAATTGATCCTGTTTGCCATGATTTTAGCAAAGTAAAAAGAGGTTGATAATAATAATATAATTTTATATCTACATATTTCATCTTTAATTTTTCTTTTTCTAATGGTTTCCATCCATGAGCCCGCCAAATAGCTATTTGAATATCTCCGGTCCCTGCATCACTATTTGTAGAAATTTCACTACCTACACTTGTATTTACCCAGCACACTCCAGTCGGTATAGAAACACCTAATGTACGCAAAGTTATATAATTGGCTGCTGCAGCAGGTCCTAATAATGGACTTGACAAGTTTACACTCGCCGAACGAGCTGCGGCAAAGGCAGCACCATTAAGATGAAAAATTGTCCATGAAAACCTAGCAATATCCATTACACCAAAGATAAATGCCAATGTAATCATCATTAAAAATACTGACTCTATCATCGCTTGAGCTTTTTTAGCGGGCCGGTTAGTTCTAATTAGGATCATGGATATACTCCCTGAAGACCGGATCGGGGTTTAGATGAATTATCATATGCTTTTTTCAGATGTGTTTGAAAAAAACTTGTGCCTACCCAACCTGCTAACACACACAAAAAAACCATTAGGACATATTCAGTCATTCCCTGAGCGCGTTTTTTCCTGTGCAATAAAATCTTATTGGTCAATTTCATTTTCTTAACCGCTCCCTCACAAATCCACATTCAACTAAATTCGCACAGAAATTCTTTTCTAAAATTAATCCGGCTTGGCTTGTTTCATTTTACTTCGCTGCCTGATCTAATTTTGAACCTGCTCTCGTAAACGATTGGTTAACCTTGCCGCCGAATGTTTGTACCCCCATATAGGCAAGAAGAGCAATCAAAAATACAAGCAACACATATTCGGTCATTCCCTGCGCCTTTTCCTCTTTAAAAAATCTTTTCATTGTGCTACCTCCTTTTTAATTTTTTTATATGGCCTTACTTATCTGTATGGCCGTAAACTTTGTTCCCTGCGGATATAAATTTTCCTCTTACATTTTTACCGAATTGTTCCACACCTATGTATGCGAGTATAGCAATCAAAAATACAAGCAACACATATTCAGTCATTCCCTGCGCCTTTTGAGATTTCTGAAAAATTTTCATTATGCCTCCTCACTTACAGCTATATGCGATATTATATATTGCTAAAACAAATGCGCCGTCTAAGACATAGCCGAAAGCCTGAGCAATCTTGAGAACCCAAAACGATATAAGAAAAACCACAAGAATATATTCAACCAACGATTGCCCATTGCGAATCATAGAAAATCTATTTAATGCGTTATAGCTTTTCATTATTTAATCTTTAGCAAACGTAATTCCAGCCATTTTTTCGGTGGCTGTTGCCATCATTTTTCCCAATCGTATTACGAACAAGTTCATTCCCCATTGAAGAAGTAAAATCGCGAATATCATTACAGCATATTCCGTACTTGATTGAGCATTTTCAGAAGCGATGAAATTTTTAAAGTTCCTTTTCATCCCATTATAATTATAATTCAAATTGTCAATTTTGTCAAGTGGATTAAAAAAGTGTGGCATTTTTTTATTCCACTGTAACTGATTTAGCCAGATTTCTCGGCTGATCCACATCGCAGCCGCGTAAAACTCCTATGTGATAAGCAAACAACTGTAAAGGAACTATATTTAATAACGGCGACAACAACGCGTCTGTATTCGGCACATAAAAAACATAATCCGCCTTTTCTTTTATCCGTTCGTCTCCGTCTGTGGCTATGGCTATTACTATCCCTTCTCTTGCTTTGACTTCTTCTATATTGGAAAGTACCTTTTCATATACTTTGTCTTTTGTGGCAATGCACACCACTGGAAGATTTTCATCTATAAGAGCAATAGGCCCGTGTTTCATTTCTCCCGCAGGATATCCTTCGGCATGTATGTAAGATATTTCCTTCAGTTTCAGAGCGCCTTCCATAGCTATCGGATAATTAAGTCCTCTGCCGAGAAAAAGAAAATTAGTTTTTTTGAAAAATTTTTTCGCTATGGAAATTATTTCGTTTTCACGGTTGAGTATCATCGATATGTCCTTGGGTATCTGTATTAAAGAATCTATCAATCCCGCTGCATTCTCTTTTGTCAGTTTCCCTCTGACAATTCCGAAATATACGGCAAGAAGAAATAACGATGTAATCTGCCCTGTAAACGCTTTTGTCGATGCCACGCCGATTTCCGGGCCGCACCTCGTATAAAGAGTGCCTGCCGCGTCCCTTGTTATTGTGGATCCCATCACATTGCATATCGCCAGAGTGCGCGCGCCTCTTTTTTTCCCTTCTCTCAAAGGCGCTATCGTGTCCGCTGTTTCTCCGGACTGGCTAATAGCGATAAGCAATGTCCTGTCGTCTATTATAAAATCCCTGTATCTGAATTCCGAACCTATTTCCGCTTCAGCGTGTATTCCGGCCAATGTTTCAAACCAGAATTTCCCTATCAATCCCGCGTAATATGAAGTGCCGCACGCTATTATAGAGATTCTGCCGATATCTCTGACTGTTTCAGGATCAATCGAAAGTTCGTTGAAAAACTCTGAAATGTCATCGTAATCTATCCGCCCTCTGAAAGTATCTTCTATTGTCCTTTGCTGCTCAAAAATCTCCTTAAGCATAAAATGTTTATATCCGGATTTTTCCGCCATTAAGGAGTCCCACGCAATTATGTGTGTTTTTCTTTCTGCATTAGAACCGTCTGCGGCATAAATTTTATAACCGCTCTTTTTCAATTCTATTATATCCCCGTCTTCAAGATAAACGAATTTTTTCGTATATGACAGCAACGCCGGGATATCGGAAGCAAGGAAATATTCGTTTTCTCCTATACCTGCGACAAGCGGCGCGTCCATACGCGCGCCTATGACGGTATCCGGATTATTTATCGAGAGAACGGCAAGAGCATAAGCGCCTTTTAATAAAGATGTTGCCTGTCTTACCGCAGCAACAAGATCTTTTCGGTAATATTTCTCTATAAGATGAACTATTACCTCCGTATCTGTTTCTGATTTAAATTTGTGCCCCTCGGCAACAAGATCATGTTTCAGTTGTTTATAATTTTCTATTATTCCGTTATGAACCACAACTATCTTTCCGGAACAATCGGTATGGGGATGTGCGTTTTCCTCCGAGGGTTTGCCGTGAGTCGCCCAGCGGATATGGCCTATGCCGGAAGTGCCGGAATATTGTTCATCTGAAATAAGAGATTCCAAATTCTTTATTTTTCCGACGGCGCGGATGGTTTCCAACCTGCCGTTTTCAATTACCGCTATTCCTGAAGAATCATACCCGCGGTATTCCAATCTTTTGAGACCGTCCATAATCAATTTCGCGGCAACTTTATCGCCGATATACCCTACTATTCCGCACATAATAATTTTCTCCGTGTTTATCTGAATTTAAAATTTTTTAATGCTGCCTGCTCTCCAGCGATTTTTAAAAAAGTATCCGCAAAAGAAAGCGCGCGCGATCCATTAATATTATCTTTTCCCTTTTCCGGCAGTTCCGCGAGATACCGGCGCCTTTGAATTCCAAGGGCTCTTATTTTATCAACTAATCTTTTTCTGGCAGATGCCTTAACGTTAAAATATTCCTCCATCTCTGATAAAGACATATTCCTTATTTCCTTCGGCAGAACTGAGGAAGACAATTCAGAAACCTTGATATTTCCGGTTTTTATACCGTCAAGACTATCCCATGAGGATGAAAGATATTGGTCCGTAGCCTTAAAAACAATTCTCTCAATGTATGCGCCGGAAGATGCCATCTTTTTGGTTGAAGAATCCAGTTTGGAAATAACTTTGTATCGTATTTTATCGCCGGAGCTGAGAGGCAGATACATCCGATTGAATTCACTGCCTAATTTTAAAATCTTTTTATCAAACTGCGTTTGCTCCTCAACAAACTTGGCGGCATACTCGTAATTTGAATATTTACCTGCGCCGAGATCCGAACATCCCGCCCACCCTGCTTCTATACCCTGCTCTTTGGAACCATAATAAATGCAGTTTACCTGTATTCCTTTTCTCGACGACGCGGCAACTGCATTCCTGTAATCGACAGGTCCGTCAAAAAATGAACCGTTTCCTATGATGAAAATCGCTTTATAAACATCCTGTCCGCGATCCCAATCCAAACCGTTTATACTCGCCCAAATAGCTGCGCCGCAGTACTTATTTTTTCCGCGAAATTTTAATAAAAATAATTTTTCCGCGACAGCGTCAAAATCCGGCACAAAGGAAAGAATTTTTCGCGTGTGTTTTTGACCTGCCGGTATGGAATCATTGCCATATTCGTAAACCGCGATATTGACTTCTGCGGGAATGCCGTCTTTCTCGGCAGATACCAAAGAATTGGCTATTTTCCATAATTGACTTTTTATTACGGAATCTATGCCTGACATTCCCGCGCCCGTGTCAATCACTAAGGCAATTTGCATCAATGGTTTAGTGTCGGGAATATGCCTCTGAACAGCAGAAGTCGAAATATTCAAAAAAACTTTCGGCGCCGCGTCCTCTGACATAAGAAACCGCGCGTTTAAAAAATAACCACATATAAACAACAATAAAAACTTATAAAATTTATTTCGACTCATGATTGGAATTTTGAAAAATCAATATTTGCCGGGATTTTCTATTAACTTCTTCATTTTAACCACAGATTCAAAAAGTCCGGCAAAAACAGCGTCGCAGATTATGGAGTAACCTATATTGAGCTCGTTCATCCCGTTTATGGCTGCTATAGGACAGACATTATTGTAATCCAAACCGTGCCCTGCGTTCAATCCAAGTCCGAGAGAAAGAGCCAACCCTGCCGCATCAGTCAGCCTTTTTAATTCTCTTTTATATGAACCGGCAGTAAAAGATTCCGCGTATTTCCCGGTATGAAGCTCAACAAAATCCGCGTCTATATCCTTTGCCGCGCGAATCTGGTCGGCAACAGGATCTATAAAAACGCTTACACGCACATTTTTTGATTTCAGTTTTCCGATTATTTTTCTCATGCGGGACATATCGGAACGCAAATCCAATCCTCCTTCTGTAGTCAACTCCCGTCTTTTTTCAGGGACAAAGCACACATCATCAGGAAGAATATTCAATGCGAATTGAACGATATCCGGCGCTACAGACATTTCAAGATTGAGTTTGGTCTTTACAGATTTTCTTAAAGTAATAACATCCCCGTCGTTGATATGCCTGCGGTCTTCGCGTAGATGTACTGTGATTCCGGCAGCTCCTGCGGATTCGACAATTTCAGCGGCTTGAACAGGCGAAGGCAATTTGCCGAGCCTTAAATTCCGTATTGAAGCAATGTGATCTATATTTACTCCGAGTTTAACCATTTTTACAATATCCCGCCAAAGTTTTTTTTCAAATAAAAGATTCTATATCATCATTTAGATGAATGAAATATTCCAGGATTTAAATACTTTATTTTCC
>MWCF01000052.1 GCA_002069855.1 Elusimicrobia bacterium ADurb.Bin231 | reverse complement strand
AATTCTCCGTCCAATGCTCTCAATGATTCTCCGTCCAGCAACTATGCAAGTAATTTGGATTCTTCAGAAGTTAATGTGTGGTGCAAAACTAAAGTTCAGCATCTGAAAGACAGTTATTTTTATCTTAATTTTTATGCCAAATATGATTTTGAAAATGACAGCGATTTCCTTTGTGCCCTCTGCTCTGAGGATGCTTCTTCCTGGGAAGTTTATGATTTTCTTACAGATACAAGCTCGGGATTTGAAAAAAAAGAAATAAATGTTACCAGTGTAATGGAGTATTTTAAAAGCGCTTATTTCGGTTTCGGCATATATTCAGACGATAATGTGCAGGCAGAAGGCGCCATTATAGATGATTTTTCAATTGATAGATATGGATTGGCATTGGATAAATTAACCTACGAGTATTATGATGGAACCTCCATGGCTGCTCCTTGTGTCGCAGGTTTGGCAGCTCTAATGCTATCCGTAAAACCGGACCTTTCTGTAAGCACTCTAAAATCCAGGATATTGGCTTCAGTAGATAAAAAGGCGAATCTTTTAGACAGAGTGCTAACAGGAGGCAGGATTAACGCTTATAATGCATTGGATAAAATTGTAAATAATAATTCACCAACGCTTGGCTGGGTAGGAGTTTCTAATTATGTTACAGACGGCATACATCCAAATGCCGGAGGGATAATTACGCCATTCTCATACAGAGTGAAATATTCGGATTCCGATAATGATAATCCTAAAAGCGGGTATCCATTACTGCATGTACTTAAAGCAGGCGCGGAAATACCCGGCAGCCCTTTTCAGATGAAGGATACAGCAATTTCAGACGCAGATTATTCAGACGGAAAAATTTACGAATATTCTTTAACTCTTTCTTCAGGCACGGATTATTCTTATTTCTTCGAAGCGTATGATGTCCTCGGAGCGACTGCCTCAGGAACTGGAATATCATTGGGCCCTGATGTCGGCCTTGTCGGGGTTGTCCCGGGTCAAGCCAAAATACTCGGAGGAGCAAAAGGGTATGTCAATCCTATTCACGGAGAAGAAGCTAAAATAATATTCTTTTCTCCTACAAGCGGCACAGTAAATATAAAAATATATACTTTAAACGGTCAACTTGTTTGGGAAAAGAAGGAGCTTGTTTTGCCGGATCAGCAAAATACCGTAGCATGGGCATGCCGCAACATAGACGGGAATGTGGTTGCTTCCGGCATATATTTGGTTCATATTAAAGGCGCAGGAATGGACATTAAGAAAAAGATAGCGATTTTGAAATGAAGCTGAAAAATATTCTTTTGTACTTGTTTGTTTTATTGTTTGCCGTATGTATCCCGGCCGCGGATTTGTTGACAGGCGCCGGTGTTACAGGCGGTTCTACGTTATTGCAACCGTTCGGCGCGCGGCCCTCGGGTATGGGGGAAGCGTTTACTGCGGTAAAAGGAGATTTGACAGGCATATTTTATAATCCCGCTGCGATTTATGGGATAAGAAACCAACAGATTTCAGTTCAATACAGTCGGGGATTGATCAGCGATACATTCGGTTCTGTTTTTTGGGGTAAACCTTTTAAATTCGGAGTGCTCGGGGCTTCTGTTCTTTATTATAATGCCGGAGATATAGATTTAATTGACCTTTCCGGCAAGGAGAGCACTGTAAACGCGCAAAGGGATTTCCTCGGTATATTAACTTTCGGCAAAATGTTCGGCAGAGTTTGTTTCGGCAGTAATATAAAGTTACTTCATACCCGTCTGGTTGAAGAGGTTTCAGCAACCGCTTTTATGGCTGATCTCGGCGCGAATATATATTTCAATAAAAGATTGGGTGCCGGAGTGTCTGTTTCCAATCTCGGCGGAAAATTAAAATATATTGATGTAGGCGACGACCTGCCTATGACGTTTAGGAGCGGGATTTTTTATCATCTTGTGGAATATGGCGGGTATTCGTTATTTATGTCCAATCAATCGCTTTCTGTGGCTGTAGACGCTGTTAAATTAAAGGATGACGACATCACAGGCAATATTGGCGTAGAATATGGATATTATACTGATAATGGCGTAATATCAGCTCGCTTTGGGTATAAAGCAGGATATGATCTTGCTGGAATGACTATGGGAGCAGGTATTTCTCATGGCAGGATTTCTATTGATTACGCACTTCTCTTTATGGACATCGCTAAACAACACCGTTTTGGATTATCATATCGATTTGGTAAGTAACACCATTCTTATTTTATTATTTCTATTAACATTTTTTTCGAGTAATATACTATATATACAGGGGGAAATGAGTGTATGAAAAAGAGGTTCTTTCTTAAATATTGTGGAAAAACAGCATGATTTATAGACGGTAAAAAGCATAAAACTGAACAGTGCATTGATTATCAGTAAAAAAGTCAATGAAACATCCGAACTTTGTTGTATTTGCCGTATGTTTTATTGCGTCGTAGTAGATTCTCAACAAGCACGATTAATGAGTGTGCCAGTAAAGTGAAGATTCAGTCAAAATCCACTTATTATTCCACAATATTTCCACATTAAATACGAAAGAACCAAAAGATATACGATAGAAAAACGGAAATATTGTTTGGCACCGAATACACTCCTGTTGTGCCAATGGCATTGCGTATAGGATATATGAAATATATAGGTGGAGAATCCGGTATATCGATTTCTGAATTCAAAGGCATTGGCTGCGGCGTAGGTTTTAAGATTCTTAATTTTTCAACTGATTATGCATTTACTCCTTACGGGGATCTCGGTAATGCTCACCGTATCTCCTTTTCCTCCAAATTCTAAAATTCTTCTCTTCTTCAAAAAAAAGTGTTGTTCATTGGAATACTGACTTTTGTTTCAGTTTTCAGTAAGATTTTCAATCCGGGATTTCACTTGACATTTTCCTGTTTTATTGTATAATCAACATTAAAGTTTCCAAAAAGTAATTAAGGAACACCTTAATCCAGCGGAGAAAAGGTTTGCATTTTGTTCACGGCAACCAAAATATCCGGGTTGCCTTTTTGTATAGTAGTTTTATAGATTTTTTAAATAAATGCAGTGATATTTTTATGGGAGGTGGTTTACATTTCTAAAAATTTTGTTCGTATTAATGACAAGATAAGGGCGGCTAGTGTAAGATTGATATCTGAAGACGGATTGCAACTCGGGATTAAGACCATTCACGAAGCTCTCTCTCTGGCAAGAGCAGCCGGTTTGGATTTAATAGAGGTCGCTCCCGCTGCGAATCCGCCTGTATGTAAAATAATTGATTATAAAAAATACAGATACATTCAACAAAAAAAGAGCAAAACTTCAGTTAAAACCGGTGTAATGAAAGAGATCAAGTTCCGTCCCAAAATAGGAGAACATGACCTTGAAGTTAAAAAGAAACATATTTTGGAGTTTCTTGAAAAAAAGCACAGGGTCAAGATACTGGTGCAATTCTTCGGAAGGGAAAGAGAACATATGGACCTCGGGGCAGGCATACTGAATCGTTTGTTGGAAGATGTCAAAGAATATGGTACTCCGGACTCGCCGCCTCGGAGAATGGGCAACTCAATAACTGTGATACTTACTTCGAAGAAATAATATTTTTTTCTATTTCGAGATAAATTTGCCGCCCTTGTCGCAGATATTATCAAACATATCGTAACAATGCTGTTAGATCTCCATATATAGGTACATATCCGGATATCGGGTTTACAGTATGAAATGCCCTATGCTATTTTACAAATGCAGCCGGAGTGTTGTCCGTGATTACAGGAATAAAGTTTAATGCAAATTTATATATGGAAGCCGGAAATTTTTATTATGCGCTTTTGTATATATGAAAGAGGGGAGGAACAATGCCTAAATTAAAGTCGCACAGCGGAGCAAAAAAAAGATTTTCTTTATCGGCCCGCGGTAAAGTAAAAAGGAAAAAATCCTTTGCGAGACACATACTGACGGATAAATCATCCAAAAAGATGCGTCATCTCAGGAAAAGCGGTTCTATGAACAAAACAGATACAAAACTTATTAAAACTGTTTTGCCTTATCTTTAATACAGGAGGACAAACGGCGGTAATATCGCGTGTCTTGTACAGGGCGCTGTTTTTCCGCTTATTGATTGCTTATGCGTATAAAAGGTGGTATAGTAACAAGAAGAAGAAAAAAAAGGTTGTTTAAAAAATCAAAGGGATTCCGTCTCTCAAGCAAGAACGTTTATATTCATGCTTCTGAACGGGTTGATAAAGCTCTGGTTCATTCGTACGTGGGCAGAAAACAGAAGAAAAGAGACAGGAAGAGCCAGTGGATAATGACTCTTAACGCCGCAGCCAGAATAAATGGTATGTCATACAGCAGATTTATGTGCGGTTTGAAAAAAGCAGGCCTTGTTCTGAATAGAAAGATCTTGGCTGAAATGGCTGTTTCGTCTCCCGCTGATTTCGCTCAAATAGTAAACTTGATAAAGGCACAAAATTCCCCGGCCGCGTAATTTTATGAAACTGCAACCGCAACAGATATTGTCGGCGGGATTCTTGGGCATTATCTTGATTGGGAGCATTATTTTAACTCTGCCTGTATGTTCCGCGTCAGGAGTCCCTACGAACTTTATAGACGCTTTGTTCACATCCGCGTCTGCGGTTTGCGTAACCGGTTTGGCTGTGGTGAATACCGCGACATATTGGTCTTTGTTCGGCAAGATAGTGATATTTTTGTTGATTCAGATCGGAGGGCTCGGGTACATGACGCTTGCCACATTATTTATTATTATAATTGGAAAACAGATGTCTTTAACGAGCCGTATGGCTTTTTCCGAGCAGATTCAGGTATTCGCGGCGCAGGAGTTGAAAAGATTTATTCTTTACATCGTAAGAATAACCTTGATAATAGAATTTATCGGATTTGTTCTGCTGTCTTTTGAATGGGTTCCTGATTTCGGTTGGATAAAAGGTTTATGGTACTCGGGATTTCATTCCGTTTCCGCATTCTGCAACGCTGGTTTTTCTATATTTGAAAATAATCTTGCGGATTATCAGGGTTCATGGTTAGTCAATTTGACTATCTCAATGCTTATTGTACTCGGAGGTATTGGATATATCGTATTGAGCGATTTATATTCGTATATACGCACCAAACATATATTTCTGCACACAAAAGTTGTTCTGGTTGCCACTTTTATATTGATATTTGCGTCTGTGCTTTTAATATTTGCTTTTGAATATGACAATTCTATGACTTTGGGAAGTATGTCTTTGAAAGAAAGATTGCTGGCTGCATTATTTCAATCGGTGTCTGTCAGAACAGCTGGTTTTAATACTATAAATATTTCGTATATGACTTATCCTGCGCTTTTTATGATGCTTGTTCTTATGTTTGTTGGGGCATCGCCTTCAGGTACAGGAGGAGGAATAAAAACCACTACTGCAGCAACTGTAATTTCCACAATGGCTGCTTTTTTTAACTGGCGCGCGGATGTAAATATTTTTAAGAAAAAAATTCCGGAGGAGACAGTAAGAAAGTCGCTTATACTTACTCTTTTGGCATGTTTCTTTATATTTTTTATTACTTTGTTGCTTTTAATACTTGAACAATCTGAGTTTTTTGAAACCTTGTTTGAGGTAGTTTCAGCGTTTGCCACTTGCGGGCTTTCGATTGCGCGCGAGACCTCGCTTTCATTTTCGTCTTTGTTCTCGGGAAGCGGGAAATTGCTTATTATATTGACGATGTTTATAGGCCGGCTTGGGCCTATAACAATAGCATCGGCAATGCTTACGGATAAAGGTTCCGCGAATTTTCGGTATGCCGAAGATAAAATTATGATCGGCTGACACCTGTTCAGTATAAATTTTAAAAAATAATTTTGTTTGATGTGTCGGAGGCAGGGACAAAAGCCCCTGAATTTTATGAAACAATTTGCCGTCATAGGTCTTGGTACTTTTGGAAGATCTGTCGCAGCCAAACTTGCCGAAAATGGAGTGGATGTGCTTGCCATAGATTCCAATGAGAAAAAGATTCAGGAAGTTTCTTCCATTGTAACACAGGCAATAGTCGCGGACTCTACTGACGAAAAAACATTGAAAGAAATCGGTATAACTGATTTTGAGACGGTTATAGTCGCGATAGGCAATAATCTGGAAAGTAGCATCCTGACCACGCTGCTGTTAAAAGAATTGGGTGTTTCAAACATAATAGTTAAAGGCATCGATTCCAATCACGCGAAGGTATTGCAAAAGATAGGCGTTGATAAAATAATTTTCCCGGAAAAGGAAATGGGGGAAAAACTCGCGAGTATGCTGATTGCTCCGAATATCATTGAAAAGATAGAACTTTCTCAGGATTATGATATGGCGGAAATAATAGCGCCTAAGTCGTTTATAGAAAAAACCATTCGTGATCTTGACATAAGGGCAAAATATAAGTTGCATGTTATAGGCATAAAAAGAAAGGTTCCGTTTGTGAAAGACGACGGGGATACTGATTTTAAGGATGATCTGATTATAGCGCCTTCTCCGACGGAATCTTTGCAAGACGGCGATATTCTGGTTGCGATAGGAAAATATGTAGATATTGAGCGTGTAAAGAATATATGAAAAAACTTGTTCAGGGAAAAATTACCGAAAAAGACGAGAATGATTTGATAGAGATGGGAAAATTTTATTTTCTGAACGGAAGATATGACGAAGCAATTGAAGAATTTGAAAACGCGTTGAAAGTAAATCCGAAAAGTGCGGACGCTTATTTTAACCTTGGCATAACAAAAGAGGTAAAGAACGACATCTCCTCTGCGAGGAGGATGTATGAAAAGACGGTGCAACTTGATCCTAAACATAAAAATGCGAGAAAACGTTTGGATAAACTTATAGGATTGTAAAATTTACCGTAATATTTAGGATAAAAAAATATGAATGATTTAAAAGAAAAAGCTATAAAAGAAATAAATGCCGCGGACACAAGTGAAAAACTTTCTGCTATCAAAAGTCTTTATCTCGGCAGAAAAGGAATTATTGCCTGCGAATTGTCCAAAATGTCGAAATTGCCGATTGAAGAAAGAAAGAGCACCGGTGCGAAACTGAATTCACTGAAGAATGCGATAGCCGAAGAGATTGAAATGCGGATGCAATCTCTGGCAAACAGCGGTTCAAATGCTTGCAACGTCAAAACTCATAAACTTGACATTACAATGCCAGGCAAACCTTTCTCGCTTGGAAGAAAACACCCTATTACCCAGGTTATGAATGAAGTAAAAAGTATTTTTCAAAATCTCGGTTTTTCAGTGGTATTGGGGCCGGAAGTTGAAAAAGATTATTACAATTTTACAGCTTTGAATATACCGCCGGATCATCCGTCAAGAGACATTCAGGATACTTTTTATATCTCAGCTGATAATGACATTTCCGGGAAGTTGTGCGATATGGTGCTTCGCACGCATACCTCGCCTGTGCAGGTTCATGTTATGGAAAAGCAACAGCCGCCCGTAAGAATAATTTCACCGGGCAGGGTTTACAGGCATGATGCCAATGACGCGTCTCATTCTTTTATGTTTCATCAAATAGAAGGGCTTGCCGTTGACAAAGGCATACAGTTTTCGGATTTAAAAGCGATTCTTGAATTTTTTGTTAAAAGGATGTTCGGAAAAACAGTAGGCTCGCGTTTCAGGCCGAGTTATTTTCCTTTTACAGAACCTTCAGCTGAAGTTGATATGCAGTGTCTTATATGCAAAGGAAAGGGATGCAGCGTATGTAAACAGACGGGCTGGCTTGAACTGCTCGGATGCGGTATGGTAAATCCTAAAGTGTTCGGATTTGTCGGATATGATACCTCTGTATATACCGGATATGCTTTCGGTATGGGTATAGAACGTATTGCTCTGCTCAAATACGGCATAGACGAAATGCGTTTGTTATACGAAAACGATGTCAGATTTTTAAAGCAGTTTTAAGGAGGTAATTATGGAATTGAAAGGAAGCCGTACGGAAAAAAATTTATTAATGTCTTTTGCCGGGGAGTCTCAGGCGCGCAACAGATACACTTATTATGCTTCCGTCGCGAAGAAGGAAGGGTATGAGCAGATAGCCGGGTTTTTCCTTGAAACTGCGGATAATGAAAAAGAACATGCAAAAATATTTTTTAAATATCTTCAAGGCGGAGATCTGGAAATTACCTCTTCGTATCCTGCGGGTACGATTCAGGACACATTGAAAAATCTGCGCGCCGCTGCGGCCGGCGAAAAGCACGAATGGACCACGTTATACGCGGATTTTGAAAAAATTGCCAGAGAAGAGGGATTTGAAGAAATAGCGGAATCTTTTAAGCAGATTGCCTTGGTGGAAAAGTTTCATGAAATGAGATATAAATCCCTTGCCAATCAAATAGAAAAAGAAGAATTTTATAAAAAATCTGTTTCTGTAAAATGGCATTGCAGAAACTGCGGTTACGTGGCTGAGTCCGCTACGGCGCCGCAAAAATGTCCTGCGTGCCGTCATCCTCAGAGTTATTATGAGATTTTGGCGGAAAATTTTTAATGGAAGATTTAATAAAAAAATTTTTCAAGCAGAAAAACATAGCAGTTATAGGTTCGTTCCGTTCTCCGGATAAAATTGCTTATAAGATAGCAGTCAAATTGAATGATCGCGGATATTCGGTTTTCCCGGTCAATCCGTCAGTTTCTTCCGTTGAAGGGATGAAATGTTATGCAAGAGTAAAAGATCTTCCTTGTCGAATTGACGCTGCGGAAATCATTACTCCGCCGCAAGTTACTGAAAAACTGATAGATGAATGCGCAGGGAAGAATATTAAGATTGTGTGGATGCAGCCTGGCACGCACAGCATACAGGCAGTAAAAAGGTGTAAAGAATGCGGTATAGACGCCATATATGATACTTGCATTCTTATGGATTTTTCTTAAGGTGATATTTTATGAGCGATTTAAGAGCGATACGGGTTTCTAAAATACTTAAAGAAAGAATTTCCAAGTTTCTTATAAAAGAGACCGGAGAATGGCACGGTTTTGTCACAATAACGGATTTAACTGTGACTGCCGATCTGCGCAATGCCACTGTATATTACAGCGTGCTCGGTTCCGATGAAGACAAACGCCTGGTTAAAAAATTTCTTGCCGAGAGTACCGGCTGTATAAATTCCGATATAGGCAGAAATATGCATATCAAATTTCCCCCGAAAGTCAAATTCGAATATGATGTTACTCCCGAGCGGGCGACGCGCGTTTACGAACTTCTTGACCAGATAAAGGAGGAAACCGTTGACTATCCCGAAGAAATATCAAAAGACGCTTGCCAAGATAGAAAAGATAATAAAAAATCCGAAGAATAAGAAATTTTTATTGGCATGCCATATAAATGCCGACGGAGACGCGCTGGGCGGTATGACCGCCTTGTTGTCTTTGCTTGAAAGGTTGAAAAAAGATGTTACAGCAGTATCAACCGGAGGCGTGCCTAAGTATCTTCAGTTTTTACCTTTTTCAAAAAGGATAAGTATTCGTCTGCTCCCCGCTTCAGTATTCGACGCAGTTTTTATTCTTGATTGTCCTAATTGGGGAAGAACCGGTATTTCTAAAAATCTTCAAGCTCTTTCAAAATCTGTTATCAAAATAGACCATCATAAAGACAATGCCTTTAGTGCGGATGTCAATTTAACGGATGCCAGCGCCTCTTCTGCGGCAGAATTAATATATATGATATTTCTCAGATTGAAAATGAAACCCACCCGGGAAGAAGCATCTTCATTATACACCGGTATTGTTACAGACACATATAATTTTACACAATTAAACACTACTTCGCAATCGCATATCGTGGCTTCGGATTTGTTGGCGTTCGGAGTTAATCAATATGAGATCAATAAGAATGTTTACGGCAGTTATCCTGTTTCAGTATTGAAATTGCGAGGAGCTGCGTTGAGCAGTATTAAAACAACTGCTAACGGAAAAGTATCTTATATATCGCTTTCGTTGAAAGATTTTGATAAAACGAAAACGACTGCTGAAGACACTGAAGGAATAATAAATTTTGCGGGTATGATACCTGGTGTCGAGGTCTGGATTCTGTTCAAAGAAATGCCTTCGGGTAAAAATGTTAAAGTCGGATTGCGTTCCGTTTCCTATGTGGATGTTAATAAAATAGCCGCTTTTTTCGGCGGGGGCGGGCATAAGAACGCGGCAGGTTGCGTTGTTCCCGGAGATATCGCTTCTGTAACGCGCAGGGTAGTATCTTATATTGAGCGGTGTTTGAAGAAATGAGCGGAGATATAATACTAATAGACAAACCGAGCGGGATTACATCATACGATGTAATAAGAATCTTAAAAAAGAAATTAGATGTAAAAAAGATAGGGCACACGGGCACTTTGGATCCTCTGGCTTCTGGATTGCTTATAGTTCTGACAGACGAAAAAACAAAGGAAGCTGCGACATTTTCCGGTATGGACAAGCAATATCGTTTCGGCATCCGTCTCGGCATACAAACAGACACCGGAGATACCGACGGGAAACAGATAAACAGCAGTCCTGTGCCCGTATTGTCTGTTGAAAGTATTACCAAAGCCGTTGAAAAATTCATCGGAAATATAAATCAGGTTCCTCCTATGTATTCCGCGGTTAGATATAAAGGGAAAAAATTATATCAGTATGCCCGCGCCGGCATATCCGTGGATGTAGCGCCGCGCAATGTCGTAATCAAAAAATTGGAACTGATACAATTCAACGGTACAATCATAGAATTAAGAACTATTTGTTCCAAGGGGACGTATGTGCGCTCTCTCGCAGAATCGATTGCCGAGGAACTCGGCACTTGCGGCTGCGTGGAATTTTTAGTAAGGGAAAAAATAGGAAATTATTCTTTGAAGGATGCGATGAAATTGCCAGAGGATTTTATTTTTTTAAAAACTATTCATAAACAAAAATGAGTAAATTAAAACATATTGCTGCAATAGGATTTTTTGACGGTGTCCATATAGGTCATATAAAGGTGTTGAAAACCGCGCTTTTATGCGGCAAGCGTTGCGGCGGGGCAGTCGATGCCGTAACCTTTGATCATATACCGAAAAACACTGCCGGGATGATTACCGCTTTGGATGAACGTATTGCTCTGATAAAAAGCGTGGGAATTAAAAAAACCGTTGTATTGCCTTTTGCTAAAATAAAAAATCTATCTCCGGAAACTTTTTGTTCCGGATACCTGAAAAAATACGATCTCATAGTTGTAGGTTACAATTTCAAGTTCGGAAAAAACAGGCTGGGAACCGTTGCCACTCTAAAAAGATATGTAAAGAAAGTTATCGTTGTAAAGCCTGTGCGTTTCAAAGGGATTACAGTTTCATCTACAGAGATAAAGCGATGCATTATTGCCGGCGATATCCGTCGCGTCACGAAGTTTCTCGGTCGCGGTTATTATGTTAAAGGCAGGGTAATTAAAGGCCGCGCCGCCGGAAGATTAATGGGATATCCCACAGCCAATATCAAAGTGGATAAAAACAAATTGCTTCCAGCGGGTATTTTTGCTTCCTTAAATTATATCGGAAAAAAAGAATATAAAGGAGTCACTTATATCGGTAAAATTCCGACTCTCGGCTTGAAAAACAGGACATTTGAAACGCACCTCTTGGATTTTAAGAAAACTTTTTACGGGAATGTTTTAAAGACAAAACTGCTTGTTAAATTAAGAGATGACAGAAAATTTGTTTCTATGGAAGAGCTTAAGTTTCAAATAAGCAGGGATATATCAGCTGCGAACAAATTTTTCTATAAGAGAGGGGTCCCAAAATGAGTGTTCCTCGGAAATTCAGAAAAGGCAAACATATATATACAAAATGGAATAAAAATATCAAGGAGGTAAGTACTATGTCATCCAGCGAAGAGCAGAATCAGAAGCAGGGACAGGTTCAGGTGGAGATTGAAGACGGCATTTCACAAGGAGTTTATTCAAATCTTGCGCTTGTTTCCCTTAATGAAACGGAGTTCGTTTTAGATTTTATCTATTTACAGCCGCAGCAGCCGAAAGCAAAAGTAAGGGCAAGAATAATTACAAGCCCGGTTCATACGAAAAAACTGCTTCAGGTTTTGGCTTCCAGTATTCAAAAATACGAGCAGAAATTCGGAGAAATAAAGATTGTTCCTGAA
Source organism: Elusimicrobia bacterium ADurb.Bin231 (assembly GCA_002069855.1). Lineage (GTDB taxonomy): Bacteria > Elusimicrobiota > UBA8919 > UBA8919 > MWCF01 > MWCF01. Next base: position 2,481 of record MWCF01000052.1, on the reverse strand, counting down.
AGCGAACGCAAAATAGGTTTCGGCAACGCCTGATTCGCGGGAAATAAATTTTTATGAAAATTACAATTATCGGTGCTGGCGCTATGGGCGGGTTGTTCGCGACTCTGCTTTCTGTGAAAAATGATATAACAGTCGTATGCGCCACCGGGGCGTCTGAATCTCTGTTGAAGAAAAAAGGTTTCGCTATAAGGGAAGCAGACGGAAGTTTGTTGAAAGCGAAAAAAATCAGATTTATTTCAGATTATGAAAAAATAGATCCGTCGAGTTTAATTATAATATGCGTCAAGGCGTATGATACAAGGCAGGTTATAGAATCTCTTAAAAATAAAATAACCGGTTTAACGTATGTAATGACTCTTCAAAACGGTTTGGGAAACACCGAACTAATATCAAAAATATGCGATAAAAGGCATATGATTTCCGGGGTTACTTTACAATCCGCGTTTGTCGGAGGCGCCGGGTTGGTTAGGCATACGGGTAACGGTAAAACTTTTCTCTGCTGCGAGGACGCAACAACAATAAAAGAAATTTCTAAAATTTTTGCCTCCTGCGGTATTAAATGCATCCCTGTGAAAGACATACGTTCTCTCGTATGGTCAAAGTTAATTGTAAATTGCGCTCTTAATCCCGTGGCTGCGGTAGCAGGAGTAAAAAATGGAGATATAATAAAACACAAGGATCTTATGGAGGTTGCGCTTATTGCCGGAGAAGAAGCAAAAAGGATCGCTGCCAAACTTAATATTAAAATTTTATTTAACGATGTTCGCCGGCAAATAATCAAGATATGCTCCGCCACATCTGGAAATATTAATTCTATGCTTGCCGACCTGTCGCGGGGTAAAAAAACGGAAATATCCTTTTTGAACGGCGCTCTGGTAAAGGAAGCGGAGAAACTCGGTATTGAGATTCCGGTAAACAAGGCATTGTATGAATTAGTTGCGTCTTTGGAAAAAAGGTGTTGTGTCTATGACAATAGAAGTTAAAATTGTGACGAATGCTCCCAGGAACAAAGTAAAGCAAGAGGCAGGCAGGTACAAGGTGTATGTTACTGCGCCGCCTGTTGACGGCAAGGCAAATCTTAAATTGATTGAGGTTCTTGCGGAATACTTTGATGTAAAGAAAAGCAGTATATCTATAAAATACGGACATACTTCAAGACATAAGGTCGTGGAAATTATACAATAAAACATACTGCTTTGCCGATAGAAAAATCCGGTATGACTTTTCGCCGCACAAGGAGTTAAAGGGAAAAAATTATGAAATCTTCTTTTTTGGAAATTAAAATTTATTATGAGGATACCGACGCGGGAGGAGTGGTGTATTATGCCAATTATCTCAAATATTTCGAGAGAGCAAGAACCGAGTATATGCGCGAGAACGGCATAAATGTTGCGGAGCTTGCGTCTAAGGGGACACAATTTGTAGTTGCGCAGGCTGCAGTGGAATACAGAAGTTCCGCTGTCTTAGGAGATCTGCTTGCCGTCGAAACCCGCGTGTCTGAAATCGGCAAAGTCAGTTTCTGGTTTGAGTATGAGATAAAACGAAAATCCGACGGCAAACTGCTTGTAACAGGGCGCACAAAACTCGCATGCGTGGATTCAACCGGCAGGGTTATCCGCCTCCCTTCTTTTATTAAGGAAATTTCGACCAAGAATTGAATGCTATGTTCCAAGTGATGGGATATTTGCGGCATTTACCGGATGATTCAAAAAAAATTCTTATTTGTTTGAAAAAATTACTATACGAATATTTCTATTGCAATTTTGTCGTTTTTTATTGATTTTCAACTGAAATTTGATATAATACTAAAACTATGGGAATGACTATTACTGAAAAGATTTTGGCACAAGGATGCGGGAAATCGACTGTATCTCCGGGCGAATTTGTCGAATGCGAGGTTGACATAGCTCTCGCAAACGATGTTACTGCTCCGATAGCGATCAGCGAATTCCGTCGGGCAGGCGGAAAGAAGGTTTTTGATAAAAATAAAATCGTTCTTGTTCCGGATCATTTTTGTCCTAATAAAGACATCAAATCCGCGGAACAGGTAAAAATATTGAGAGAATTCGCCAAAGAACAGGAATTGACGCATTATTATGAAGTCGGCAGAATGGGAGTGGAACATGCTTTGCTTCCAGAAGAGGGCGTTGTTCTTCCCGGAGACATAATAGTCGGTGCTGACTCGCACACTTGCACTTACGGAGCTCTCGGAGCTTTTTCTACGGGTGTCGGCTCCACGGATCTTGCCGCTGCGATGAAAACTGGTAAAGTATGGCTTAAGGTTCCGCATACTATAAAATTTATTTTTGAAGGAAAATTAAACAAATGGGTGTCAGGCAAAGACCTGATTCTTCATCTTATAGGAGACATAGGAGTTGACGGAGCGAATTATAGGGCTATGGAGTTTGCCGGAGATGTTATCGACGGGCTTGGAATGTCGGATAGATTTACTATGTGTAATATGGCGATAGAGGCAGGCGG
>MWCF01000051.1 GCA_002069855.1 Elusimicrobia bacterium ADurb.Bin231 | reverse complement strand
AGAAATGGTATCTTGATAATAGCATAAGGGTATTTTTTCAAATTGGTTATATATTCTGTTTCCCATTTATCATCTTTAGGAAGATTCCAATTGTATCTTGTAAATGACTCAATTTCTGAAGAACAACTTTTTAGGATATGTGCATATTCTAATACACTATACACTTTTTTGGGTGAATACCTGCTAAGAGTGGTAGAAAGATTGTAATTGTCGCTTGGCAATCCTCGGTAATATACATTAAGCTCATTTTTGCAACCATCAACTTTACTAAAACCGTAATCATTTTTAATCTTGTCTATGGTTTCGTTAAATTCAGACCATTTGTCTATTTTTATTTCCTTTAACATGATATCCCTCCATTTTGATTTTATTATTTGATTCTAACACCGAGATGAACGGAAGGTTCTAAACGTTACTAGTTTGCTCACATAAGCACAGGTTCTTCCCTCTCCAACGATTTGTTATTTGGGATTAGTTGCCATCGTGAAGTTGATGTATTATGCCCATGATCATCTTGAATGGATTCACTGCTTGCAATTTCAGTAATGCCCAAACGTGTTGCGTTTCGCTTTAACAAAGCACCAAATTGAGCATTAAATGAATATATAGCAGGTGTCCCTATATTGCTGCAAAATCGGCCAAAATATTTTCTTATTACTTCAGCAGTTGTAAATTCGCTTTTATTAATCTCTTGAATACAATTATGAATTCTATCGAGACTAATATCAATTCTTTCATCCATCATGTCTATTTCTTCCTCCCTAATGCCTAACGAAAAAGTTCACCGGCGGCAATGAAGTGCAGCGGAATTGCCGCCCGAGTGTAGCGGTTTGTTAGTTGCTTTTTCAGTTAATATCTTTTCTATTTCTATAAACTCATATTCAGGTTTAGCAACAAAAAGGTCGCCTTTAATTGTTTCGAGTTTTTCAATGGTTGCTTTCAAAGCATGTTCCGATTGGTCAATTCCAATCCATTTTCTCTCAATACTTTGGGCTGATTTTAGCGTTGTTCCTGATCCGCAAAAACAATCTAAAACTATGCTTTCTGGATTTGAAGAAGTGCGAATGATTAAATCCAATAATTCAGAATTTTTTTCCGTCGGATATGTTGGGTATTGGGGATCTTTAAAATCCCAAACATCTTGAATTCTTTTGCCTTCTCTTTCGTTTGCAAAAATTATTTTTCTTGGGTTTCCAGTTGATGACCATTCAATGAGTCCTTCTTTATCCCATTGTTCAAGCGTTGCAACATCTGTTCGCCAATGTCTGCCTTTAGGAGGCATCATTCCTGCAAATGGTTGATTAGATTTTCCATTTTCAGTTTCACCAGGGGCATGAATTGGCACAGTTGTATATCGTCTCCCTTGTTTGTCTATTTTAGAAAATAAATTTTCAATATCTTTTTCAGTATATTTTTCTCTTGGCTCGTTCCATATCGGTTTTGAAGATTTTGTATAAAAAAGAATAAGGTCTTTAATGTTGCCGTAACCAATTCGTTCAAAGTTTTTGGGATTACATTTAATTCTTGCAATATCATTTCTGAAATTTTCTATCCCAAAAACTTCATCCATCATCACTTTCACATAATGCCCAATTTTGTAATCAATGTGTAAATAAATAGACCCCTGATCAGATAACAATTCTTTAAGCAAGAGTAATCTTTTTCTTAAATGTTCAATAAAATTCTTACCTGTAATTTTGTCAGAATATGCAATATCACCATTCCTGGAATTACTAATCGTAGATGCCCTGCCATCTGTAATTGTAAAGTTTCCATTTGTTGCAAATGGAGGGTCAATATATACCAAATCAATTTTCCCTTTCAGTTTTCTGTTTTCTAAAAGGTAATTAAGCCCTTGAATATTGTCCCCCTTAATTAATAAATTTTTCATAAATTTTTCCCTATAACTGATATAAAAACTCTCGTAACACCAAAGCACTCATAATATTGTAATCTTTATAAGTATTGATTATTGATTTATACATTTTGTTATTCCCTTTAATATAAAGCACGCCATCCAAAATAGCAATTTTCCTTGCTTTTACTCCTCTTGCTTCAACCGTGCTTATTGCGTCATTAAATTGTGCATTTTGATGCCCGCCAAAATCGGTCAGGAACTTGGCTTCTCCTATAATGTATTTACCGTTAAATCTTGCTACAAAATCAAGCCCTTTATTGTGATTATAGCCTAAATTAGTTTTTGCAAAATCCATCATCGCATTATCGCTTGCGTCTAAAATAGCGTCATTGTTGTTTGCGATGAATTCAGATAAATCAACAGGTGTAATACCGAGAGATTTTTTTCTTAACCACTTCTGAAACATTGGTCCAATCTGTCGATTAGTTTCTTTTGGCTCACTACATCTTTCAAAAATTTTATCAAGTCCCATTTCATAAAGTCTACCGCAAACACGATTTATGGTTTTCGGGTTTCTGTTGATTGCCGAATCGTCTCTTTTTAAGTATGCGATATAACTATCCTTTATCGGAAAGAGGTTAAGTTTTAAAAGTTCTTTGATAAGAGCACCGTTGTCTTTACGATTAAAGTATTTTTCAACATCTGCCCATATTTCTTCATTAATGTCTCTTATTCCTTCTGGAATTGTCGGATATACTTGAAACAAATCATCAAGATATGACCTTTGATTCGCATATTCTATGCTTAATTCAGTCCAGCGATTCATTTTATTCTCCTAATTTTTCACACCTAACGCCAGAAATCAGAGATTTTGACAATTTAAATCCATATAAATTCGTAACAATAAGTCCTTATATTCAATAATATCAGATTCTTCTATTGAACTTAATGAAAAATGACCATGAGGAGCATGTGATAGCAAATTTCTAAGTATTGACCAGTCTAACAAGTCTTTAATATCGTTTTCGCTAACAGCAAATCCAGCATTTATTAGTGCATCTAGTTTTGCTTTTAAACCAAATAACGGCTTTGTTTGTTTTTCTAGAAATAAATTATGTATTCTCATACCCTCAAATATAGCTTGTAGTCTCCATAAGCAAAACTGCCAAATAAACATATTTTCTAAATGATTATAATGAGCTAAATCAGAAATTATCTCGTCAACACATTCAGTATCTCTTTCGGAACATTCTTTTTTTCTTCTTTTAATATTTTATTTCTTAATAAATAATATAAAATCTTTAGACATGCTGACTGTATGTTCAAAATCAGATTCCACAAGATCAACTTGCCATTTTTCTGGATTCTCAATAATATTCTTTAGTTTATTTTTTTATTTATATTATACAGTCTGTACAATAAATAAATGCAGGCTATTGCCTACTGTATAATACTTAGACCTTTTATTGATTATTTGTCTAACTTCCGTCTTAAAATGCGTATCCAGCGTTTGTTTCGTTTCCGGTTTATACAGACTGTATATCCCGGTTACACTCATCCATTGAAAGTATAAATTTGCCTCTTTTACAGTTTATCCCTCTCTACGAACACTTAATATTATTAATTATAAATAAAACTGGTAAAATGTCAATAAAAGTATTAACTAAAATTTAAAAGTGTCTTAATGTTTACTTATTGATAATCCAATTTCAATAAACAATCTTATCTATATTTTTAGAACTACTGCCGAATTATCTTTATTTCAGTAGGTATGCCCATCTTGTTAAGAAGTTCTATGAATGGATCGGGATCAAGTTCCTCCACATTTACCATAGTTTTTGGATTCCAAACATCTTTAGCCACAAGAATGGAAGCAGCAACCGGAGGCACTCCTGCTGTATAACTTATTGCCTGTGACTCCACTTCATTATAACATTCCTTATGGTCGCAGATATTGTAAATGAAAACTTCCTTATCTTTGCCGTCTTTTTGCCCCTTTATGAGATTGCCTATGCAGGTTTTGCCTGTATATTCGGGAGCGAGGGATTTAGGATCCGGAAGAAGCGCTTTGACCAGTTTAAGAGGAATCACTTCAGTCCCGTCGGAAAGTTTAACTGGTTCATGGGAAAGCAACCCGAGATTGCGCAAAACTGTAAATACATTGATGTAATGTTCTGAAAATCCCATCCAAAATCGTATGCTGTTTGCGTCAATGTTTTCGGACAGAGAATGCAGTTCGTCATGACCGTTAAGATAAATTTGCTGCGGACCTACTACAGGAAAATCATATATCTGTTTTACAGAATGCATGGGAAACTTCTGCCATTTCCTATCTATCCACGACAATACCCTTACAAATTCTCTAAAATTTATTTCAGGATCAAAATTTGTGGCAAAATATTTTCCGTGTTCCCCGGCATTGACATCCATAATATCTATAGTATCTATTTTGTCAAAATGATGTTTCACAGCCAAAGCACAATAAGCGTTTACTACACCAGGATCAAAGCCCACACCGAGAATTGCGGTTTGTCCTTTCTGAGTACATCTGTCTTTTCTTTTCCATTCATAATTGGCATACCACGGCGGATTTTCACATACTTTACCAGGGTCCTCGTGTATGGCTGTATCCATATAAACGGCACCTGTTTCCAAACATGCTTCAAGCACCGACATATTTATGTAAGGAGAACCTAAATTTATCACAATGGAAGAAGATGTCTCCTTTATAAGGTTTACGGTATCGTTAACATTCAAAGCGTCAACTGCACGGGAATATAATTTTTTGGTCTTATCTTTAAGATTACTTTTTCTCTTCACGCTTTCTATAATTTCATCGCACTTTGTCAAAGTTCTGGACGCTACGCAAATATTCCCTAAAACATCATTGTTTTGAGCGCATTTGTGCGCCGCAACATGGGCCACTCCGCCTGCTCCGACAATCAAAACGTTCTTCTTCATGATAAAAAACACCCCCTTTATGATAGGTCTGCCTTAAAATCGTTGTAACCGAAACTGCGAATATGTTCGGTTTTCCCATTAAGACGTTTTACTACTATAGCAGGCATAGGCAGCCCGTTAAACCAGTTTTTTTTGACCATACTGTAACCCGCAGCATCCTGAAACTTCAATATGCTGCCGACTTTTATACGCGATTTGAAATTGAAAATACCAAATATATCTCCTGCCAGGCACGAGCGGCCTGCTATCATATACCTGAACTTCCCCGCTTCAGAAACATTCATTTTTGCCTGCGTACGATATATCAGCAAGTCCAGCATATGCGCTTCAGTGGAAGCATCAACAATCGCTATGTCTGTTTTGTTCCTAACTATATCTAGGACCTTAGTTACCAATTCAGCGGATTGGGTGATAGCCGTCTCACCGGGTTCAAGATAAACCTGTACTTCAAAACGCTCAGAAAATTCTTTTAATTTTTTGCAAAATTTATCCACTGGATACCCATGCTTGGTAAAATACAACCCTCCGCCTAAACTAACCCATTTCATTTTTCTAAGCAACGCACCGTATTTTCGTCCAATGTAATCCAGGTTGAAAGAAAAATTTTTATAATCGGCATTTTCACAGTTAAAGTGAAACATCAATCCACTGATGTGCGGTACCTGTTTCATAAGTAATTTTTTATCTGACACTCCAAGCCGGGAATACCTGCACGCAGGGTCCGCAAGGTAAAAATGGGAATAACTTATGCCTGGATTTACGCGGAGACCAATATCTAAATTACGGACTTCGTTACCGAACATTTTCAGCTGTGATACGGAATTGAATATAATCTTGTCCGCATATTTCTTCACTTGACGTATTTCTTCAGCGGAATATACTACACTGTAAGCATGTACTTCCTTGCCAAACTCCTCATAACCGAGACGGGCTTCATAAAGAGAACTGCTCGTTGTCCCGTCCATATATTCTCTCATAAGTCCGAAAACAGACCATGTAGAAAAACATTTCAAAGCGAGAACTGATTTGGCGCCGGAATGTTCTCTGACATATTTTATGATTTCCAGATTTTTAAGCAACTTTGATTCGTCAATAAAATAATACGGTGTTTTAAAATTCATAATTATTTATTTTAGAAATGACACGGAAGAATTTTTTATCATTAAAAACTGCTGTTTATATAAAATACCAAATAAATATTTTTATGTCAATACATCTCTGAATATTTCATACTCTTTATAGACGAGTAATGAAATAAATTTATTTTGAATTTTGAAATACTGACGATAAAAAAAAAGAATCTTCCATCCGATTACATCAGGAAGATTCTTTCAAAATAGATTGCGCAATAAACTATTTTAATTGCTTAATTCTTTATGTCTGCCGCTACAGCCGAATTTTGTTTTTTATAGTTACACAACGCCGTAAGCGAGCATAGCTTTTGCCACTTTTACGAAACCTGCGATATTTGCGCCTGCGAGATAATCACCTTTTTTACCGTAAAATTCAGCGGCGTCAAGACAGGATTTGTGAATACTCTTCATTATATTATAAAGTCGTTGATCAACTTCTTCGCGAGTCCATGATAATCTTAAACTATTTTGACTCATTTCAAGACCTGATGTGGCAACTCCTCCGGCATTAGCAGCTTTAGCCGGACCGTATAAAATATTATGCGCCTGAAAAACATGAACCGCCCCGAGAGTACAAGGCATATTAGCTCCTTCAGCAAGACAAAAACATCCGTTATTGACAAGCGCTTTGGCATGTTCCTCGTTAATTTCATTTTGAGTGGCGCAGGGAAGAGCAATATCAATCTTAAGTCCTTTGTCTTTAATCACATCCCATATACTTTTGCCAACAAAACATTCGGTTTTGTATTTTTGAGCATATTCTTTTATGCGGCCGCGACAGACATTTTTTAAATTCATTATGAAATTAAATTTTTCTCCTTGTATACCGGTTTCATCAACAATAGTAGACTCGGAATCGCAAAGAGAAATAACTTTTCCGCCGAGTTGATTTACTTTTTCTACTGCGAACTGGGCAACATTTCCTGAACCGCTAACAGCCACAGTCTTTCCCTTTAAATCCTTTTTTACCGTTGAAAGCATATCAGCAACAAAATAAACAAGCCCGTAACCGGTGGCCTGTGTTCTGATCAAACTGCCTCCATATTCAAGGCCTTTGCCTGTAAGCACTCCTTCATGCGTATTCATAATCTTTTTATAATAACCGAACATATACCCTATTTCTCTACCACTAACGCCGATATCTCCGGCTGGAACATCAACATCCTGACCTATATGCCTGTAAAGTTCTCTCATAAAAGAATGACAAAACCACATTATTTCTGAATCAGATTTATCCTTGGGATCAAAATCAGATCCACCTTTTCCACCGCCTAAAGGAAGAGTAGTCAGCGCATTTTTAAAAATCTGCTCGAATCCGAGAAATTTTATTATACTTAGATTAACGGAAGGGTGTAATCGCAATCCCCCTTTATAAGGACCTATGGCATTATTAAATTGCACTCTGAACCCTCTATTCACCTGAACATTGCCTTTATCATCCACCCACGGTACTCTGAATATAATTGATCTATCCGGTTCAATAATACGCTCGTAAATTTTTGCTTTTACAAACTCCGGATGTTTTTTTTCAGTAGGTTCCAAAGATTCCATTACCTCCGTTACAGCTTGAATAAACTCTTTTTCACTGGCATCCTTTTGTTTTACTTTTTCAATAGCATCTTTAATAGCAGACATTTTTTCCCCCGTTTTTACTATCCGGCATTAATAGAATATTAATTATAAAAAAACTTAGGTAAATGTCAACAAATTTTTGATGCGTCTTAAAAAAATATTTTAGTATGGCGGGATTCGCAGGCAAAGAATTATGTTAAAAAAATAATAATTTTATTTAATATTTTTCAGCCAAGTTCCTTAAATGTATTATGGATATGGTTTTCTCTGGATTTATGGTGGGTTTCCAAAGAAGACATTACGCTGTAAACGCAGGGAACGACAAACAATGTCATAAGCGTGGAAACAAGCATTCCGCCGATCACAACAACAGACATCGGCACTCTTGTTTCGGATCCTGGTCCCAGAGAAAAAGCCGGAGGAAACGCAGCTGCTATAGTGGTAAACGCAGTCATCAGAATAGGCCTAAGTCTCAAAGGGCAGGCGGTAATCAATGCTTCATTTATATCTTTCCCTGTTTCCCTTATTCTATTTGTAAAATCCACCAGCAATATAGAATTTTTTATTACAAGACCTACAAGAAGTATAATGCCTATAGCGCTGTAAATATTTAACGATTGGCGCGTCAAAATCATAATCGCTATTGCTCCGGTAATACTAAACGGAAACGCCACAAGAACGGTAAATGGATGTACAAAACTATTAAATTGAATTCCAAGAACCATATATGTTACTATTACACCGAGAATCAACATAAGATATAAACTTCCAAAAGATTCTTTATAGGTGCGGGAACTTCCGGAGAATACAATTTTATAACCTTCCGGCAGAATTCTTTTTGCTATAGTTTCAACCATCTTCATAGCATCGCTTTGTGATTTTCCCGGAGCGACATTCGCGTACATTCTTATGGCGCGCTCGCGGTTGTTACGCGTGATTGAAAGCAAGGTAGGCTGATTTACAATATTCACAACTTCCGACAAGCGGATCATTTGTCCTCTGTTGTTCCTTACCAATATTTTACTTATATCCTTAACATTGCTGCGGTCTGAAGACACAAGTTGAACACGTATGTCGTACCTTCTTCCGCCGCGCGTATATTTTCCCACACGGATCCCGCCAATCATCGCATTGATTGTGTCGCCTATGTCGGAAATACTTACACCTCGCTCCGCTGCCTTTTCTCTATCCGGCACAATATGCACTTCAGGCAATCCGACCCTGTAATCCATATCGACATCCACCATCAAACCGGACGCGCTCATCTCATCAGCCATTTTCTGACTAATTTCAGCAAGATTTTCCCAGTCGGAACCGTTCAAAGTAAATTCAATCGGGAAACCTCTGCGCGCTGTAAATCCCATAAGAGATGGATCCTGAACAACAACCTTTTCCACACCCCGTATCTTGGAAATCTCTCTTCGTAGAACAGGCATCAATTCCTGTTGGGTCAAAGGTCGTTTTTTGCCGCTATCAACAGGTCTTTTGCTCTTGTCCTTCAGTGTAATCATTATATTGCCGGAATTGACCAAATCCGTTCCTATATTGCTGTAATAATTCTCCACTTCAGGGTGTTTCATAAGAGATTTTTCAATTTCTTTATATACCACATCGGTAAATTCCAACGAAGAGCCCGTAGGCGTTTCTACTCTGACGCTGAGCCTTCCCAAATCCTGCGCGGGTATAAATTCTTTTTTAAGAATATTAAAAAGGAAAAGCGAACCTATAAAAAATACCGCTGCTGTAAAAATAGTTTTCCATCTATGTAAAAGACATTTTCCGAGGAAAAAAGAATATCCTTTTCTCAATTTAATAATGAATCCGTCCATAAGTCTGCCGATGGATGTGGTATGACCTATAGTCAGGTATCTGGAACAATACATAGGCGTCAATGTCAATGCCGCAAGCAAGGATATTAAAACAGCCACTGAAATGGTAACTCCAAACTGAAAAAAATACTTTCCTATTATTCCAGGCACGAAAATGATTGGCACAAAAATGGCAAGTATGGTAATTGTAGACGATATAGCGGCAAAAGTGATCTCGCGCGATCCCACAATGGAAGACAAAACTCTTTCTTTCCCTTCCTCCATATACCGCGCAATATTTTCAAGCATCATTATGGCATTATCCACTACTATTCCTATCACTAAAGACAATCCGAGCAAGGTAAATGTATTCATAGTGAAACCGAGTATATAAATTACAAACAAGGTGCCGAATATAGACATCGGTATTGTCAATACTATATTGATAGCGGAACTTAAAGAACCGAGGAACAGCCAACATACAATAGCAGTAAGCAAAACTGAAAGAAATATTATAAAATACATCTCATTGATAGAATCCTCGACATAAGAAGTGGAATCAAACCTTGTACTCAGTTGCATGCCAGCAGGCAAATATTTTTCCAATTCATTGAGTTTCGCTTTAACATTTTTCGCTAGTGCCACGGAATTAGTTCCTCTTTGTTTCTTTATACCAAGTCCAACTGCTGTGATACCCATTGTTCTGGAAATACGGCGGACATTGGCAAGGCCGTCTTCAACTGAAGCCACGTCTCCAATGACAAATTTTTTCCATACAGGAGAACCTTTTCGCTCCGGTATGATGATGGAACGAAACTCATCTATGGAGCCTGCCTCCCCGACAACCCTTAGATTCATCTCCTGCATGCCTGTATCTATATATCCGGCTGGAGATTCCGCATGCTGAGACTGAATTGCGGATATAATATCATCAACTGTTAACTCATTCTTTTCAAGTTCATTAGCATTCAGCCATACTCTAAGGTTCGGCTCGACATATCCTCCGAGAGTAACCTCCCCGACACCGGGTACAGTGGAAATCTGATCTTTGAGATGATCTCTCGTGTATTCCATTAAAAACTTAGCAGATTTATCGCCGGACAAAGTAAGCCATATGATCGGCTGATCTTCGGGATTGCTTTTTCTAATGATTGGCGGATCCATATCCCGAGGAAGCAGGCGTTGAGCTCGAGAAACAGCGCTTTGAGCTTCCTGTAAAGCAACATCTATATTTTTGGAAATATCAAACTGAATTGTAATCCGCGAACTTCCCTGTTTTGATTCGGAAACTATTTCGCTTACCCCTTCAATACCGATAATGGCGTCCTCCAGAGCATCGGTAATCTCGGTTTCCATCACCTCCGGAGCTGCGCCTTCCCAAGTTGTTGAAATTGAGACAACTGGGAAGTCCACGTCCGGCAACTGGCTGATTCCCAGACGGGAAAACGCGACCAGCCCGAATATGCTTATTCCAGCCATCAACATCCACGCAAACACCGAATTTTTTATCGATATATCTGATAATGCCATATTCTTTTCCTTATCAATCGTTTTTAGAAGTTATCTCAAGAACCGCGAAATCGCTTTTAGCCTGTATCAAAGTCCTGTCAAGAGTCAGTTTTGTATCAGACATACTCATCATCGTCTGTATGACATCAAGATTATTAACAAGACCGTAACGGTAATCCCGCAATTGCAAGTTATAATTTTCAACGGATTTTTGATACGCCGATTTTAACGCTTCAACCTGTTTTACTGACGCGATACAATCGTTATACAGTGTTTTTATGTTCAACTCGGCCTGGCGGATAGCAAGTGAAAGCATCGTTTCGTATTCTTTAAGCCGGGATTTTTCTTCGGCAAGACCGCCTTTTAATATTCCTCCCTGATAAAGCGGAATATCAAGAGAAAAAAGCGTTTCCCAACCCACTCCGGACAAATTTCCGTTTCTGTGAGTATGCCATGCTCCGGAGAGATTGATGCCCGGCAATGCGGAACCCTTAGCGCTGCGAGTTTTAAAAGTTTGCATCAACAACTCCTGTCTGGCAGATTCCACGTCAGATCTGTGTCGTATTAAACCGGTATATTTTTCAAGAGGGGCAACATCTTTAACAGGCGGCATATCGTCATTGACGGCAATAGAGTCAGGTGCGACACCTGTTAAAAACGAAAGAGTTTCAATGTGTTTCGCCCGTTCTCCGTAATACGTTTCCAATTGGGCACGCAAGGATGCTATCTGGGATTCGACACTCAAAACTTCAGTATCCCGCGATTTCCCGAGCTTAACGCGATCAGATAACTCATTTAAACGATCCGTCATTAGTTTAAAGGTATTGCTTAAATTCGCGATGTCCGAATCGATTCTTACAAGGTTATAAAAAGCATACGTCACCTCAATGTCGAGTTCACGCGCTAATGTGAGATAATCCAGTTTTTCCTTTTCAATATACGCTTTGGAATAATCAATCAATAATGTCTTCTTTGAACCTTTGTATAACGGTTGATTTAAAACAAACTTTGAATCCATTCCCTCGCCTGAAGTATCAGACAACTTTTCTCTTAAGGAGAGCGAATATTGATACCTGATATCCGGAAGACGGCCGCCGCGCGCCTGTTTGAGACGGTATCCGGCTTGATTGATCCGTTCCAATCGCATTTCAAGAAGCTCGCTTTTTTCTCTGGCGAACGAGATGCATTGTTTAAGAGTCAGAGAAACCGGTTCTGCGGAAGGCAAATCCTGTTTTAAAATGCAAACCATAGAAGCGCAATTTAAAAATACACTTATTATGGGAATATAAAATTTGTAACTTTTCATAATTGTCATACAATTGAATAATAGAAAAATACGGTAGTAATATTAGACGGAAGAACAGCTTAATAAGTTTACTTAATACGCCATATTGTCCAAAAAATCGATAGAGACAATCAAGAAAAACGTATTGCCACGGAATTATTTAGAATCCGACTACAATTCCTGCGGTAATATTTCTTCCAGGGGCATCAACTCCGGAACCATGAATCCTATATGGATGGTCAAACAAATTTTCCACGCCTATGGATATTTTAGTATATTTGTCAGGACTGAATCCGAAATAAATGTTTCCAATTCCCCAGCCTGGCGTACCTGAAGGGCACATACGCGGATCAGCTTTGTCTCTTGTCGAATAACGGTCTTGTCTTCCGGCAAATAGCGAAGAACATTCAGCCCAGTATTTGTTCGATTCATTTGTCCATTTCAATGATAATGAACCGTTCATTGGAGGGATATAACTCAATGGCTCGTTATCCGTATTATTTTCTCCGAAGACCCATGACAAATTTCCTGAAATCAACCATGATGTATTCAACGAATAACTGCTTTCCATTTCAAAGCCCTGTATCATGGCCTTACCTATATTAAATTTTTGATAAACATCCGCTTCACCTGCATCTTTTATATTGTTATTATTTGAGTCAATATAATTCTTACCGCTATACAAACCTTTTTTTCTTTCTATTAAATCGTCTAAATCTGAAATATAATACGTGTAAGAACCGCTAAAACGTCCGGTCTTTTTTATTCCGATTTCATAGTTGACACTTTTTTCAGGCTCAAGGCCTTCGCTTGGCACATCAACTCCCTGATTCGTAGTTTGTAAGACCACAGTATCAGTAAGATTAGGCGCTCTAAATCCCTGAGATATATTGGCAATAAGATTCCATTTTTCTTTATATTTATAAGACAGGCCCAGAGAGCCGGTAAGCAAATCAAATGTCTCTTTTAAGTCTCCTGAAAGAGGAGGATTTCTAAGAACTGATTCTATATTAAATCTGGCGTATCTTCCGCCCGCTATAACAGCAAGGCAGTCGTTCAATTCCATCCTGTGCTGCAGATATACGCCCAGCGAATCGTATTGTGAGCCGTCCGGAAATGTGCTTTGGGAAGAAGCATTAGTTTTTACTCCGGTTACCAGATTCGTTGTGGTCATTTTGCTGTCAACTTCATCGGAATAATATTCTGTGCCATAAGTCAGAATATTTTTGTTGTTCAATATTGAAGTTAACTGCAAGGACGCGCCGAGAGTATCCGTAAGATCAGAATTTTCATTCAATTTGGTGGAACCGGATTTGCGGCTTTTTATGCCTTCCTTTTGCCTGTGAAACGAGAGATTTGTTTTTACAGAATCGACAAAATATCTCATATCATTATTTTCATATCCCAGAATCAACAAATAACGATTTTGCGGATCAAAAAGATACTTTTCATAGTTACCGGAGGTAACCGGCCATTGCTTGGAACCGACATATTTATCATATCTCGGGATGTTATTTTGTATTATCTGCTGATAGGAAAGCGAAATTTTTTGAGATGATGTAATACCGTAAAGCAATTTCATATACCCGCTTGCCTCATTGTAATCGGTGGGGCTTTCTTCGCCTATATCGCCACCGGCTCTGATATCCCCGAATTTTTTATATGTTCCGCCTAAATTGTAGCCCAATCTTGAAAGATTTCCCGACATTCCAATACCATAGGCCATTCCATTATCAGCGCTGCGATATTTACTTGTGATCTCAGTTTTCAAAGACGACGGCGCGGAAAAATCATCCGGTTCCCCGGTTATAACATTTATCACTCCCCCCAAAGCATCGCTACCGTATAATACTGAACCCGGTCCCCTTACAATTTCGACATTCTCTATTTGAAAGGCATCTATTGTATTTAAATATTGAATGTTCCCGCTACGAAAAGTTGAATTGTTTAAACGAACCCCATCGATAAGAACCAGGTTCTCTCTGCCCATAAATCCTCTTACATTAAGAGTCCCATGCCCCTGG
Source organism: Elusimicrobia bacterium ADurb.Bin231 (assembly GCA_002069855.1). Lineage (GTDB taxonomy): Bacteria > Elusimicrobiota > UBA8919 > UBA8919 > MWCF01 > MWCF01. The sequence goes on along the minus strand of MWCF01000051.1, from coordinate 24,736 downwards.
GTGGTTCTGGGTATCCATATTCCCGGTTGATTCAATAAGGAATCAGGCAGTGTTATTGAATTGCTTTCAGCAAGAGTTTTTTTGTCTATTACGCTTACAGAACGGTTTGTGTCGAATATATATTCTTCAGCGCGGGACGGCGTAATTACTCTTTTCGAAAGTTCAACATATATTGACGATTTTTGCGTTTCGGAAGAGATATACGCATCGGAAAATATCTTCTGTTCCTGACACTTAAGAAAAAAAGGATTGAATACAGTTATCATAAAAACAAACAAAATAACTTTTTGCTGCTCCGGCATTTTAAACATATCTATCCCTCCAATGGAGCCTAATAAAATAAATCCAGGCGCACGCAAAAACCAATATTAAAACCCATCGAGCGTTCTGTACTACGCGTCATTAGACATATTTTATATACATTCCTAATTATCAATGTCTCAAATTATCCTTAATATGAACTATAAATCCGGCACAACAACAATATAGTCATTGCGATATCATAACAACCGCGAACAGGAAAATTTATTTTTTTATTTTACCTTCAGCCACTATCTGAGCAGCCGCGAGTTTGGCAAGAGGGACTCTAAACGGCGAACAGGAAACATAGTCCATGCCGACTATATGACAGAATTTAACGGATTCCGGATCTCCCCCGTGTTCCCCGCATATTCCGACCTCAAGTCCCTTGTTGGTTTTTCTTCCACGCTCTATGCCGATTTTAATAAGTTCTCCTATGCCTTCGAAATCTACAGTGGCAAACGGGTCGCACGGAAGAATATTCTTCTCAAGATAATCCGGCATAAATCCGCCTATATCGTCTCTTGAGAATCCAAATCCCATTTGTGTAAGATCATTTGTCCCGAACGAGAAAAATTGACAAATTTCGGCAAGTTTCCCGGCAGTCAAACAAGCGCGTGGAATCTCTATCATGGTCCCAAACAAATAATTAATTTTCTTTATATTGAATTTTTTAAGAATCTCACGGTATATTTCTTCAACTATCTTTTTCTGATCTGCAAGTTCATTCACTATTCCGACCACAGGTATCATTATCTCCGGAATAACTTTTTTCCCTTCTTTTATTAACTCTGCAGCTGCCTCAAGTACAGCCCTTACCTGCATCCTTGTTATTTCAGGATATGTTATGCCAAGACGCACTCCTCTATGCCCCATCATAGGATTTGATTCATGAAGAGCTGCGGCTCGGGCTTCCAATTCCTCAGCAGTAATCCCGAGCGCTTCTGAAAGTTTTTTCCTTTCATCGTCCCCTTTCGGAACAAATTCATGAAGAGGCGGGTCGAGCAATCTTACAACTACAGGGAATCCTTCCATAGCAGCCAATGTCCCCTTAATATCATTTTTCACATACGGAAAAAGTTCATTCAAAGCGCTTATTCTTTCTTCAAGCGTATCTGAAACTATCATTTTTCTAAGCAAGAACAATGGCATTTCCGAACCCTTACCATAAAACATATGTTCTGTTCTGAAAAGACCTATGCCTTCAGCGCCGAAACTTCTTGCTTTTTTCGCGTCCGCAGGAGTATCAGCGTTAGTTCTTACTCCAAGTTTTTTTATTGAGTCGCAGATTTTCATAAATTCCGTAAAATTCGGATTTTCTTCTGCTGCCTTTACCATAGGAAGTTGTCCGCGGTAAACATAACCTTTAGTTCCGTTCAAACTAATCCAATCGCCCTCTTTGAGAGCAAGATCGCCGACTTTCATAATTTTATCGTCGTAATCTATATGTAAGTCGCCGGCTCCGACTATGCAGCATTTGCCCCAGCCCCGAGCAACAAGAGCAGCATGAGATGTCATACCGCCTCTGGCTGTCAAGATCGCTTTTGCTGCGCGCATACCTTCAACATCTTCAGGATTTGTTTCTTCTCTTACAAGTATAACTTCCTTTCCATCTTTCGCCCATTTTACAGCGTCATTTGCGCTAAAAACTATCATCCCGGCGGCGCCGCCTGGACCTGCAGGAAGTCCTTTGGCAAAAGGTTTTGAATTTTTCTCGGAAACAGGGTCAATAATAGGATGAAGCAACTCATCCAACTGCGCCGGAGTAACCCTCATCACAGCATCTTCCTTTGAAATAATCTTTTCTTTTACCATTTCGCAGGCCATTCTAACTGCAGCAGGACCGTTCCTTTTGCCTACGCGGCACTGAAGCATCCATAATTTGCCTTCCTGAATTGTGAATTCGATATCAAGCATATCTCTATAATGCTTTTCAAGACGCCTTTCAATGCTGTGAAGTTCATTGTAAATTTTAGGCATCGCGACTTCAAGAGATTTTAGTTTGCTGCTCTGCTCGGTTTTCCCTTTTTCATTGATTGGATTGGGTGTTCTAATTCCTGCAACAACATCCTCGCCTTGCGCGTTAACAAGCCATTCTCCATAAAATATTTTTTCACCTGTCGCGGGATTCCTTGTAAAAGCAACTCCCGTAGCGGATGTGTCTCCCATATTTCCAAATACCATAGCCTGAACATTAACCGCAGTGCCCCATTCGTCCGGTATATTCTCAATGCGCCTGTAGGAAATGGCTCTTTTACCGTTCCATGACTGAAACACAGCGCCGATTCCTCCCCAAAGTTGTTCCATTGGATCTTCAGGAAAATCCTTGCCGAGCACTTCTTTGATTTTCTTCTTATATATTTCTATTAATTTTTTCAAATCATCTGCGCTAAGTTCCGTATCCTGCTTAACGCCTTTTTCCTTTTTCATTACTTCAAGCGCTCTTTCAAGCTGCTGTCTGATACCCAAGCCCTCTGCAGGTTCAATGCCTGCGGCCTTTTCCATAACAACATCTGAATACATCTGAATCAGCCGTCTTTGAGCATCATACACAAATCGCGGATTATTGGTTTTCTTTATCAATCCCTCTCTGGTTTCATTGTTAAGTCCCACATTGAGCACGGTTTCCATCATTCCTGGCATAGATTTTCTGGCGCCGCTGCGGACAGATACAAGCAAAGGATTGGTTTTGTCCCCAAACTTGCAATTCATAATCTTTTCCATCTTTTTAAGAGAGGATTCAACAGCAGGTTTGAGTTCCTTGGGATACCTTTTATTATTCTTGTAATACGCAGAACATACTTCTGTAGTAATGGTAAAACCGGCAGGCACGGGTATGTTAAGATTGACCATTTCCGCAAGATTTGCGCCCTTACCGCCTAAAAGATTTTTCATCTTTTCATTTCCATCCGCCTTACCGCCGCCAAAAAAATACACATACTTTTTAACCATAAAATTCATCTCCTTAAAATTTAGATTATCGACAATTGCTTTAATTTTGTAAATGTTATTATTTTAGCAATCTTCAAGCGAAATGTCAATACAAGATTTTAATTTTGTCATTTAAATTTTTATTTGAGACAACAGAAAAAATTTATATTGTAGTTTATTTGTTATTTTTTTTACAATCAATAAAAAAAAAACGGCCCGTTTCAACAAAACAAACGGGCCGCGGGTAGGAATTTATTAATCTTTTCTCGCCTTAATCGACTTACTCCTTTTCCTTACCTTTCATAGAGCGACTTTTTCCCTTTTTCCTTCTGTCCTGTCTTGCTTTGATAAGTTTTTCACGTTGTTCTTTAGTAAGGACGTTATAAATCTTTTCGCGGGAATCTATCATACTAATTTTCATTTCCAACTGTACATCGGATATCTTTTTCACCTTCTCTTTGGCAGCCTTGAAATCAGGCGGTTCTTTGCGGAATAATTCAGCCAATTCAATCCTAAAAATTTCTATGTCTGATTTTCTTTTTACCGCCGACTTCCGTTGTTCCATACCGATGCTTTCAATCGTTTTAATCTGTTCCTCGCTTAATCCAAGTTCCTCCTTCATCCCAAGATACATGCCTGTGCAATCCATTTCACCTTCAGGACCCATTTTTTTCTTCCCGAAATTATAGGAACCGGCCTTTTTTTTGCCTGACATCTTTTTAAAAGCCAGCGCGCCTTCTCCGCAGTAGCAGGATATCCCATCCTCGCAATAGCAGGGCACGCCTCCTCTGCAAGAACAGGACAGCATATCGGCAAAAACTTCAGTAATGGAAAAAAGACAAAAAACTGAAAATAAGAAAGCTATACTTTTTACCTTTTTCATATTTTTTCACCCCCTTAGTAAATGTTTGATTCTTTCAATCACAAAAAGGTTTACTTATAAACCTCCGGAATATCAAAATCCGTAAGAAACGCCACAAACTGTTCTTCTTCCAAACGCAATTGCGCGATACCTGTTTGCTTAGCGCCGGACTTAAACAAATAAAATGAACCGAATATAAATGCGATTGCGAACATAGCCAGTGCGTAAACAGGATAAAACAATCTCCGCTTTATAGTAGTGTTCACTCTATCCATAACTGAATCTACTATATAATCTCTGTCACGGTTCGGAGGAATAAATAATTTTTTCGACACTGTATCAATGCTTTTTATTGTCTTGCGAAAAGAGATCACAGTGTCTGAACACTTTTTGCACACATTCAGATGCTTCTCTACATTTTCCTTTTCTGAAGCGATCAGCCCTCCTGTAACATAAAAATACATTTCCTTTTCAGTTTGTTTACAATTCATCTATACCTCCAAGATTCTTTCTCATATTTCTTACAGATTTAAAGATATTTGCTTTTACGCTGCCTGTGGAAATCTCAAGTATTTCACTTATATGCGCTATGCCCATACCCTGTATATGCTTCATAATAAATACCTCTTTTTGCCGGCTCGGCAGGGAATCAATAGCATTTTGTACCTTTTTCATAATCGCATTCCGCTCAACATCTTTTTCGATATTCTGCGAAATATCTTCTATCTCCACAGGGCTCTCGTCGTCATTATTATAAAAAAGCGAGAAAAACTTCCTTTTTCTGTAATGATTGCGCGTGTTGTTTATAGCGATTCTGGACAGCCATGTCGATAGAGAAGATTGATGCCGAAATTTTTTTATATTTTTATATGCCAAAATAAAAGTATTTTGCACTATCTCGTCAGCCGCGGATTCATTTCTTACCAAAGAAAAAACAAGCCGATAAATTTTATCCTGGTGCTCACGAATAATGTTATTAAAATTTTCCATACCCGGTATTTAGACGCAGTTAAATGCCTTAAAGTTTACTTTTCTCAATGTAGATATACAACCATTTTATCGCTGATTGATCTTCTTTTTATTTAGGTTATGCTCGGAAAAATATTTTGAAAATTTGTGGCTGCCGGCGCCGTCAGACACAAAAAACATAGCATCCGTATCAGCAGGAAAGATCGCAGCATTAAGAGAAGAAATGCCCGGATTGCATATAGGATGCGGAGGAAGGCCGGGAAAGAGATATGTGTTATACGGAGAATTAACCTTAGTATCTTTATATGTAAGCCGATCTTTATGCTTGCCCAAGGCGTATATAATAGTGGCACATGATTCCAGATGCCAGCCCTTTTTAAGACGGTTGCGAAACACAGCGGAGATAAGCGGCCTTTCTTCATCCTTTTTTGCCTCTTTCTCTATCAGAGATGCGAGTATAACTGTATCCTTTTCGCTTAAGCCGGACTCAACTGCACTTTTCCGTAAATCATTAGAAAACTTTTTGTTAAAATTATCGCGCAACACATCCGCAACTAAATACGGAGACATATCTATATCAAAAAAATATGTGTCCGGGAACAAATACCCTTCAAGCAGTTTTTCCCCGACAATATCTAAAAATTTTTCGCCGCTGCATATAGAAGCGGAATCTAACAAAACCGCTATTTCCGCGGCTGTAAATCCTTCTGGAATTGTAACCTTTATTTTATGGGATTTTCCTCCTGCCAAATCACTAAGAATTTTTAATTCGGTGTTCTTGTTGTGGAATTTATATATGCCTGATTTGATTTTTCTGTCATTACCTGTAACCCGTATCAAAAAAAGAAAAAATCTTTCGCTTGAAATAATCTTTTCTTTTTTCAGCATTTGCGCGACCTGTTTTGAAGTTGTACCTTTTGATATGCGCAGAAACGCCTCTTTTTTGGGAGTTACAGCCACACCAGCGGCAATGCCGGCGCACAAAGACAGAAGCAGCAATCTATGGGCGGTAAAAAATTTACACGCGCATATTTTTGGAATTATCTTTTCCTGAACCGGTTTAAAAAATTTCATTTTGATAATCTTTCTCTATCCAAATAATTTTCTAAAATTAAACACGCAGATACGCCGTCCACTTTTAATTTTGTTTCTTTAAGATTTTTACCGAGTTTAAAAAGCATTTCTTCGGCACCGCGCGAAGTGCAACGTTCGTCGACAAGCACTACCGGAAGTTTTATCTTCTTTTTAAGAAGTGCGGCAAATGTTTCCGCTTCACGGGACATAACGCCTGCAGTGCCGTTCATATTCAAAGGATTTCCTACAACAATCTTTTCCACTGAATATTCATTTACAATATCTGCTATTATTTTTATGTCTGCGCGTACACCCGTTCTTTTAATCGGTTTAAGAGGCATAGGTATGCCCAGACAAGCTACAGCAATGCCTATGCGTTTTCTACCGTAATCAATACCGAGTATTGTCATTGTTTAATCACCCGAGTTCAAAATTTGCTATTTCTTCATACTCCGGCCCGCGGGGAGTAAGAACGCTTTTCATCAATAATACCTTCTCGCACTGGGAAACCGGAATTTTAATATTAAGATTATGTATGAGAGGCATTAATTCATCTTTTCCTTTTCTACTTTTAAATCTGCCAAGAGTTAAATGCGGAACAAACTTTTGAATTTCCATTTCTGGATTTATCAGAGAACACAATCTTTCATCAATCAGGCGCGCAAGTCCGGAAAACTCTTCGCTGCCGGCGGATACTCCCATCCATATAACCCTTGGCGCAAAAGCATCGGGAAAAAATCCAATCCCGGACAAATTAAATAAAAATTTTTTACGAGAAGAAATTTTTTCTTTTAAATCCTCTTTAATTAACCGGAGAATATCTTCTTCCGTTTCGCCCAGAAACTTTATTGTAATATGAATATTTTCTTTGCGCACCCATCTTATGTCAGCGCGGGTTTTCGAAAGGCGAGCAATAATTTTTTCTATTGCAGATATACCGTCCAAAGAGGGCTTTACGGCAAAAAATATGCGCATATTACATCAATTCCCTTCTTAACATATCCAAAGCCGCTTGTACTATTTTTGCCTTTATTTCCGCGCGGGAACCGGCAAATTTTAATTCCTTTATAATGGTTCCCGAATCACGAGCCAGAGCAATATACGCTGTGCCGGCAGGTATACCGTCAGAAGATTTACCAGGTCCTGCCACGCCTGTAGTCGATAATCCGAAATCTGATGCCATAATTTTTCTGACACATTCAGCCATTTCGCCGGCAGTTTCTCTTGAAACCGCCTTGAAATTCGTTATTGTTTCCTCTTTGACACCGAGAATTGTCTTCTTCATAAAATCAGAATAAGTGACCATACCGCCTAAAAAAACAGCTGAACTTCCGGTAACATTCGTAATCTTATGTGCGAGAAGTCCTCCGGTGCATGATTCAGCGACAGCAAGGTTTTTATGTGCTTTGACAAGTAATTCGCATATAACCTTTTCCATGGATTTTCCGTCCTCGGAATAAATATCTTCCTTAAGCAATCCGCGAATCTCAAAGGCAATATTCCGCAGGGTTTTGTCCATAAGCATTTCATTAGTGCCGGAAACAACCATTTTAATATCAACGCCTGTTACATGCGCCAATATGGAAAATTTCAAGCTGCCCTCTTCAAGCTTTTTTTCCAATGTTACTATGTCTTTTATTTTCTCATTGATTACTGATTCCGGCACCCCTGTAGTATGAAATATTTTTATTTTTACTATGCCTCTTTCGTATTTCTTTTTCAAAAATGGAAAAACATCCTTTTCAAACATAATCCTTAATTCTCTGTGAGGACCGGGCAAAAGCACTACTAATTTATCATCTGATTTTATTATTTGGCCAGGTGCAGTACCCGCGGAATTTAAAATAGGAACTGCTCCTTCCGCTATATACGCTTGTTTCTCATTAATCTTATTCATCTGCTTATTTAACGCGGCAAAGTAAGCAGCTATTGACGACAGCGCCTCCCTGCTAAAAACAAGCTTTTTGCCCAACACTTTGCACACAATCTCGCATGTTATATCGTCGAATGTAGGTCCAAGCCCGCCTGTAATAATTATTATGTTAGAACGGGAAAGCGCTTCTTTTATTGCGGATTCCATTTCCTTCGGAGAGTCGCCTACTACCGTCTGCCTGACCACGTTTATACCGAGAGACAAAAGTTTCCCGCTTATATAAATGCCATTGGTATTTAGAGTGTCTGAAAACAATTCCGAACCTGTGGCAATAACTTCAGCATTCATTTTATTAAAATACCCCCTGTATGCAATTTTATTATATCATTGTTTCAATTTCAAGTATTCCAATTCAGATTAAAATACCATAAGCGTATTCGTTGTATATATTATACATTGCTTTTGGCTTTTTGCAAATATTAATATATTTTCAATAGACCGGAAACAAGAATATAAAAAAATCAGTTCTTCTGCATTGTAAAGTTTAATGTGTAATTTATGCTTACACCAAAAATACCATCTAAATTTAGGATTGATTTAAATGAAAAAAAAAGTATAATTTTTATATATGAAACATAAAAGACAATCATGGGGATCAAAAATAGGCATAATCCTCGCAGTTGCCGGAAGCGCTGTAGGACTTGGAAATTTTCTCAGGTTCCCGGTCCAGGCCGCGCAAAATGGCGGTGGTGCTTTTATGATACCGTATTTCATTTCTTTTTTACTTCTCGGCATACCGCTTATGTGGATAGAATGGACTCTCGGAAGATTCGGCGGAGGTTTTGGACATGGCACAGGTCCGGGCATTTTTCACACTATGTGGCAAAAAAACAGATTTATCAAATATTTCGGGGTAATAGGAATTTTCGGGCCGATTGTTATTTTTACTTACTACACATATATTGAATCATGGCTGCTCGGATATACCTTTTTTTCGATAACAGGAAAATACTCCGGAATATCTTCGCCGGAAACAATGACAGGATTTTTATCAGGATACCAGGGAATTATTCGCAACGAATATTTTTCCGGCATAGGGACAGCATATACATTTTTTCTTATAACTTTTATAATTAATATAATTGTTCTCTACCACGGCATAAAACACGGAATAGAAAAACTTTCCAAAGTGGCAATGCCTGTATTATTTATCTGCGGAATCTTAATAATGCTGCGCGTTATTACCCTCGGCACACCGGACTTATCCAAACCCGATTGGAATTTTATTAATGGATTAGGATTTTTATGGAACCCAAACTTTTCCGCATTAAAAAGCGCAAAAGTTTGGATGGCAGCTGCGGGACAGATATTTTTTACTCTTTCCGTAGGCATAGGAGTCATATTGACTTACACATCATATCTGCGCAAAGACGACGATATTGTTCTTTCCGGTCTTACAGCGGCGTCAACCAATGAATTTGCCGAGGTAATACTCGGAGCTTCCATAGTTATTCCTGTTGCTTTTATATTTTTCGGACCGGAACAGATAATGCCGATTGCAAAAAGCGGTTCCTTTAATCTCGGATTTGTCACGATGCCGTTTATTTTCAATAAAATTCATTATGGAATGTTCTTTGCTACATTGTGGTTCTTGCTTCTTTTTCTATCAGGTATAACTTCTTCTGTTTCGCTCGCGCAACCTGCAATAGCATTTCTGGAAGACGAATTTGAACTTGACAGAAAAGAATCTCTGGGAATTTTTGCAGTGGTTTGTTTCATTTTATGCCAGCCCGCAATATTTTTCCTTGCCAACGGAGTTGTTGACGAACTGGATTTCTGGGGCGGAACATTCTGTCTGGTTCTTTTCGGAACATGCGAAGCGATTCTTTTTTCATGGGTGTTCGGGATAGACAAGGCATGGAACGAAATGCATGCCGGAGCAGACATGCAAATCCCGAAAATCTATAAATTCATAATAAAATTTATTACACCTGCCTTTCTTCTTGCGATTCTCGGCTCATGGTTTTTTCAGGAGGGGCTTCCGGTAATATTTATGAAAAATGTGTCGCAAGAAAATAAAAAATTTGTGATACTGACTAGAATAATATTGGTAGGCCTTTTCCTTATACTCTCATTCCTTGTGAGAATCGTCTGGAAAAGGAAAACCGTACAGTCAAGGAGTGCATAAATTTATGAGAATATCCGGTTGGCTTTTTTTGATTTTTTCATGGGGATTTATACTATCTTTGATAATCTATTGTATGTATAAGGTCTTTACAAAAAAGGAGTGTAACAAATGAATAACTTAAAACGTTTTGTTTCCAAACGCGGACTCGCGTTAGTCCTTTCTTCCTTGCTCTTGTTTTCCGCTTGTGCATCGACAAAAAAGATCGCCCTGCCGCCGCATCCAATAAATGTGGGATTCGACTGCGACGACACTTTATTGTTTTCCACCCCCGCATTTGAAATAGCCACTGAAAGCGGAGCAGAGGAATATTCCGACGCGTGGTGGTCCATAGTAAACAGCAGCGACGAAGGAAACAGCATAATAAAAAAAGAAACGCAAAAGATAGTGGAAAAGCATCAAAAGAGAGGCGACAAATTAATTGTAATAACGGCACGGAGTAATAACGGTGGCGGTATCCTTAAAAATTACCTTAATAAAACTTTCGGAATCAATCAGGAAGATGTTTATTTCACGCACAGGAAAGCGGCTAAAATCAGAGAACTTGACATAAAAATATTTTACGGGGATTCAGATTCAGACATTGAAGAAGCCATAAAGGCAGGTGCCAGAGGTATAAGGATACTAAGGTCGCCGAAATCTTCCTACAAGTCAAAATATAATCCAGGAAAATACAAAGAAGAAATAATTCCGAATTCCGAATATTAATTTGCCTTTTCGTATTGTGTTTTTACCGTGGTTTTTATTCCGCCGCGCAGATTAAATATGGCTTCAACAGACATTCTCTTCGGAGAAAGTTTTTTTACAAGGTCATTTAATATTCTGTTTACCACGCTTTCATGAACTATTCCGGTATTTCTATAACTTTGTAAATAAAGTTTAAGAGATTTCAATTCAACGCATAACTTTGCCGGTATATAAGAAATTTTCACATGCGCGTAATCCGGCTGACCGCTCCAAGGGCACAAACATGTAAATTCTTCGGTTTCAATTATTACATCCGTATCCTTTCCTTTATATTCATAAGGCATAACTACAAGAATTTTTGAATCTACTTCGCATGTTTTTATTTTCATTGAATAATACCCCGCCTTTTTATTCCCTTTAACGAAAGGAAAATCATTTTATGCCCCATTTTTTATGCATCTGGGGAATTATTGAAACCTTTTTTAATCTTTTTTCGGCAATCTTTTTGAATCTCTCAAGATTTTCCGGCAATATTCCGTCCACTTTTTTTATAGGAGTAACAGGCTGCATAACGAAAGGAATAAGATTGTTGACACGTTCAACCATTTCTACAGCCTTTTTAAATTCATCTACTGTGGTTTTTGAAGTCAAAACGATTTTTACAAAAATATTCTCGCAGGCAGATAGAAGAAATTTCTTGTGCTCTTCCCAAAATTCCATTCCGCCGGAAGCGGACGGCAGTTTTATATCCATAGCCACGCAATCCACATTCGAAGCGATATTCGCGAACTTATCGCATAAGGTTCCATTGGTGTCAACATATATTTTTATTTTTTTTTCTTTCAAATATTGCGTCAATTCGGCAATCAATTCTGATTGAAGCAGAGGCTCCCCTCCGGTAAAAGACACTGTTCCCACAGAGGGATTTTGCGCAAGCATATCTTCTATTTCGCGTATTATTTCCTCATGCGTAAGCAACCTGCCCGATATTGCATGCCTGCATTCTTCAGTGTCGCAATAATCACAGTTAAGATTACATCCTGAAAACCTTACGAAGAGCATTTGTTCTCCTGCAAGAATGCCTTCTCCCTGCACAGACACAAACATTTCGAATATTCTTCCTATCATAAAAGAGGATCCTTCTTTCCGGCCGCGGAAAAACCTTCCTGCCTCAACACGCATGAATCGCAATGGCCGCACGGGACATCCCCGCCCCTGTAACATGACCATGTGTATTTTAATGGAACGGAATATTTAAAAGCGAGATTAACTATCTCTTTTTTTGTTTTTTTAATAAGAGGAATCTCTATCTTTATATCTCCTCTTTTCGTGCCGAATTTAAGCAAATTATTGAATGCTGCATAATACTGCGGACTGCAATCCGGATAACCGGAAAAATCAACAGCATTCGCGCCTATATAGATTTTCTTCGCACCTATTGCTTCGGCAAAGGATACAGCGTAACTTATAAAAATAGTATTCCTGCCAGGGACATATGTGTCGGGAACGCTTTTACCGATTTTCTTTCGCGGATGATACGGGATATTCAAACCATCATCTGTAAGAGAACTTCCCTTCCACGGAAAACACATTTTTATGATTTTATAATCACACCCTGCCAACTTTGCAATTTTAACAGCGCTGTTAAGTTCCCTGATATGTTTCTGCCCGTAATCAAAAATAAGGCAATGGCATTTATGCAGTTTTTTTGCGATAAAAAGCGCTGTGCTGGAATCCAAACCTCCGGATAATAAAACTATTGCTTTATCTTTCATAATATACCGCGCAATTTTTATCCGTCTCCCAGACAAAAACTTTTTCAATGCTTCTTCCGGGTGTCTGAATCTTCATCTTTAGTTTATCATATATGTATTTCGCTATGTTCTCAGCAGTGGGATTTGTTTTATCAAACGGCTCCACATCGTCAAGACACTTATGATCAAGCAATAAAAGTATTGAAGACACATCTCTTTTCAATTCCGTAAAATCCATAAGCATCCCAGAGTTATCCAAACTTTCTCCGGCAACAAAAACCCGAACCTTGTAATTATGTCCGTGTAAATTTTCGCACTTGCCCTTATAATTCTTTAAGCTATGGGCGGCGGAAAAATCATCGTCAATAAAAATTTCAAACATATTATTTCTCCACATTTATTCTAAAAACGCTCGAGACTGTTCTTCCTAAAAACAGCCTTCCGAGTCGTTTGAACTTTTCCGGCGCGTCGGAAACATAAAATTTTCTATATCCCTGTTTGCCGGTTTCATTTAGAATATTCCTTTCTTTAAGAATATCTTTTACTTTTTTTGCTATCTCGGTAGCAGAATCAACAACTCTTATCTTATTGCCGAGAGCGTCCGCAATAACCTTTTTGATGAGGGGATAATGCGTGCATCCGAGTATTATGGTATCTGCGCCGGAATATTTCACTTTTGATAGATACTTTTCAGCAACATCCCTGGTTATCTTTTGGGAAATCCATCCCTCTTCTACAAGAGGAACAAAAAGAGGGCATGCCTGTTCTATAACCTTTATATTTCTGTCAAGAGATTTAATCTCTTTTTTATAAGCTCCGCTGTTAATGGTAGCTGTAGTTCCTATCACTCCGATTTTACCGTTTCTTGTCATTGCCGCTGCAGCTGCTGCTCCGGATTCTATTACTCCCATTACAGGCACATCAGTTTTTTTCCGGATGGAAACAAGAGCGACAGCTGATGCGGTATTACATGCCACGAGAATCAATTTTACCTTTTTTTGGAGTAAAAAATCAACAATTTCGTTTGAAAATCGTATCACCGATTCTTTTGACTTTGTTCCGTAAGGCACGCGCGCAGTATCGCCGAAATAAATTATATTTTCGCACGGAATTGTTCCCAAAAGTTCTTTTACAACTGTCAGACCGCCCATACCGGAATCAAATACTCCTATCGGTTTATCGCACAAATTTTTTTTCATATTTTTTTATGCCGTTTAAAATAATTTCAGCTGCTCGTCTCTGAAATTTTTTTGTTTTCAGCATCCTCTCTTCCGCGGGATTTGAAATATACGCAAGTTCCACAAGAATTGCCGGCATACTGGCACCGCGCAAAACACAAAAATTCGCCTGTCTAACTCCTCTATTCGTAAGCGAAGCCAATTTAGCATCTATTTCTTTGCTTATCAACCCGCACAGCTTAGAGGATTCATTCATAAATTCGCATACAGCCATAGAAAACAACATATGTTCAACATCTCCGGCATTTCCTGCAGGCAGCTTTTCCAACGCTATAACGGAATTTTCCAGATTTGCCACGGCATCTGCCGCTTTATCGGACGCCTTTTCAGACAAGAAATATACTTCAAACCCCTTTGCCTTCGTTTTCAACGACGCATTGCAATGTATACTAATAAACATATCCGCCATCACTCTGTTCGCCATTCTCGTTCTTTCAGACAGAGGAACAAACGAATCATCAGACCTCGTCATAAAAACCGTATATCCTTCTTTTTTCAAAAGAGATTCCAGGCGGCGGGCAACGATTAAATTAATATCCTTTTCCTTTGTTCCGCGCATGCCGACTGCGCCGACATCAGTTCCGCCGTGACCGGGGTCAATCACTATCCTTTTTATTTTTTTACGAACTGCCTGCTTTTTGGAGGGATAGGTATTCTTTTTTTTCTTTTTAGAAGAGGTCGGCGAAACCGGAACTTTTGGAATTGATACCCCTGATTTCATAAAAAAAGATGTGACAGGCGGCGCAAGAGCTGCGGTAAAGGATTTTGAACCGGATTTCGACATGGATACTCTTTCTATATCAACAACACCGGCAAAAGGGGAAGTAATAACATACACTTCGTAACTTCCTGCGTAAGTGCCAAGATTTATCTCGAAAATCGTATCTCCGGCGCGCTCGAAAACATCTATATTCTCCACCACATCGTCATTTACCGTAATCTTACCGGCAGGGTCGCACAGTTTACTCCTGTAGATTTTAAATATTATTCTGTTTCTAGTTATCCGTTTTACGTCGATCTCTTTCTTATTCCTGAATTCAGCTACAATTCTGGTTTTATCTGAAAAAGTAAAATGCGAGGGTGAAGAAACATCAGCAAAACCTTCTACGCGCAGTACCAATCCGGAGTAATCCCAACTTGTAAAAGCGTCGGCAACTTCTGCAAAAGAACGCGTAACAAAAAATTCAAGAGGAATAAAAACATCTCTCCCAAGTAATTTTACGGATTTATTCATCGTTCTCTGCACGCCGTTCACCAATACCGTTGATGAACCCATACTGAATTGCACTGCGCCGGAACCGAATCGAAGTGTTACGCGTTTTGAAACAGGGAACCATTTAACATCCGCATTGTAAATCTTTTCTATATCCTTCAGAGAAAGATATCCCATTCCTCCGATTAATACAAGATCAGCATATTCTTCTCTGCCGGAATCTTTAATGACCTTTATGCGTTTGGTTTTATAACTCACCGATGCCATGCCGGCATCGGCGGCATCGGTAGAAGATTTATTCGCAAATACTTCATATTTAATGAAAAATGAATAAAAAATCAGCAAAAAAAGATATAAATATTTCTTCATAACTTATAAAATCCTCAACAATTTAGGTATTATACAAAATTCGTCTAATTTGTCAATTTTAGTTTGACAAATTGATCGTAACAATGTATAATTTATAAAATTTATTTAATATATATAATATTTGTTTGCCAAAATTTATATGCTTTTCGGCACAATCTAATGTTTGAGTCTACTGTTTAAATTTACAGCATATAAGATAACAAAAATTCGGAGGTAGAATTTTATGCCCCAACCGTTCCGCTTTGTTTTTCTTGTAATATCAATACTCTTATTAATTTATCCTTCTACAGTAAAATGCGCGCCCTCCGGAAACATACAACTTGCTATTGCCTCTCCTGACCCTATAAAAGCAGGCGATAAAATAACCTTTCAAAATATTATATTAAATACCGGAGCGGAGAAATGGGATGCCGGCGATTATTTTACAGAAATAGAAATTTACGACAAAAATAGAAACTATATCAGAAAAACAGGAAAAACCACAGGCAAAACCACGCTAAACCCGGGCGAAACAGCTCTAGTATATACACCTTTTTCCATACCTACCGCCTTTGAAGGAGATTATTTCTACAAAATAACTTTAACATTAAAAGAACAGCGGATTGTTGTATCGGAATATTATACTTTTACCGTAATACCTCTCTCACAAATTCCTAAACCTCCTTCAAAAATTTCTTTCGGAGGAAATGCCATACTGTCGTGGAAACAAACGCAACAGGAATACAAGATGTACGGTTCTTCCAGCGCATATACAGGATCTTTAAATATAAATATGGTCGGCAAGGCTTACGACGCTCCTGTTTCACTTAATTTATACGCGTTATACGACGATGAAAATGATTTTGATCTTGATAATTTTTTGTTAACGTATTATGGAAATACCTTTTTAGTGGCTTTGGGAGATATTCAACCAGCGTTTAATTCCCTTGTTCTTTATGGCGCGGGAGTACGCGGATTGAATGTAACGGCTTCCAAACGCGGATTTTCAGGTTCAGTGGTAGTTTCCCAGTCAGCAGAAAAATCAGAAGGCACATCGTCTGAAAACGGAGTATACGCAAGATACCTTTGGGGCGGAGAAATAAAACAAAATCTCGGATTCGCAAATTCATATCTTTCAGGAGCATACACAGGTTCAAAAGACGACGATAACTCATTGGACACACCAGGTCCGTCACTTCTTGCAGCAAAAAATGATGTTATAGGAGGCAGCGGATATTTTGAGATGCTCGGTAAATTCGGAATAAAAGCGGAATATGCGCAATCACAGTATAAAGAAGATATTTCTTCCGGAGCAGTAAAAGATACAGGCATAAAAGCAACTGCATCCATAATAAATTCAGATAATCTTTCCATTACTGGAATATATTCCAAGATCAATCCGGATTTCACTTCTCTCGGAGCGCCGTCGTCGAGCAAGGATAAGGAATCATATGAAATTTCTACAGCATACAATATACCCAACTGGAGTTCCATTTCCGTATATCTCAACAAATACAGCGACAATCTGGCAAAAGATCCAAACAAAACCACATCCACCCAGAATATAGCAAGCGGATCTATATCTTTGCAAAAACCTAAGCTCCCTATAATAACACTCGGCTATTCCTTAAACTCCGCAGTCGGAGATCCGAAAACAGCGCTAAACAACCAAACAGACACACCCTCATTTTCAATATCCCACACTCTGGGAGCAACCACTCTCAGTGCCTCATTACAAAGGTCTAAATTTAAAGACAAAACAGGTGTTTCCGACGAACTTAAATCAGATTCGGGAAATTTCGGCATATTTACGCAAATAGGCCAGAATCTTTCCGTAACAACAGGCGCAACCTTTTCCACTGTGTATAATCTTGCGACATCCACTGATACTGAAACCGGTTCATATTCGCTCAGCGTCAATTACAACAACCTTATAAAAGACAAACTTTCTTCAGCATTATGGGGCTCCTATACCACAGGAAAAGACAAGCCGCAGCAGAACACGAATACGGCAAACCTTACAGGTACACTTGAATTCACATACAACCTAAAACAAAATCTTTCAGCCACACTCGGATTTACCCACACATCATACACCGACGATATTTACAAAGATCAGACATATAAAGAAAATTCCGGCAATATTCGGTGTTCTATGAGTTTTTAAGGAGAAAAAGATGAAACCAAAATTACAGGTTGCGAATTCCAGATTGTTAATTTTGATTACAGAATTATTTAACAGATTGAAGACAATGATTTTTAACTCTATATTCGGAATTGCTTTTATAGTAATTTGTAATTTTCAATTTGCCATTGGTAATTATGTCCATGCCCAGAAAGAAGCCAAGACATCCATAGAAACAAAGATAGCTCTTGAAACAAACCTTGAAAACCGTCTTAAAAGAATTCTAACTGAAATCACAGGAAGCGAAAAAATAGTTATCATAGTAAATGTCCAACTGGAAAACGAAAAAAAAGAAAAAAGGCAGGAGCAAAAGAAAGATGAAATGATACTTCCCGGAGTACCAATAAAAGAAACGCTAACGGAAAAAAAGGTGGAGTCTGTAATGTTGTCCGCTCTCGGAGATGATACTAGAACCCTTATTAAAAAACTTTCTGTAACAATTATACTTGATAAATCAATCCCCCCTTCCGTAGTGGAAATAGTAAAAAAGGTCGCTGCCGGGCTGCTAGGCATAGAACCTGAACGCGGAGACGAACTATCAGTACAACAAATGAATTTCCAGAAAAATCAATTCAAATGGAGTTCTCTGATACTGCCTCCAAATTTATATTGGCTGTTAGCTGCGATTGCTTGTATAGGATTAACACTCACTTTAAGTCTCTTTCTCTTCGGTCCTTTTCAAAAATTTGCAAAAGACATTGTGGCAGCGGCAGTCAGTTCAGCGGCTTCAATAAAAGAAAAAAGTTCAGAACAATCCCCGGTATCTCTGTCTATAGGCGCTCTTCAGGAAATGGAACACAAACAGGAACAAAAAATCGCGGCGGCATATGACGGGAAAGAGCCTCTTTTTTCTTTTATCAATGAAAACAGCATAGAAAAAGTCATACATATACTTGGAAACGAACCTGAAAAAAATATCGCGGTAATCGTCAATTATCTACCGTCGGATATTGCTGCGTTAATACTTAACAAATTGCCTGCTGACAAAAGAAGAAACGCTCTATCGCTTCTTTCCAAGACAGAAATACTAAATCCCGAAGAAGTCAAAAGAATAGAAACAGATTTGAAGAAACGCATTGAATATTTCTTCGGTGGAGCGGAAATACTTACCCGAATAATTGATAATAGCCCTGAAGCCGTTCAACAAGCCATAATATCAGACATAAAAAACATTAATCCAGATCTTGCGGAAAAAATCAATTCTTACATAATAAGGATTGATATGCTTGCTGCACTTGACACATCAGGGATTCAACTTGTAATCAAACAGATCGGCACATATGTTTTCGGCCAAATTTTAAAAACATTACCTTCTGAAACGCAAGAGAAAATTTTCTCGGTTCTGCCTGCAGGCGCAGCTGCGCGAGTTAAACAAGAAATGGAACTTGGCAAGCCGTTACCAGCAAACAGGATTGAACGCGAAAAAAGAAGAATCCTTAACACTATGCGTAGATTAAAAGAAGCAGGAATGATCTAAACAGATAGCGAGGTAATTTATGGATTTAATGACCATATGCGGAATAATTATCGGAGGAGGCGCAGTATATTATGTAATGCTTCAGGGACAGATAATTAATCTTTTGCTTGATGTCAATGCTGCAATTCTCGTATTCGGCGGCACATTTGGGGCTGCGCTTATCACATACCCGTGGAAAGTAGTAAAAATCCTCCCTAAAGCAGTATTGATGATGTTATCCCCTCCCAAAAGAATAAGTAACGATGATGCAATCAAACAAATTCTTTACCTCGCTGAAAAAGCAAAACGTGATGGCATTGAAAAACTTCAGGACGAACTGCCCAAACTTGAAACCCCATTTTTAAGAGACGCTCTTCAACTGGTAATTGACGGACACGATGCGGAATTGATTACAGAAAAACTTGAAAAGGAACTCGCATTAATAAGTAAAAGACATAATCAAGTAGCATCTTTGTTCAGGTCAATGGGAACTTACGCTCCCATTTTTGGGTTACTCGGCACTCTTATAGGCGTTGTGCAGGTGCTCAGAAATCTCACGGATGCTCAGTCAATGGGCGCTTCAATGGCAATTGCAGTAACCACTACCTTTTACGGCATTTTCGGTGCAAACTTTCTTTTTCTACCGATAGCGGGAAAATTGACAATTTACAGCGAAGACGAAATTACTCTTAAAGAACTTCTTGCGCGAGGCGCACTTGCCATACAGAAAGGTGATGTTCCAATAATAATAGAAAAGAAACTGGAAGCATTTTTGGCATACAAACTCAGAGGAAAAGATAACGGAAAGGTATGAACAAGGAAAAACAGGAATTAAACATCTGGACAACAGTATATTCGGATATGGTCACAAACCTTATGCTCTTTTTTCTTATGCTCTACGGCTTGTCAAGAATGTCTGCGGACGCAAGAACAGATATAGCCAAAGGGTTAGAAAAAAAATTCCGGGGAGCGTCCGCAGCGGAAATGCGCGTGGACAAAGCCCTAAAAAAATTTACCGACGAAGAAACCGCTGCCAGAGCAACAAGCGTAGCAGGTACAGACACATCTGTGAACATTACGGAAAAACAGATAAAAATAACTCTCAACGCGCCTGTCCTATTCCAATCAGGAAAGGCTGAACTCTCTTCCGCGGCAAAAAGCATTCTTAATGAAGTCGCAAACATTATTAAACTTATGTCAAACAATATAATTATTGAAGGGTACACAGATAACATCCCTATCTCCGGAGGCATTTATCCCACGAACTGGGAACTTTCAATAGCGCGTGCTTACAGTGTTATAGAATATTATATCAAAGAAAACCACATTTCACCTGAAAGATTTATAGCAGCAGGTTACGGGGAACAAAAGGCCGTAGCTCCTAACGATACAGAAGAAGGAAGAAAAAAAAATAGGAGAATAGAAATAGTAATAGTAAGATAATTTTTATAGTCACAAACTTTAAATATGGACAACGAATACGAAAATATTGATTTTTACGGATATTCGCAAGAAAATGGACAAACAAGCCATAAGTCCAAAAAAAAATTTTCAACTGATAAAAACAAAGATATTGTAAAAAAATCGCTGATAGCAGAAGATGCATGGGTAATTCCTTACGGCAATCTTATGACTATTCTTATGATATTCTTTATGATTTTGTACGCATATTCAATTATTTACGGCGGCGCAAAATACGAAAAAACAATGGCAATGATTCAAAAAACAATGGGAGGCAGCGACGAACAGATAAAACAAAGCGAAAAAATGGAACTTGAAGCAATAGCAAGCGAAAAAATGGAAAACTTAATAAAGGACAAGCATCTTGAAAAATACGCAAAGGTGGAAATTGATGCTAACAGAGTTAAAATATCGCTTTCCAACCCGGTGCTTTTCGATTCAGGACGAGCGGAATTAAAAAAGGAAGCATTGCCCACATTAAAAGAAGTGGCTAAAATTATTGCAACTCTGGATGCACCGGTTATAATAGAAGGACATACAGACAACATTCCCATTTTATCGAAAAAATATCGTTCTAATTTTGAACTTTCCGCTGCAAGAGCATTCGGTGTGATAAATTATTTCATAAATTCAGAAAATATTTCTCCGGAAAGATTTTCCGCGTTGGGTTACGGAGAATATAGACCAATAGCATCCAACGAAACAGAGGAGGAAAGAGCAAAGAACAGGCGTATTGAAATAAGTATCATAAGAAAATCATGAAAAAACCAACATATAACCGCGTTTTAACATTACTTATCCGGCAACTTTGGATCTGGCAAATAATTTGTTCTTTATATGTTTGCTCGACACAAAAACTTTTCTGCGATGACATAAGCAAACTCTACATGTCTGCTATGGAAGCATTCCACCAGAAAGATTATAAAAAAGCGATACAGGATTGGGAACAGATTCTCCAAATGGACCCTAAACAAAAAAACCCGGTGAACCTGATACAAATGGCAAAAGCGAAAATACAGGACAATATAAAATCCGAAATAAACGAATATAATAAACTGATCGCTTCAGGCGAATATCAAAAAGCATCAGACAAGGCAAGCCAAATTATCGAACGCGATACTGCAAATTATGAGTTCACGGAACAAAAAAACAAACTTGACAAATTTATCAAAACAGTTACCACTTCCATCATAGGACCGGGCAAAGTCAATGACCTCTTAAGAAAAAGCGTTTCAGCATATCTGGGCAAGCCAAAAGACGAACGTCTTCCTGTGCTTGCATCCCGTTATGCGTGGCAGATCGGAAAGGTCAGTCAGGTTACAAAAGACGTTTTTGTTTTTATGGATAAAGAATTTACTGTAATATCCCGGCTTGAAGTAATGGACAACAGCAAAAATGTAGTAGAGCAGAAATTGGAAGCGATACTTAATGCCATTTACGACGGTAAATACGAATACGCTATATTTGAATGCGAACTTGTAATAGAACTGGAACCGGACAATATAATGGCATGGAAACGGCTCGGCTCGGTTTATTACGCGCAAGGAAAACCCAACCAGGCAAAAAGCACATGGGAAACAGCATTAAAGTTGGCTCCAAATGACGAAGAACTAAAAAAATTCCTCCAGCGTATAAAATAAATCGTTGAATATTGCGTTGAATATTGCTATGTGCAAAAAATCACATTGACAAATCGTAATTTCTGTATTATAGTTATAGTATAATAATATATAAAAGGATAAGATATGCCAAAGATGGCAAGTGGTATAATGAAGAAAATAAAATTTATCGCAGCAAATTTTTGTATTCTCGATAAAAAGAGGATTCAATATCTTCCGTTATATCCCCTCAATAACCAATCCGACGACACAACTTTCAAAATAAATAATATAAAATTAAATCAATGCATACTTTTCCCGGGATGGTATGTTTCATGAAAGAAAATCAAAAACCTCAAATCTGTCATTCTGGAGCCGATAACCATTTGCTGAAGAATTTCTCCTTCGCCGTCATTGCGAACACATTCGCTTCTATCAGTGTAAACTCCGCGCGGCAATCTCTAAATTCCGTCATTTTGAGTGTAACGAAGAATCTCGCTTTTATCCGTCATTCCCGAGCAATCGGGAATCTATCAATTGTAGCCGCAAAGCCCAGATGTGAAAATCGGGATAAACTCCGCTTTGCTAATGTAGCTGCCGAGCTTACTCGGCTAATGTTTGTAGTTGCAGGGCTTTCCCCTGCTAAAACAACCAGAACCCTGCCCGACTACGCTGGGCAGGGGTGCCGTCCCTGTTTTTGGAGGTGCGTAAGATTATGGCAACCATAATATTGCCTGTTTTAACCGAAAATGAAAACAAAGCGGTTCAGGAACTCATCGCAGGGCTGAAAAAACTTTACGGTTCCAACCTCAGTCGTATGATACTCTACGGCTCCAAGGCGCGCGGCGATGCAGAACCGGATTCCGATATAGATATTCTTGTTGTCTTAAAAAAAATGGGATTAAGGTACGATGAGATCAGGAGAATAGGTGAAATTCGTGCGCCAATTTGTTTAAAATATGATTTAGTCATTTCGGCTATGCCGATGGAAGCAAAGTGGATAGAATCTGATTATAAAACTATATTTGTTCATAATGTATTAAATGAAGGGGTGCTTTTATCAATATGACCAAACGGGATGAAATCAAAAAGTTAATTGAAAAAGCCGAGCGTAATTTATCCGCTGTAAAGGATGAGTTAACTAAAGGAAATTATGATATAGCAGTTTCCAGAAGTTATTATGCGATGTTTTATTGTACGGAAGCGATTTTACTTACAAAGGACTTAAGATTTTCAAAACACTCTGCTGTTCATTCAGCATTTGGACTGTATTTTGTTAAGGCCGGCGAAATTAAACAGGAATTGCATAAACATTTGTTAGATGCCTTTGAGGCACGAAGCAACGGTGATTATGAATATATGATTGAGATAACCAAACAAGAAGCAGCCCAGGTCCTAAAAAATGCAGAGGATTTTGTTAAAGAAATAAAAATCAAAATTTTAGGAAAATAAATGTCATTTATTGCGAGGAAATTATGAAAAAATTGAAACAATTTAAAAATGTAGCCGTACATCTTGCCCCGAACTTGATTCGGGGCCCCTGGCGTGCCAGTTTGTCATTGCGAGGGCTGTTTTCCAGCCCGTGGCAATCTCTAAATGCCGTCATTCTGAGTGTAACGAAGAATCTCGCTTTTATCCGTCATTCCCGAGCAATCAGGAATCTATTTGTAAAATGTAGCCGCACCGTCTTACGGTGCTAAAAAGGCATTGCGAGGCAATGCCGCTACAAAATAAAAAATAGTTAAGAAAGCATTGAGGAGGAAAGTTATGAACAAAGAAAAATTATCAGGTTTGTCTGGTTGTAGTAACACGAATGTAGCCGCACGCCCTTGGCGTGCTATCGGGCTGTCTTTGTTTTTCTCCCTTGTTACTTGTTGCTTGTTACTTGTTACTGTCTTACACGCCGATGACGCCGAAATAAAGCTGAATTCCAATGACGGCTCAACAAATTTTGTCATTCAAGATAATACAGGCATCGCTGTATCCAGTATTACATCTGTCGGAAATGCGTATTTTAAAGGCAATGTCGGCATAGGCAGAAATAATCCGATAACCCACTTGGATATTGCAGGAGATGTCAGAATGAAATCTGATGATAGTGGTAGTTACTGGAGAAACCTCTTGATTTCCGGCTCGTCAAGTTCAAAACTTACTTTAGAGCCTTGGAATTATTCCATAGCAGCAGCCCTTCAAGTAGAAGGCCCATTGGATTTGGCTTTTGTAGGCACAACTTCAGGACATCCGTTTAATATTCGAACAAATAATTTAGACCGTATTACAATAGGATCAACTGGCAATGTCGGTATCGGGACTATAAATCCGTCGGAAAAACTTTCTATATTAGGAAGTGCTTCCATTACAAATTCAGCCGGGACAGCATTATCTGTAATTCAAGATGCACCTGCTCCGGGTATTTCAATTACTCAGAACGGGCAGAATAATGGTTTATATATTGAATCAAATTTACAAAGGACAGTCGGATATTTTCTGCTAAGTGCAGTAGATAACAACACTTCCAACACAGCTGCGACAATCAGGACTGCAAATTTCGGCAACGGCGAAGCTCTTTGGGCATATAAAGGGGGTACTGGCGGCGGTGATG
>MWCF01000050.1 GCA_002069855.1 Elusimicrobia bacterium ADurb.Bin231 | reverse complement strand
CTGCTGCTCCCCGTCTTTGATTATTTTTCGCTCTTTCAATAAATTCAATATCTCTTCTTCAAACTTTTTGAAATATTCCACACCAAGCCGCTTCCTCATCCTCGTTAATGTCGAGGAATCTATCTCTTTCTCACTCACGAACTGATCATAACCGCAAAAATATTGGACATATGGATTCTCTAAAAAATATTCTACCACTTCTTTGTCGCTTAACACCGTCTGATGTTTCACTATCATTAACCCGTTGATTAACTGGCTGTCTTTACCGGGCCTGCCCAATTCAGAAAAATATTTCCTGTAAATATCTTCCATCTCTTCCCACGGTATCAGGTCATGTAATTTCATCCAGCGGTTCTCGGAATTTAACTTCCCGCCGAACGGCATCATTTCCGTAAATAAGTCTCCGGTTCTGCGATCTTTGCTTTTATAGGACATTTCTTGCCTCCGCCAACTTTCCAAACTGCAAGGGTTTTTGACGCTTTTCTTCGTTTTCCTTGCAGTTTTGACGTTATTTTCTATGCCCTATTATACCTTTTCTTCGTCTTTATTTCAATAAACTTTGGCTTTTCTCAGTGAACCCTACATTATGCTGCAGTTGCTGCAGTTGAAAAAGTATTTTTTCGTCATTATAAGGTGTGACTAACGAATTTTATTCTTCCCTGATCTGTCATTCAGAATGCAGTATAACATAGTGAATGACCTCGTTTTTTACATCGTCATTCTGAATGTAGCGAAGCGGAATGAAGAATCTCGTCGTTATCGTTGTCCTTATATAGCGCATGAAATATTCCAGTTATAATCGAAAAGACAAATACGGTCTCGCTTCACGTTACGTTTGCGATAACTTAAGGATAACTTTTTTAACGCATTCAGTTTACCAATTTATATTGCTATAGCGAGTGAGATAGGATGAATTATGTTCGATAGAAAAAGCCTGCAGAATCTGATAAAAGAAAAACTGACTGATTATAAGTTTATTGTTGTTTCCAACAGGCAACCTTATACATTCGAATATGCAGGAAGAAAGATAAACTGTATAAAGACCATAGGAGGTCTTGTTACTGCTTTAGATCCTGTTATGCAAACTGCTGGAGGCACATGGATCGCTTATTCATCCGGAGATGCAGACGCGGATGTTCTTGATAAGGACAATTCCGTTAAAATTCCTTATGAAAATCCGCAGTATACCCAGAAATTAATATTTCTTACAAAGGAAGAAGAAAATGGTTATTACTACGGTTATGCCAATCAGGGTTTGTGGCCGTTGTGCCACATAGCGTATAGACAGCCTGTATTTTCTATTTCCGATTGGGAACACTACAAAAACGCAAACAAAAAATTTGCGGAAAGCGTTGTGGATGCCATAGGTCTGGAAAAACCATTTGTATGGCTTCAGGACTATCATCTTACTCTCTGCGCGGGTTTTATAAAAGAAAAAAAACCTGATGCAGTAGTTTCTCTATTCTGGCATATACCATGGCCCAATCCTGAAGTATTTAGAGTTTGCCCGCAAAAGAATGAAATACTTGAAGGACTTCTGTCGAACGATCTTTTGGGATTTCATATTAAATACCATTGCCATAATTTTTTGGAAACATGCGAACTCGAACTTGAAGCAAAAGTAGATTGGGAAGAATCCGCTGTTACGTATAAAGGGCATAAAACATTAATAAGAGATTTTCCCATAAGTATTGATTTTGACAAACTTTCGGAGATGTCTTCAGGCGAAGATGTCAGCCGGAAAGTAAATGAACTTCCTACTCAAATAGATCCGCCTTACGAAGTGCTTGCCTTAAGTATTGACAGGATTGATTATACCAAAGGTATTCTTGAAAAAATAAAGGCAGTTGACAGATTTCTTGAAAAGTATCCCGAGTATCAGAAAAGATTTGTGTTTTTCCAAAAGGGGGCTTTAAGCAGGTTGCATATTAAAGCGTATAAACATCTTATCGACGAGATTCAATCTCTTGCCGAAGAAATCAACTGGAAATACCGTTCAGGGTATTGGTACCCAATAGTTTTGCTGAATACTAAAATAGATTATATCACACACCTTGCGTTATATCGTGCTTGCGATCTTTGTATCGTGGGTTCGCTTCACGACGGAATGAATCTTGTCGCTAAGGAATTTATAGCCGCCAATACGGATAACAAAGGTATGTTATTGCTTTCGCAGTTTACAGGTGCGGCGCGGGAGCTTAAGAATGCGGTTCTCATTAATCCCTTTGACGCCGATGGTTTTGCCGATGCCATAAAAGAAGCTATAGAAATGCCTAAAGAGATTAAATCCGAAAGAATAATTAGAATGCGGGAGAATGTAAAAGAAAACAATATATTCAGGTGGGCGGGAAAATTTATCAAAGAATTGATTCGAATATAAATTCATTCGTTGCGGCGATTTTAAAATATGAAATATGTTTTTAGTGAATGGAAAAAAATTATAGAACAAGTAACAGGGAAAAAGATATTTGTGTTTCTTGATTATGACGGAACTCTTGCCCCGATTGCGCCAAGACCGGAACAGGCGGTGATGTCTTCTGATGCGCGAGATGCATTATCGGATTTGGTAAAAAAATTTAAAACAGCGGTAATTTCCGGAAGATCTATAAAAGATATAAAAAAACTTATAAATATTAAAAATATGGATTACTCGGGGAATCACGGATTTGAGATAAGCATAAACAACAGGATTATTACAGCGCCTTCCGCGCGATCGATTTTACCGGAATTAGCAGAGGTAAAGAAATCTCTGGTCGGCGATGTTAAGCATGTACGGAATGCATTTGTCGAAGATAAAGGTTTTATACTTGCTGTTCATTGGCGTTTAGTCGATAAAAAAAGTATTCCTAAACTTCGTGAAATTGTTTGCCGGCATATTAAAAATAAAAAAAAATTATGCTTCTCATCCGGCAAGAAGGTCTGGGAGATTCGTCCCTGCATGAAATATAACAAAGGCACAGCCATTGACTTTTTGTTGTCCCGGTATCGCACCCTGAAAAATCGCGCCGTGTTTTATATCGGAGACGACAATACTGATGAAGATGCTTTTGAATATTTATTGAACGAATATACAATCAGAGTCGGCAGAAAAAATAAATCTAAGGCAAAATATTATGTTCGCAATCAAGATGAAGTGGTGAGATTGCTTCGGCTTATTGAGCATTTATGAAAAATCATTTTAATTTCTTTACCCGGTTGAATTTAACGGAATTGCTCGGCAAAAAGGCGCGTAACCTCGGCGATTTTTTCGAACTTTTAAAAACAGTTCCAGGTTCCTCCATATATTATCATACGCACAGATTTCTTCAACAGCATCATTTTTTGTCTCCGGAACCTCCGAATGATTTTGCGTTTTGGATTTCCAATGTTCTTCAAGAGGACACACTCGGAGAAATGCTCGCGTCCGTGGACATAGTTCAATTTAAAAAGATAAGCGAACTCCGGGCAAGATTCGTAAAAATAATAGAGGGATTTTTAAAAGAGGGCAAGGCAACTAATTTCGCGCCTCCCGGAGAAGAATTCCATTTTATGAAAGCAGTGACATTCGTGATACCTACAGGGTATTCAGCGAGCAATCTTGAAGAGTTTTATGAAATAATGGAACATGTGACTATTCATTCCATATATTATCATATGTTTGAAGCGCGTCTCCGTCTTGAAAAAGGAGATAATGATTTTTCCAATTGGCTGGAAAACGAACTTGGAGAACATGAACTTGCTTTAAAGATTTCTAAACTTGATCCTTATACGCAGACGCTTGACGGATTGAGACGAAAGATAATATGTCTGCTCGGAGATAAATTAAATGCCAGGAATAAATGATTATGTTCCGATTGTGGGGGCAAATGTTATAGATGAACTTAAATTGCTTGGCTCCCTGCTAAAGGGCAAAACTGTGCAAAATATTAATTCCACTTCAGTCGGCGGCGGCGTGGCAGAAATATTGAACAGGATGATTCCGCTTATGAATGAGCTTGGCGTGGATGCGCGTTGGGACCTTATTAAAGGCGGTGAGAAATTTTTTAACATAACGAAAAAATTTCATAATGCGTTGCACGGCGTGAAAACAGATATTACTTCTGAAGAATTGGAACATTTTAAAGAGGTAAACAGGCAGAATGCGGAAAGCATATTTTTTAACGGGGATATAGTGTTTGTTCATGATCCCCAGCCTATCGCTCTGATTGAAAAGAAAAACCAGATAGGGAAGAAATGGATCTGGAGATGTCATATAGATTTCTCCAATCCGGATGAGAAACTCTGGAGTTTCTTGAAGGGATATGTGGAAAATTATGATGTGTCGGTTTTTTCAGCGCCTGCGTTTGCGAGGCAACTTTCTATTAGGCAGGTATTGCTTTCTCCTTCCATAGATCCTCTTTCCGACAAGAACAAGGAACTTGATGAAAATTATATTACCTCGGTTTTCGAAAGATTTGAGATAGATAGAAACAGGCCTGTGATAACTCAGATTTCCAGATTTGATTATCTTAAGGATCCTATAGGAGTGATCGAATCTTATAAAAACGTAAAGAAATATGTTGACTGTCAGTTGGTTCTTGCCGGCGGCGGCGCAACAGACGACCCTGAAGGAGAAAAGGTGCTTTCGGAAGTAAGAGAAAAGGCTTCGGGAGATAAAGATATTTTTATATTATTATTGCCGCCGTCTTCGGATTTGGAGATTAACGCCTTACAGCGCGGTTCCGACATAATACTTCAGAAATCATTGCGCGAAGGGTTCGGATTGACTGTGGCAGAAGCATTATGGAAAAAGAAACCTGTTATCGCCGGCGCAGTCGGCGGCATCCCTCTTCAGATTACTCATAAGTATTCCGGTATGCTTACCAGGACAGTAGAAGGAACATCCTATTGGATAAAACAGATACTTAATAGCCCTGAATACGGAAAAAAACTTGGTATTAACGGGTACGAACATATTAAAAATAATTATCTTTTAACACGGCATCTGAGAGAATATTTTTTAATGTTTTTGTCGCTGTTTAATGAAGGAGACATAATACATTTTTGAATAGCGGTATCTCTGTGCCGTGTAGTCCGTAAATAATTAAACGCTCAAAAAATACTGCGGCGTAAAGATATAAAATATTTGTGCGGGCAAAAGTTGGAAATTGATTTTTTAAATATCTAATGTTGTGTAATTCGTCAATATTACAATTTATTTTTGACAAGCAATAGAGCAGTTATACAATAATATATATATTAATTCTAAATTTGTTGATAGAGCATTGAAAAAGTTTGTTGTTAAGGGGTTTATCTGCGAATAGTCGCAGAACGGAGATACTGCGTTACACTCAGTATGGGCTTAAAGAAGCGACATAGCAACAAAGAGAGAACAGCTTAAAAAACGTTGTCATTCTGGGCTTAAAGGTTAAAAAATGTTGTTATTTTTGAAATAAATATACCATTTTAAATAAGCAACTTTGT
>MWCF01000049.1 GCA_002069855.1 Elusimicrobia bacterium ADurb.Bin231 | reverse complement strand
TATGGACGCCCCGTATCTTTCCGCGTATTCAGAAAGCGCCTTAATCCCTCCGATACTGGCAATTGTCGGAGTAAGACCGTATCTGATAACCTCTTTGAAATTATCAAAAGGAAATATGCTACCGAGTATAAGTATCCTGCTTCTTATACCTTTCATACGCAGATATATTCCTTCTTCGACAGTGGCAACTCCTAAAAATTTGACATTAAGATTTTCCAGAGTCTTTGCGGTTTTTTCAATGCCGTGGCCGTAGGCATCCGCCTTTACCACAGCCATAATATCCGTTTTCCTGCCAACAAACTTTTTTAGTATCCGGATATTATGCGTCAAATTTGCCAAATTAATCTCAGCCCATGTAGGTCTTAAAAGTTTCATAATAAATAATTATTATATATTGCGAGACGCATTTTCGAAACGCGTATATTCCTTATGAAAACGCAGGATTCTCGTACCGACCCTGCCATGCCTGTTTTTTGCTATTATAATCTCTGTATCGCTCACAGGGCTCTCGGCTGTAATTGAATCAGGATTGCTCACATACATATCAGGTCTGTAAATCATAAGCACCAAATCCGCATCCTGCTCTATGGCTCCCGACTCCCTTAGATCCGCAAGTTTAGGCCTGCCGGCATGAGCTCCGGTTCTTTTTTCAGGTTCTCTGGATAACTGGGAAAGCGCGACCACAGGAAGTTTAAGATCTTTAGCCATAACCTTGAGAGAACGGGAAATATCCGCTATCTCCTGCTGCCTGATGTCCGCCCTGCCTGTTTTGCCTGGCATTAACTGTAAATAATCTATTATTATCAAATCCAGACCTTTTTCTGCTTCAAGCCTTCTGGATTTTGCCTTCATTTCAAGCACTGACAATGAAGAGGAATCATCCATAAAAATATCCACTTCGCTGAGTTTTCCCGCTGCGGTAGTAAGGCGGGGCCAGTCCTCTTTGGAGATATAGGCGTTTCTTACCTTTTCAGTTGATATTCTGGCCTGAGAGCAGAGAAACCTGTTAAAAAGTTCCTCTTTGGACATTTCCAGAGAAAAAATCAAAACTTTTCTCTTATGCTGTATGGCCGCGTTTTCCGCAATGTTAAGACACAATGATGTTTTGCCTGTGCCAGGACGGCCAGCGATTATATTCAAGCTTCCGTTTCTAAACCCTCCGGTAATTTCATCAAGGTCCACAAATCCGCTCGGCACACCCGGCGTTTGTCCTTTATTCTTATAAAGTTTTTCTATATCCGCAAGAGACGAATTTATCATATCTCCGATCCACACAAGATTTTTATTGTTTCTCTTCTGGGATATCTCAAATATTCTCTGCGAAGAACGGTCAACGACTTCATTAATATCTTCAATCTTTCCTGCTGTGGCATCTGCTATAATATTCCTGCCCGCGGCAATAAGCTCTCTTAGAACGGCTTTTTCTTTAACTATGGCGGCATAAGGTTCTATATGAGCGGCTGTAACAACTCCTTCCACAAGGCCTGTAAGATACGCGAGACCTCCTTCGTTGTTGATTAACGGCTCGTTTTTAAGCGCATTGGACACAAGCACAATATCCACATCACCTTTATTTTTATCATAGGCTTTGATTATTTCCCCGAATATTATTTTATGCGCCGTAAGATAAAAATCATTTTCGCTTAACAGATTCAAGGCAGATTCAACTGCCTCTTTTTCTATAAGCATCGAACCGAGCACCGCTTTTTCCGCGTCAAGATTATGCGGAGGTATCAGTTCGTTTATGATATTTCCGACAACAGCACCGTTCTTAATCATATTTCTCTCCGAAACGACATATTAAATTCAATGCGTTAATTACCGGATTGAGTGTCATTGTCTTTGGCTATTATCCAAACTTTTATTTTTGCGGTTACTTCCGAATTAATCCTTATTCCAACATCAAACGCGCCTATTTCCTTAAGCGGTTCGTCGAGCAAAATATCCTTTTTGTCTATATCATATCCTTCAATTTTTAAGGAGGCTGATATATCTGCCGATCCGACCGAACCGAATATCTTTTTGTTGTCCTTGGATTCCGCCTTTATGCTGATGGAAACTCCTGATAATTTTTCCGCAAAAACTTTTGCGTCTTCCATTTCTTTCAATCTTTTCTGGGCAAAAACGGCCTTTTCCTGCTCTATGATTTTAAGATTAGCATCAGTCGCAGGCATCGCCTTCCCCTGCGGAAATAAATAATTTCTCGCATATCCGTCTTTCACATTTTTTATTTCGCCTACATTTCCCAATCCCTCAACATCTTTCCTTATTATCACTTTCATTGTCATCCCCCTTTTTTTTCCTGAAATCCAGCCAAACGTCTGTAAGCCCTATCAACATGGCAGCAGGCGGATAAAGGAAAAAAAACATATAAGTTACAAAACGCATTAATTTTACATTCTTGAAAAAAAACGAGACTATGGTAATCCCTGATATAAAATACGCAGATGAAACCACAAACAATAGATTTTCCGCTATTAGTATCGGTAAATCCGCCTTGAATATATTAGCGGACACATATCCGGCAAGAGAAAAAATAAATACAAAAATGAACCATTCCGGAAGACGCCAGAGATAAGAAAACGGCAATTTACCGGTCTTCACGCCTATCCTGCAGGCAAAATGTTCAGCGTAAACATACGACAGCAATACATAAATTCCCGTGCTCATCACAATAAAGGCATAGACATATCTCTCAAAAATATCCGCCATCAGAACAAAACTTTCTCTGCGGATACCGGATGAAACATTTTCCAGCAAAGATGAAAATTGGAATCCTCCTGAAGCCAGCAGCACAAGGAAAACAAGGGATATTCCTGAAATAATCAGAAAAGATCTCATCAATATTTTGATCTTTCTATCTTTTCGCGACAAACCCGCATAAAATATTACGGCACTTAACACGGGAAACAAAAGGAAAACAGGAATGAACCCGATTCCCAAATACGGACTAAAATATACCAGCGCCGCAGATAAAATAATCCCTAAGAACCCGGACAGTGCCCCTTCTTTAAGAAAAAGAAGCAACAGAGCGGCGGAAGAAAACGGAAAAATAAAAATTCCGAACAAAGGAGTTACTATCCCTGACAGGAAGAATAAAAATGCCAGCCCCGACAGCACCAATATATATCCAGCTTTTTGTATAAGCATAAAAACCATATCCCGTATCGCATTGCGCAATTTTATTTTTCAATGCGACATTTATACCAACCGGCGATTATAAACTCGCGAACGGAAGTATGGCGATATTTCTCGCCCTCTTTATCGCTGTGGTAAGCAATCTCTGGTGCTTTATGCATACGCCCGTAAACCTTGAAGACAGCATCTTACCCTTTGGAGAGACATAGTTTTTTAAAAGCCAGACATTTTTATAATCTATCTCTATGCCTTCCGCGCAAAACTTACAAACTCTTTTCTTAAAAGGCCTGTTTCTCTTTCCCCCGAAACCACCGGGACGCGGCTTGTGAGATCCAAATTTTTTTGTTGTTCTTGTATTTTTTTGTTCCATTATATTCTCCTTATTGTTTTAAAACGGTATATCTATCTTTTCATCCACTTCAGAAGAAGATGAATCCTGACTACGGTACCCGCCCTCGTCTGAATTTTGCCCCTTGCCGCCGGACTTCGGCATAAACTGCATGCCTGTGCCCACCACTTTCAATTTGCTTCTTTTCTGGCCATCCTTTTCCCAAGAATCCTGTTTAAGACGACCCTCTATAAGAACCGGATCCCCTTTATGCAGATACCTTTCACACAAGTCCGCCAGAGAGGCAAACATCTCTATGTCGACAAAACAGGATTCCTCTTTCGTCTCGCCCTGCTGTGTCCTGTATTTTCTGTTAAGTCCCAAACTGAACACAGCCACTTTCGCGCCGGAAGGCAATGTTCTTATTTCCGGATCCCGAGTAAGATTGCCAAGCAATATAACCTTATTATAACTTGCCATATTTTCACCCCTTATCCTGAATATTAGGCATTGAAGGAACCGTTGACGATTGGATGTCGGAAGGTACCGGCGATGCTGCGACAGGTTGCGGTTCCGCAGATGCCTGCTCTTTCTTCCCGCTGCGTTTCTTTTTCGCGGGTTTCTGCATTTTAACTATCAAATGTCTTATAATAGAATCATTTATGGAAAAAAACTCGCGCAATTCTTCGGTAACCGACGGAGGAGAAGAAAATTGAATCAAAAAATAATTCCCTTCCTTATTCTTGCCTATGGAATAAGCGAGACGTTTCCTTCCCCAGTTGTCAGTAAGCAACACATTCCCGTCGTTTGAAACAATCAAACCTTTAAGTTTTTCCAGCAGTTCGGACGCTTTGTCGTCCGTAATTTCCGGTTTCACAATATAAACCGTTTCATAATTTGGCATAAAAGCCCTCCTTTTTTGGACATAAGGCACAACAGATAAGTTCCGTCGTGCAAAAGAATAATTCTATACGCTCGCTAATCATCAATTAGCGATAAATCTCGCGAGCTCTACGCTAATCCACAAACTTGTACTTAATTTCTCCGGGTTTTACCAATCCAACCCTTTTACGCACCTCCCGCTCTAAAATATCAGGATCTTTTTTTAAAAGTTCCAATCTCTTTTTCAACAATTCGTTTTCAGTTTTCTTGGCAGCCAATTCATTTTCCAGAACATTCAATTTTTTGCGTTTCCTGATGATATCGCGCAATGTTCTATAATTGAAAAGCAATAATACGCAAACCAAGGCAAAAATCCATATAAAGATTTTTTTTTTATTTTCCGAACTTCGCATCTTTACCAAGTTCCTCTTCTATGCGCAGCAATTGATTGTATTTGCAAATTCTATCAGTCCTTGAAGCAGATCCTGTTTTTATTTGGCCGGCATTCACAGCCACGGCAAGGTCGGCTATAAAAGAATCCTCTGTTTCGCCGCTGCGATGCGAAATAACAGTGGTATAATTTGCCTTATGCGCCATATTTATGGTTGCTATTGTCTCGGTAAGAGTTCCGATTTGATTCAGTTTTATCAATATGGAATTTGCCGTTTTCTTTTCTATGCCCATAGAAAGGCGTTCTATATTCGTAACAAACAGATCGTCTCCGACAATTTGTATCCTGCTGCCGAGCTTGTCGGTCATAAGTTTCCACCCTTTCCAATCGTCTTCTGCAAGCCCGTCCTCAATGGAGACTATAGGATATTTTGATACAAGATCTGCGTAAAAATCAACCATTGATTCAGAAGTTTTTTCCTTATTATTCTTCTCGCCTTCCAATATATACTTGCCGTTCTCGAAGAATGACGAAGACGCGGGATCAAGAGCAATGTAAACATCTTTGCCCGGTGCATAACCGGCGCGGTCTATTGCTTCCACTATATTTTTCAGGGCGTCCTCATTTGAAGATAAATTAGGAGCAAAACCGCCTTCATCTCCGACAGATGTATTATACCCTTTTTCCTTAAGAACCTTTTTCAGATTATGAAACACTTCCGCACCTGTGCGCAACGCCTCTCTGAAATTAACTGCTCCTTTGGGAAAAACCATAAACTCCTGCAAATCCACATTATTGTCCGCATGCTGACCGCCGTTAAGAATATTCATCATCGGAACAGGCAAAACATAATCTCTGGAAGAAATGCCGTAAACAGACCTGATATATTTATAAAGCGGCATCTTTTTTTCAGCGGCAGAGGCGCGGCATACAGCCATTGAAACTCCAAGTATGGCATTTGCTCCGAAAGCGGCTTTGTTTTTTGTGCCGTCCAGTTCTATCATTTTTTTGTCTATCTCAGTTTGAGAAAATGAATCCATACCGGTAATTTTGGGAGCTATTTTTGCATTTACGTTTTCCACTGCTTTCAAAACACCTTTGCCGAGATACCTCTTTTTATCTCCGTCTCTCAATTCCACGGCTTCATGTTCGCCGGTTGAAGCGCCGGACGGAACAGCAGCGCGGCCCAACACTCCGCTTTCAAGCAAAACATCAACCTCTACAGTAGGATTACCGCGCGAATCAAGTATTTCGCGGCCCCTTATTTTTACAATTTTGGACATATTCTCCCCCTTTGTTCGATATCATAATCTATTTAACGAAAACATAGATATATTTCCGACTGAAAATATCCTCCCCTGACCTATGCTGTTTAAGACATAATCAGTTCTGACTTTAGATAACGAATTCAGCCAGGATGCTAAAAATTAAATCAAAAATATAACTTTATCTTTATATTATACAAAAAAATAGCGAAAAATCCATATTTATAAATATTTTTTAAAGATTGCCTAATCACAATTGAAAATTCCAGCATGCGGATAAAAAAATCTCTATAAAAAACACATCCTTAAATTTTAGAAGAACACATTTCTGGATTATACCTTTTTTTCTCAAAATATCTTCCCAAAAGAACTGAACTGAATATTATCAGAGGCAATGCCACACACATTCTGATTATGGTAAACTTAATTCCTATGAAAGATGCTTCAAAAACAGTAAGCGGAATTCTACAATTGGCAGCAGCGCCAAGATAAGTTAAGACCTTGCTCCAGCGGGCGCCTTTCTTATATAACGAATAGGCTACCGGAAAAGCCACATATAATCCTCCGACAACAGTTCCCGCAAGAAGTATTGCCCATAGATAACCCAATGCCCCGCTCTCCGGCCCAAAATTCCGTTCAATGGTTTCTTTTTTCACCCATACCTCAAAAAGTCCTATAAGAACAAAAACACACGGTATTATTTTGAACATATCCGCAGAAAAAGAAGTAAACTGACGGAAGATCCCCAACCC
>MWCF01000048.1 GCA_002069855.1 Elusimicrobia bacterium ADurb.Bin231 | reverse complement strand
AAAAAAGGGCAGGTAATTAATGCCTAAAATTGCTTCAGCAACTATAGATGAAGTAAATAACCGTACCGATATTGTTGCCCTGGTAAACGAGTATACCCGTCTTGACAGACGAGGATCCGACTGGTGGGGCTGTTGTCCCTTTCATAACGAAAAAACGCCCTCTTTTCATGTACTTCCCGACAGGAAAATGTACCACTGTTTCGGCTGCGGAGAAGGCGGCGGGGTCATTAAATTTCTTATGGAGATGGAAAAAATCAGTTTCACCGAAGCTGTGATAAGTTTAGCAAAAAAAAACGGCGTGGAAGTTATTTATGAAGGGTCCAATTATCAGGAACCGGAGAAAAATAACACCAAAGATCTGTATATAGAGCTTTATACCAGGGTATCGGGGACGTATCATTTTTTTCTTACACAATCGGAATTAGGATCCTTTGCTAAATCCTATATAGTTAAACGGGGTATTAGTGAAGAAATAATCGAAAAATTTGAGCTGGGTTATGCTCCTTCAGATAAATACTGGCTTAAAAAGTTTTTAAAAGAAAAAAAATACAGTGATGAATTTCTTAAAGAGTCAGGGCTTTTTTCAAATAACTATCCCGATATTTCTTTTTTTATTGACAGATTAACGTTTCCCATCGCTAACAGGAAGGGGCAGGTTATCGGTTTCGGGGGCAGGCTTTTAAGGGGCGACGGACCAAAATATCTCAACTCAAGAGAATCCGAAATTTACAGGAAACGGGAAAATCTCTACGCTTTTCATTTGGCAAAACAGCATATCAGGCAAAAAAAGGCTATTATTCTCTGTGAAGGATACATGGATGTTATAGCCTATCATCAGGCAGGCATACAAAATGCTGTTGCGCTTTTAGGAACTGCGCTTACCGAAGAACAGGTAAAGCTCATTCAACCCTTTATTGAGACTATTTTTCTTTCCCTCGATAGTGACAATGCCGGCGTACAGGCAACCCTTAAATCAATAATAGTGTGCCGCAAAGCCGATATAACGGTTAAGGTTATCAGTTTTAAGGAAGGGAAGGATCCGGCAGATATTCTTTTAAACAACGGCGTTGAAGCATTGACACGATGTGTCGACAGCGCTATAATAGATGTTGATTATTTGTTGTCTTTTCTGGCAAAAGAGTATAATACAGATACTCCGGAGGGAAAAACAAAGGCCGCCTTGTCTTTTTTTCCCTATGTAGAAGCCTTGAAATCAGACATACAAAAAGAAACGAGTTTGGAAAAATTATGCCAAACTTTCAGCTTAAAACCAGAGGCGGTGAAAAAAGACTTCAATAACCGAGGTTTGTACAAAAGTTCAATTCAGAATGACAAACAATCCAAGACACAACAAGTACCCGTTAAAAAAGAAAAAATTAAACCCAATGTGGAGTTGCGGGCAATTATAGCAGTAATTGCTAATATTGATTGTTTTCCAAAGATACGAACTAAAATAAACGCTGAGGATTTTGAAGACGCTATGGCCCGGGATATGTTCATTGCACTTGAAGATTGTTATAGAGAGGGAGCGGTTAGTTTTGAAAGCGTAATGTCAAAATGTTCCAGTGACGGAATTCATCAGTTTGTTGCAGAATATATTACAAACGGCGAGTTTTCGATAAATACTGAGAAAACAATAGAAGACATTATTGTTTTATTAAAACGTAATAGTTTGGAACGCAAACGCGACCGCCTGACAAACCAGATAAGACAGTTTACTGTTGTTACTCTGGAAGATCAAAAACAACTTGAAAGCATGATCAGTGAAAAAATGAACATTGATTTTGAATTGTTACAAAAAAAGGATGCAAACGGATGACGGATCAAGAACTCGATCCTGCTATTGCAAAGCTTATAGAGTATGGTAAGGTAAAAAAGCAGATTACCTGGGATGAATTGAATGATCAATTACCTCAGGATATTATTAAGGACACCGAAAAGATGGATGGTGTTCTTTCATTACTCCAAAAAAATAAAATTCAATTTATTGAAGATGATGGTTTTCATGACGATGACGAGGATGAAGATTCCGATGACATTGCGCCGGATACAGTAACTCATAAAGCTGTCAAAGAAGATACTCGAAAACGTCTTGTGTATAATGAGAAAAACTCCAACGGCGATGATCCCATAAAACTGTATCTTCGTGAAATTGGAAAAGAAAATCTTCTAAGCGCAGAACAGGAAGTTGAATTATCTAAGAAGATGGAAGACGGGGAAAACATTATTAAGGGTGTAATAAAGCACTCCGGCATGATGATTCCTGAATTTTATCTTGTAGCTCAAAAAGCATTCTCGCGGATTGATCCTCATGAAGCTGGAAAGCCACGTAAAGAAATAAATGAAGAGATGGCCGAAAAACGCCGTCTAAGAACATACTACAGCGAAGTTCTCAAACCTATTCTTCCCGAGATGAAGCAGTATATTCAGGTAAAAAAACAGCTCTACGATGCAGACCCTACAAAAAATATTTTTGAAGATGAGAGTCTGCTTGAGCTGCAGAAGACAATTCTTCCGGCATTGCAAACCATAGATATTCAATCCGAAGAAATCGAGCGG
Source organism: Elusimicrobia bacterium ADurb.Bin231 (assembly GCA_002069855.1). GTDB lineage: Bacteria > Elusimicrobiota > UBA8919 > UBA8919 > MWCF01 > MWCF01. Next base: position 255 of record MWCF01000048.1, on the reverse strand, counting down.
TTTTCCGATAAATTTATTGATGCGAAACTAACACAAGGAAAAATAACAGGTGCTAATATTTCCGTGAAAATTGATGACGAATTTATGGAATGTGTTAAATCTGGAAAACCATATATACAACAATATCCTATTGATTCCCCAAATCCTCAATTTCATAAAGAAGTAGATGCAAAAGCATTATGGAATAAAATTATTCATAATGCATGGCAATCGGCCGAACCGGGAATTTTATTTTGGGATACAATAAAAAAAGAA
>MWCF01000047.1 GCA_002069855.1 Elusimicrobia bacterium ADurb.Bin231 | reverse complement strand
GGAACTTCTCTTTCGCGCCTGATACCTGCCCTTTACCCAATAAACACAATCCCATATAGAATCTTAGGTCGTAACCATCCGCGCACCTTTTCCCTTCGACAAGCGCGCGCTCTAACATCCTTATCCCTTTATCATATTCTCCTAATGCCTCATATCCCATACCAAGCCATTTATATATCTCTTCCTTACCTTCCTCATACATCAAAGCACCTTCCATCTCTATTACGCTTTCCCGGTACCTGCCGGCATGATAATAACATATCCCCAATTCCTTCCTTATCTCAGGGCGGCTCTTCTCGCTGCGGCTCATATGCTCTATCGCTTTTTCATACTCCTTCAGCTCTTTGTAACTTGTTCCTATCGCATACTCCAAATGCCCGTCAATTACTCCGCCGGAGCCTTTATACTCTTCATATTTCTCCACAGCTCTCTTATAATCTCTTTTCCCTATAGCATTATATATCTCTATACACAAGTATTCTTTTTCTCCAAACCCGTAATACTGCTCCCACGCCTTTTGGCATTTCCCGCAACTCTCGCAATCATTATCGCATTTCACAACCTCAGCAAATATTCCCGCCGGCTCTTCTCCTATTTTATATGGATGATAATACGGAAGGCCCTGCTCGGGAATCTGATAGAGATATTCCGTGGAATCCAGCTGATGGACATACTGCTCGACTTGTCGCATAATCACTTCAACAGGCGCAGCGCGGCCTTCAAGTTTCACTATGTCTATTATGCCTTTGTAATATTTCAAATTTGCGGGCACTATCTTTGCCTGATGAAACGCATACCAAGGTTTATTATTTAATATTGAAAGACAATCATAGAAACTCAGAGATGGACCGGGATAGGAACAAAAATTATTATGGGAAATTTCATTTATACAATCAGGCATGCAAAAACTATTTGCGATAATTGACAACCGCAACTGAGTTTTATTTTTTATTGCTTTTATTTTATCCAACTTTTTGCTTAGTCTGCGTGATAGACAAATACCCTCTATATCAACAGCATCCTGCCAATACCGCGCCTTCTCAAGAGAGTCAACTCCTGCCGTTATTGATACCTCAAGACCAAGTTCCGGCAGATCTTCCTTTATTCGCTGCGCCAGCGGTATGCTGAATATCACTGCCTTCTCCAACCCGTACTCCTTCACCATCTTTCTTAGATACTTCCTCAATTCGCTTCTCTCGTATCCTCTCACTATCTCAGGATCAAAATTAGTCGCATTCAACAACAAATATGTCTTTATTCCGCTCTTCTTTAATTCTCTTATCACCCACCCGGCTTCCTCATCGTATCTATCCCAATCCACTGCTTCCTTCACCAGTGCTCCTGATGTCGGAAATATCTTTATATTGCTCGCAATATATACCGAATCCACATACTCACGGTATTCCTTCAGCCGTCCTATCAACTCCCGGTCGTGATTATACGCCACTCGCAGCTTCATACCTAAATCCAATATCGTTTTATACTGTTTTTGAGACATGCCTTTATATCCTCTTTTTTTCCTCGATCATAGCAAAATTTATAATCTCTTTAAAAATCTTTTTTACAAGACCTATTGAGATACCATATTCGCGAGCGAGCCGAGTTCTATGTTCAATCAAATATTTGACCCGAGTATTATCCTTAACCGGCAGTTTATAAAGTTTTTTTATTTTGCCTATCTCTTTCACGATGATAAACCGCTTTTTCAGCGAAACAAGCAACTCTCCGTCAAGAATATCAATCTGTTTTCTGTATCCGAGCAAAGATTCTTTAATGTGTTTTTTCATAATCCTAAAGCGGATTTGATGGACCCGGCTTTGACCAAGGTCTCAATGTATTCATTCTCCTCATTTGAATCCGCTACTATTCCTCCGCCAGTTTGAAAATATAATTTGTTCCGAATAATCGTTATTATTCTTATACCAACATTTAATGTCATAGTATTATGAAAAGATATATACCCCAGAACACCGGTATAAATATTCCGCGCTGTGGGTTCCAATTCATCAATGATCTCCATAGCGCGGATTTTAGGACATCCGCTGATTGAGCCACCCGGAAAAACACTTCTTATAATCTTTTCCACGCTATATTGTTTCTGCGGCAGATTACCGGCAACAGTGGAAGTGGTTTGAAAGACGGAAGCGTATTTTTCTATTTCTCTGTGCTTTACCACGGCAATGCTGCCGGGTTTACATATCTTGCCGAGATCATTCCTTTCCAAATCCACTATCATTGAAAGTTCCGCATCATCTTTGCTGCTACTGATAAGATCTCTCATATTCCGTTTATCAGCAGAGGCATCGCAGGCACGCGGACGGGTGCCTTTCATGGGTTTGGTTATAACAATCCCGTCTTTTATTCTCAAAAAAAGTTCCGGTGAAGCTGAAATAATTTTTACGATATCCAAATCAAAATACGCGCTGAACGGAGCCGGATTTATGGAGTCGAGATTCTTGTACAATGCCCAAGGACTGCCCTGAAAATCCGATTTAAATCTTTGGGACAAACAAACTTGAAAAATATCGCCGTCGCGAATATATCTTTTCACTTTGGCAACCGCATTTATATAAGAATTCTTCGTAAAATTGGAAACCAAATTTTTCACGGTGTATGCTGAACCGGATGGTTTGGGCGGAATAACGGCAAAATTCTTTAGCTGCGTGATGCGTTTATCCATTGATTTATCAGCGAAAAGAAAAAACGCGGTAATTTTGCCGGCATTATTTTCTTCAAAAACCAATATAGTCCTGAAAAAATTAAAATACATATCCGGAATATCAACATCCCTTTTTGCCAGAGCGGGTAAATGTTCTATTATATTTTTAAGATCATATGAAAAATATCCGATTCCTCCGGCAATAAAATCAAACTCGTTATGTGTTCTTACGCGATTCTCAGAAATTATTTCATCCAGACATTTGAGAGGATTGCCGCAAATTTCACGATAGCCGGACTCATCGGCAACGGTTACTGTATTTCCTTTAGACATTATGCGGCAAAAAGGGTCATAACCTATATAGGAAAAATTTTTCGCGGATGCCGTTTTATACGAAGTATTCAAAAAACATGCTCCGGTATAAACACGTTTTATATTTTCAAATATTTCTTGTTTCGTTAAATCAGTTTTTAATACAATCCTTGTTATTTTTTGCATACATTCCGCCTAAATTGAAATAAAATTTTTTATTATTCTATCCCCGTATTCTGTTAAAAAGGACTCGGGATGAAATAACAAACCGTAAAGGGGATACCTCTTATGTTCAATTCCCATACATATATCTTTATTACCTTCTTTTGTATACGCGGTGAATTCGAATTCTTTATTCATCTCAGAGGTATCAATCATCAATGAATGGTACCTGGCGACCAGAATCGGATTCGGGACACCTTGAAATAACCTGCTGTTGTTATGTTGAATAACTGTTGACTTCCCGTGAACTATTTTACCGACTTTCTTCAGTCTGCCGTTAAAAACAACCCCGATACATTGAAATCCCAGACATATACCCAATATAGGTATTGTACGATAAAAACTTTTAACCACATCATTAGATATACCCGCGGCATACGGGGTTTTGGGACCGGGTGATATTATTATCTTTTCCGGATGCAAATTCGCTATTCCGGAAACATCTATGGCATCGTTTCGAAACACCAGGACCTTTACATTTTGTTTGGCAAAAGCTTGATACAGGTTGTATGTAAAAGAATCGTAATTATCTATTATTATGTACATAAATTTAACGCTCTCTTCCTTCTCTATTTCTACAATGTTTTTCCAGTTCGGCGACTCAGAATACCGGAATAATTCGCGGGAGGATTATTTTTCAATGCCATGTCGTACATTTCTTCCGCTTCTTTTCGCCGGCCGCTGGCACTATATATGTTCCCA
>MWCF01000046.1 GCA_002069855.1 Elusimicrobia bacterium ADurb.Bin231 | reverse complement strand
GTGGGGATTTTTGCCGGCACCTGCGGAATTTTGGTAGATAATATATTGAATGTTTCACTTTACTTTGTAATTCCGGGATTCTTTTTTTGGATAAATCTCGGGATCTTTTCCGTTCTTGCGGAATCAAATAAAAAAATCATTAATCACAATCTTTTTTCAAAAATCGCAGCTGTTTTTTTAATATTGCTTTCCTTCTCAGGCATTATTCATTATACACGCATTTTTATCGCTGAAAAAGATTATTTTACGGGTTTTAATCTTGTAAAGAATCCGAATATACCTCTGGAATCTTCAGTGGTTTATCTTGAACGCGCCCATAAAAATCGTCGTTTGGAAGTCAACACCAACTATGAACTTGCGAATACATACGCCCGTATTTCTGCGCAATACAGGTATGCGGGGAATATGGAAAAAGCCGAGGATTTTCAGAAGAAGGCCATATGGGCATACAAGGAATCCCTTGCCGCGAATCCCGGGTACGATGAAATTTATTTTAATTTGGCTACCATTCAGTCCCAGCGACGGGAATTTGATTCTGCTTTGGAAAATTATAAAAGAGCGGTTTTTATAAATCCGCATTCTTCAGACGGATTAAGCACGCTTGGAAACTTATATTTGTCAAAGGGAGAGTTGTTCGCAGCGAGAAATGCATTCAGGCAATCTTTGCATATAAATCCCTTAAATAAGGATATTTGGAATAATCTCGGATATGTGAATATGAAACTCGGATTTAAAGATGAGGCAAGGGATGCCTACCAGAAAGCTTTGGAAATAGATCCTAATTTCGATATGGCGCGAAAAAATCTTTTTAACCTGCCCCGATAATACAGCTCGAATTTCCCTGTTTAGTTTGCTTGCGGTTACCATAGGTTTGTGCAGTTTGCCGATATTAAGAGCGGGTAATTTTTTTGTAATAAAATTATTGTTAATTTCGCATTGTATTGAATTTGTATCAATAATTTCGGAAATTTATTGCATTTTCTATAAAAATATTATAAAATAAAAAGTTAGACAGATAGTTCAGAACGGAGGTCTTATGTCAGGTCATTCAAAATGGGCCGGTATAAAACACAAGAAAGCAATAATAGACGCAAAAAGAGGCAAGGTTTTTACGCGTATTATAAGAGAGTTGACTATTTCAGCGCGCTCTGGCGGAAATAACCCTGAGCACAATCCCCGTCTAAGAAAAGCTATAGATGACGCGAAAGCGGCAAATATGCCTTCAGACAATATGAAGAAAGCCATTCAGCGCGGAACCGGAGAACTTCCAGGTGTCAATTATGAAGAACTTATTTATGAAGGTTACGGTCCTTGCGGCGTGGCTGTAATGGTGGAAGTAACCACTGATAATAAAAATAGAACTCACGCGGAGATACGAAAAATATTTTCGTCCCATGGGGGAAATCTCGGAGAAACAGGATGCGTAGGATGGATGTTTCAGCAGAAGGGATGCATAACTGTGGAAAAATCCAGAATAAGCGAAGATGACATTATATCTATTGCCCTGCAGTCCGGCGCGGAGGATGTAAAAACCGAAGATGAAAAATGTTACGAAATACTTACTCTCCCGGCGGATTTTGAAAAGACGAAATCCGACTTACTCGAAAAAAATATCGCTTTGGAACTTGCAGAGATTTTGATGGTCCCTTCCACATATATAAAACTTGAAGGCGATGACGCGAAGAAAATGATTTCTCTTATGGAAGAACTTGAAGCGCATGAGGATGTGAAAAACGTTCATTCCAATGTTGATCTACCAGAGGATGTGTTATGATAATTCTCGGTCTTGATCCGGGACTTGCGTCTTTCGGCTGGGCAATTCTGGAGAAGGATCGGAAATCTGGATTGAGCATCGGAGATTGCGGCGTTATTAAAACTCCGGCTGGCGAGTTGCTCGGCAATAGATTATGCAAAATCGAGAGCGAGCTTAAAGATATCATCAAAAATAACGTGCCTGATATGGCGTCTATCGAGGAACTCTTTTTTGTTAAAAATATCAAAACTGCGATGGCTGTAAGCCACGCGAGAGGTGTCGCGATACTTGCATGTTCCCGCGCCGGATTGAAAATAAATGAATTTACTCCCATTCAGGTAAAACAAGCATTGACCGGCTACGGGCAGGCGGATAAAAAACAGGTCGGATTCATGGTGCAAAAAATATTAAAGATGCAAACTCTTCCCAAAGACGACAATACCGTTGATGCCATTGCTCTTGGGATATGTCTGGCGCATTCTTGCGGGGTTGTATGATTGTACACATATCTGGAACTTTAATTTCAAAAAAAAATAAAAAAATAGTTGTTGACGCCGCTGGTATCGGATACCAGATTACAGTTTCCGCGTCAGCATTCGCAGACTTGGGCCATGAAAATTCTCAGGTAAAAATCCTTACCTATCAAAATTTTCGCGAGGACGGAGTTGAACTTTTTGGTTTTGTTTCCGAATTTGAAAGAGAGCTGTTTATGCTTCTTATCGGTGTATCCGGTATAGGCCCTAAAACAGCTATAGAGATTCTTTCGCATACATCTGCGCACGCGTTTAAAACAGCCATTGAAAATCAGGATTTAAGAACTATATCTTCGATAAAGGGCATAGGCAAAAAGACCGCGGAAAAACTTATTTTTGAATTAAAAGAAAAAATAAAAGAATTTGTTCCTCCGGGAACGCCGCAGCCGGCAAATTATGTCGATACTGAAGTTGCCTTTGATACCCTTCGAGGACTTGGTTTTTCATATAATCAGGCGAAAGAAGCGATATCCCGCGCGTCAGCCCGTTTCGCAGGCCAGCAAAAAGTCGAATCAACTGATTTGATCCGCGCAGCTCTGAAAGAATTAGGAAAATAAAATGGAAGAAAGAATTCTAACTAATAAACCGGTGTCTTTGCCTGAGGAACAGGCAGAAAATTCAATCCGCCCTCAAAATCTTAATGAATTTATCGGGCAGGAAAAGATAAAAGAAAATCTCGCTATATTTATCGCAGCCGCGCGGAAAAGAAAAGAACCGTTGGATCATTGTCTTTTCTATTCTCCGCCGGGTCTTGGCAAAACAACTCTGGCAAATATAATAGCTCATGAAATGGGAGTCAATATAAAGGTCACGTCGGGCCCTGTTCTTGAAAAGGCCGGCGACCTTGCCGCGATACTTACCAATCTTTCTCCTGGTGATGTGCTTTTTATAGATGAAATTCATAGATTGAATAGAGTAGTTGAAGAATCTTTGTATCCTGTTATAGAGGACTTCAAATTTGACATAATAATAGGTCAGGGCCCTTCCGCGAGAAATTTCCGTCTTGATATTCCCAAGTTCACTCTCGTCGGAGCCACCACGCGCGCTGGATTGCTTACATCTCCTCTTAAAGAAAGATTCGGAATTTCAGCGCATATTGATTTTTATTCAGTTGACAATCTAAAAGAAATCTTGCGGCGTTCAGCAGGCATTCTAAGCATAAAAACGGAAGAAAAGGGCATAGAATTGATAGCGAAACGGAGCAGAGGAACGCCGAGAATAGCAAACAGACTGCTCCGCAGAATAAGAGATTTCGCAGATATGAAAACCGACGGAGTTATCACGGCGCTTTTAGCTGAAGAATCTCTCGGCAAACTTGAAATAGATTCCTGCGGACTGGACAATATGGATGTAAAAATTTTGCGCACAATAATAGACAAATTTTCCGGCGGACCTGTGGGCATAGAAACAATAGCGGTGGCAATCTCTGAGGAAACAGACACCGTTACAGATGTGTTCGAGCCTTATCTGATACAAGCCGGATTTTTAACCAGAACCCCGCGAGGCCGCGTGGTAACTGAACTTGCGTATAAACATCTTGGATTGACTCCGAATACGGAGAAAGAACTTATTTAGATTTATCCCGCATAATCCTATGTTTAATCATACCAAAAAATATGTTTTTATCGCAGCTTTATTCCTGTTAATCAGTTCAATCGTTATTGTATTTACGACGAGGCGTAAGGAACCTGTCGCTCTTCTGCAATTAAAACTGGAAAGATTTGTGCCTGCTGATTCTCCTGTTGTGTTAAGAATAGACAATATCAAGGATCTATGGCCCGGATTTGAAGGCACAAGATTTTATGCGGAATTTTCAAATTACTGCGCCCGGGTTTTTGAAGATATTCCGCACACGCAGATTTCTCCTGCCATGGATTTTTTTAACGCTGTAATAGATTTCTTTTCAGGGAATTCGCGCGCGCGCATAATACCGGATTTACTTGGGAATAATGTTTTGTTCGCTTATTGGCCGGATACGGAATTAAAAAGTTATATTTTTCTTTCCAGTCCTGTTAAAGATTCGGAATCCGAAAAACAACTATCAAAAAGTTATGCGTCGGCTAAAAAATATTCTTTCTACAAAGGTATAAAGCTGTTGTGTTTCGAAGGCAATAAGTACTGGTTCGTAAAAGAGGGAGTTTTATTCGTTTCAAATGATATAAGTATAAGTAAAAAAATCATTGATCTGTTTGAAGACGATTCCTCTTCCTTGTTTCGCGATGCCGGATTTTTAAATGCCGTATCTGTATCGAAACACTCTAATTATTTGTATATGCGAGGCGGGTCGCGCGGCATCGGTAAAACTGCTGTTGAGCATATTTCCCCATGGGAATTTCCCGACAACATACTTGCCGCGTTTTCTTTTGAATCAGGAATAAGATGCGACATATATTTTTATGGTTCAGGCAAAGTATCAGCTAAAAATATACGAATCCCGGCGATCGCGGCGACAGACGCTTTGATGTTCGCTTCCGGCAATTTTACGGGTTTGTTCTTTGACGAATACGGCGAAGTCGGCAGCAGGTTGATTTTTGGTAAAAAATCAGGATATATTCTTTTGCCGTATAAAAATGATTTTGCCGGACTGGTTTACTGCCAGGTTAAAGACAAAGAAGTTTTTATGGAGTATTTTAAGAAACTTACGAATGAAAATTCAATTTCCGATGAAGACGGTTTTTTAACATACAATTTTCCGTTTTTGGGCGAAAAAAAGTGCAAATACCTTTTTTTAGACGATTATTTCGTTATATATTCTCCGCCGGATATGGAAATATCTTATGCTTTTGATTCTATGCTTCATCCCACCCAGAATATTACTATAGCCGGTGTGAAAATACCGCGCAGGATTTGCGGTTTATATTATATGAATACTTCCGGCATCCTTTCGGTTTTTCTTAAAAATAATATCTTTGATTTTATTATGCCTGTATCAGGGTACACAGTAAGAAGAAAAAATTATTTTAAAACTGAATTCTATTGCGGATTAAAAGATTTATCGTCGGGAGATTGGAAAAACCGTATTTCTTATATTAACTCTATTACAAATAAAAAAATAAATGCCATAAAAGAAAGAGTTACTATGGAAAATTTAAAGATTTTAAGGAATGCTGTCAGTATGTACAACGCAGGCACGGGAATGTATCCTGAAAATCTGCCGGCTTTGATTCCTGAATATATCAGCGAGATACCTAATGAGGAAATAATGAAGTCCTCGAACACGCTGTCTGTTATCAACGGAACCGGGGGGTGGTTCTATAAAGACGGATGGGTGTTTCTTAATCTTAACGGAAAAGATTCCCGCGGATATTTTTATTCCAATTGGTAATACCTAATGCAGTACTGATTCATGCTGTTTAACAATCAACATATGGATAATTTGGGAAGATTGCTTATAATTGTCGGCGCGGCGTTTATTATAGCCGGCGTTTTGATAATTTCCGGATTTAAAATACCGTTTTTGGGAAATTTACCGGGAGATATAACGATAAAACGGGAAAATTTTGTATTTTATTTTCCGCTTGCGAGTTCCGTGATAATAAGCATTTTCATAACGGTTTTTTTATGGTTTATAAAAAAGTAATATTGGTGATGTTTTTTTTTATTCTTAATTGTTGTGCAGTGCCGAGCAAAAAACGGGATACTTCTGTATCGGCTGCTTTGGAATCTCCTTCTGAAATCAGCAGTTTAGAAAGCGCATCTAAAGAACCTGATGAGCAAGAATCGGAACCACAGCAGTCCGACGACATATCGTCTTTCCTAAAAGATCTTGAAACGGATAATCACAAGGAACCGGAGCAACAATCACAGATTCAAGAAATTATAAAAATAGGCATACTTGAAACTTCGTATCCTTCCTCTATAAATTTCTCTGGCTCAGTCATCATTGTAAAAGATAATTATTCGGAAAAAATCCTTGAACTTACTGAGGCGCGGGATTATCGGATAAAAAAGTCAAACTCAGGGATTGCCTTGGAGAACAATTATTTCTCGTCGGAATTAAAGTTATCTCCTAAGGATTCCGGCACGATTATATCGGTTAATAATAAAAGATACAGAGGGAACATTATAGTAAAGGTTTCCGGTTCGAAACTGATTTTTATCAATGAGATTGAACTTGAGAATTATGTGTGCGGCATAATAACAAAAGAGATTTCCGCATCCTGGCCGGAGGAATCTCTAAAAGCGCAAGCAGTTGTAGCAAGGACATATGCTCTGAAAAATATGAACAGGCATAAAAACGACGGATACAATCTTTGCGCCACTCAGCATTGTCAGGTGTACGGCGGTTTGGATGCGGAAGACGACAGGTCAAACAATGCTGTATTTGCAACCAGAGGACAGGTGCTTCAATATGACGGTCAGATTGCAAACACTTTTTATCATTCAAGCTGCGGGGGCAGAACGGAATCCGCGTCTCTTGTATGGAATTTGCGAAACAAAATTCCTTATGTTACAGGAGTGAAATGCGGTTATTGCGGTTCAGATCCGTGGAAATCGTGGTCGTACAAATTGCGACTTTCTGATATGGCTAAACTTCTTTCTAAGTCCGGATATCCGATAAAAAAAATTAAACGAATCAAACTAACAGGAAAAACAGCGTCTGGAAGAGTAAAAACAGTTACAATTTATCATTCTAACGGAAAATATAATATGACTTCTCATAAATTTCGTATGGCTATAGGCACGCAGATTATTAGAAGCACTAATTTTTCCGCAAGTATAAACGGAGGATACGCATATTTCAAAGGCCACGGTTGGGGACATGGAGTTGGTATGTGCCAGTGGGGCGCGAAAGGTATGGCAGAAGCAGGGTGGGATTACAAAAAGATTCTTAAGCATTATTACAGAGGTTGTAAAATAAAAGATAATTATGGATATGAAGACTGAAACTTTACATATATCGGATTTTGATTATGACTTGCCGCAGAATTTGATAGCGCAGTATCCTATTGCCAAACGCGACGAATCCAAACTTTTGGTGCTGCATCGCAAATCCGGAAAGATTGAGCACAGAATATTTAAAGATATTACGGATTATTTTTGTAAAGGCGATGTTGTGGTAATGAATAAAACAAAGGTTTTGCCTGCAAGGATATACGGTAAAAAAATTACAGGCGGTAACATAGAAATATTAATGCTTGATTCGGAAAGGGCGTTGGTAAAACCTCGAAAGAGCGTTAAAGCCGGCACAAAAATTTTCATAAAAGATATTTCTGGAAATTTAACAGACCAATTTGCGGAAGTGGTTTCTCTTACAGATACATATACAGGTTTAAAATTTTCCAAAGATTTAAAAAACATACTTGATCTGTACGGCAGAATACCTTTGCCTCCGTATATAAAAAGGCCAGCGGAGGTTTCAGACAGGGAAAGATATCAAACTGTGTTCGCGACAAATGACGGATCAGTCGCAGCGCCCACAGCGGGACTTCATTTTACCGAAGAGGTCATCTCAGGATTAAAATCCTCCGGTGTGTCAATAGCGGAGGTGTTATTGCATATTTCATGGTCAACATTTGCTCCGGTAAGAACCGAGATAATAACCGAACATAAGATGGGTGTTGAATATTATGAAATAGATAAGCGGTCGTCGGATTTAATTAATTGCGCTAATAGAGTTATATGCGTTGGCACCACATCTTTGCGGGTTGTGGAAACAGTGGGTAGAGAAGGAACTGTTATGCCTGATAAAGGATATACAGATATGTTCATATATCCCGGATACAAATTTAAGATTACCGACGGCATGATAACTAATTTTCATCTGCCGAAAACCACTTTATTTATGCTTGTTTGCGCGCTGGCTGGAAGAAAAAATATATTAAAGGCGTATGATGAAGCAAAAGATAAAAAATACAGGTTCGCATCGTATGGCGATGCTATGTTAATCATATAGTTTATCCGTTTTCGGATTTTAAATTGATACCGTTGCCCTTAAAAAAACAGGGAAGAGTAACCATGCGGAGATGTTTCGCTTTGCTTAACATGACGAAGTTAAGGGATGCTTCGTTGGCACTCAGCATGACAAATAAAGTGTCGTCATTTTAAGGCAACGCTGAAGATATAATAGTCCAAGAAAACCGTACCAGTTTATGGAATGAAATAAGGTGAAAAAAGAGGTATAATAGGACCCGCAAAGGAGGCAGGAAAGATGCGAAAGAAATTCGAGGCGGGTTTCAAGGCAAGAGTGGCGTTGGATGCGGTA
>MWCF01000045.1 GCA_002069855.1 Elusimicrobia bacterium ADurb.Bin231 | reverse complement strand
GAAAGTTTGAAATTACACGAAGGACGGTTTGGGAAAAAGCCGAAGACGGTCATCACGGATAAGATATACGGGAGTTTAGCGAACCGTGAAATGTTGAAAGAAGAAGGAATAAAAGCGGCGCTGGTGCCGTTAGGACGCAAGAGTGGAAGCGAGGCGTCAAAAAAACTCTGGAAGTGGATAAAGCAGAAACAAAAAAAGCGTAGCGAGATAGAAGGTTTTATCGGCGTATCAAAAGTTCATTACGGATTAGAGCGGTTGGTATACAAAAATGAAGAGTTGAATATCCGGCTGGGCTTGATAGCGATGAACTTATCCACAGCGCTGGCAAGAATTTAGGGAAAACCAAAAAATAATCCACAGAAAGTGTATAAGAATTAGGGGAACCTATGCGCAAAATCTATCGTTAACATTCGCAAAAAATAGTTTTTCAGCAAACCCTAATTATAAAATCAATCCTGGCTGCTTCCTGCTTCGCACCGATTAAATAGCAGATAAATGAATTGCGGATAAATCTTTAAAATAAAAAAGAATACAATGTTCAGAAGTTGCGTTCTCCATCTCAAAGGAGTCAAGATGTTTCAAAACAACGGAATTGTACTTTGTGTCGATGACAGCGAGGCGAATTTAACCAAACTGGAATATATGATTTCCGCCCGTCAATACGAGGTTTTGACTGCGGGCAACGGGCAGCAGGCATGGGATGTGCTCACTTCCAAAAAAGTGGATATTGTTATTCTGGATACCAAGATGCCTGTTATGGACGGTTACAGATTAAGCGAAGCTATCAAACAAACTCCCGCGACAAAAAATATCCCGATATTAATGATGATAGATATCCCCGGCAAATACGAACGTATGAAAGGGCTGGAAATAGGGATTGACGATTTTATAACACGCCCGATTGATCAGGCTGAATTGATTCCTAAAATATCAAGTCTGCTTAATGTTAAACTTCTTAATGAGAAACTCAATTCCGCATATGACAATATTACAAGAATGGCTGATGTCGGCGCAGCTGTTTTAAAAAAATTCAATCCGTGGGAATTTGATCTTGTATCCAAAATAGACGATATTGTGGGTCAGATTATCCGCCGTAAAAAAGAAGAGACCGAGCGTCCGGAGATGGTTGTTGTAAGAATCGTTGATGAACACAACAAAAATCAATGGTACCATTATAGGTCCGTATTTGAAAAAGTTGACAGAAGACCGCTGCCTATTGACATAGTTATGGGATTGCCGCCCGGGCAGGATTCGGAATTGCTGTTTTTTAACGAGGATAGCACGGATCAGATGTTTTTATTTTTTATCGCGAAAATTGTTAGCCAGAATATTATTGTAAAAAATATGGTTTGTTATAAAAGTGAATCTATAAGTATGTTTGCCTTAAATTACGGCAGACCCGTGTCTTCTTATGACGCAGCTGTTTTAAACAGTATTGTAATGCAGACATTATTTTTGAAGTCTTTGTCCAACCAGATACGGGAAACCGAAGAAGCATTTGAATACACTGTAAGATCTCTTGCGAGAGCTTCTGAGGCGAGTGACGAGGATACAGGACATCATATAATAAGGGTCGGGTTATATTGCGCAGTTCTTGCAAAGAAGATGGGATTAACCGATTTTTTTACTAGGACAATTAAAATTCAATCCGCATTGCATGATGTCGGTAAAATTCAAATTCCCCCGAGCGTTTTAAGGAAGGCCGGGAAACTTACGCCTGAAGAGTGGGAGGAAATGAAAAGGCACACTGTTTATGGCGGTAAAATAATAGGGGAACATCCGCGGTTTCATATGGCAAAGGCATTGGCTCTGTATCATCACGAAAGATGGGACGGGACAGGGTATCCGCATGGAATATCAGGGGAACAAATACCTATTGAGGCGCGGATAATGACAATAGCGGATCAATATGACGCTTTGCGAAATGCAAGAGCGTATAAGCCTGCTTTTGATCATCAGAAAACGATGAAAATATTATTGGAAGGCGACGGCAGGAGTTTGCCTTGTCATTTTGATCCCAGAGTATTAAAATCATTCGAGGAAACGGCAGCTCAGTTTGAAGAAATATACGAATCCATGAAATCCTAACGGATTTTTCAATATGCTGCGCCCAACAATTAATCTATCTCTTAAAAGTGTAACATTTTATCTATATACATGGATAATAAACAAAGTTTTTTAGACGCTGCTGCATCCGGAGAAATTGAAAGCATAAAAAAAATGCTTTTTGACGGCGCCGATATAAATGCTGTTGATTCCGAAGGCAAAACTGCTTTGATATGGGCGTCAAGAAAAGGGCATATGGATGTTGTTAGGATGCTCGTGGAAAACGCTGCTGATGTGAACATCAGGACTGTTGACTTATGGAGCGCGCTGATGTATGCCTGCCGTAACGGTCATTCGGAAATAGTAAAATTTCTTTTGGGAAATGGCGCGGAAACAAACATAAAAACCGCTGACTGCTGGACGCCTTTGATAGTAGCATCTTCCACAGACCACGAAGATATTGCAGGAATGCTTATCGATAAAGGCGCTGATATTAACGCGCAGGATATTTTCGGGTTTACGCCCCTGATATGGGCTGTTAGAAATGGTAATAAAAATATGGTCATATTCCTGTTGGAAAACGGAGCTGACTTGTCTTTAACCGACCGAACCGGGAAAACTGCAAAATTATTGGCTGATATGCTCGGGCATAAAGAGCTGTCTGATATTTTAGAGAATAAATAACCTGCCGATATTGCGTATTTTCAATCAAAAATGGAACGCGAACTGCCTTACCGCTCTTGTCTTATTTTCTAATCACTTATATACAACTCTTTATTTTTTCTCAATTTTTTAGGTTATTTTACATTTATTGCCCAAATCGTTTTTCTTGACTTTTAATAAATTTTTTAATATCATTTATGAAATAAGATAATTATGATACGAACACACGATTGCGGCTGTTTAAGAAAAAGTCATCTTGGTGAATCTGTAACTCTTGCCGGTTGGGTCTCGTCACGCAGAGATCACGGAGGAGTTATTTTTATTGATTTGAGAGACAGGTACGGTATTACCCAGATAGTTTTTAATGTGCTGGATTCTGCTGGCAAAGATAATTCTGCCTGCTGCTCGGCCGGCAAATCCCTTATGGACTTGGCTAAGCAGTTAAGACCTGAATATGTGATAACTGCGTCCGGCATCGTAAGAACCAGACCAGAGGGCACTATTAACCCGGATTTGGCTACAGGTGAAATCGAAGTCTCTGTAAATAATCTTATGATCTTGAACACGTCAGTTACACCTCCCTTTGAAATTTTTTCCGATGTAGTTCCTTCTGAAGAAATCAGGCTGAAACACAGGCATATTGATTTGCGCCGACCGCGTATGAAGGATAATATAATTTTAAGGCATAAAGTGGCTTTTGCCGTAAGAAAACTTTTGGATAAAGAAGGTTTTTTAGAGATAGAAACTCCCATGTTGACTAAATCCACTCCTGAAGGTGCGCGGGATTTTCTTGTTCCGTCCCGTTTGGAGCCGGGCAGGTTTTTTGCCCTTCCGCAGTCCCCGCAGCTTTTCAAACAGCTTCTTATGGTGGCGGGATTTGATAAATATTTTCAGATAGCCAAATGTTTTAGAGACGAAGATTTGCGCGCGGACCGGCAGCCGGAATTTACCCAGATAGATCTTGAAATGTCTTTCGTATCCCGGAATGATGTTATAGATATAACTGAAAAGATTATTTCCGAGATTTTCAACATTTCCGGTTTGGATATAGGAACACCCTTTCCGAGATTCTCTTACGACGATGTAATGTTAAAATACGGTACAGACAGGCCTGATACCAGATTCGGGCTTGAAATATTCGATATTACAGATATTGTCGGAAAATCTGGATTTAAGGTGTTTTCAGATACGGTGAAAAGCGGCGGCGTTGTGCGTGGCATTTGCGTTCCAGCCGGAGATAAAATATCGCGTCAGCAGATAGATAATTTAACTGAATTAGCGAAAAAGTTTGGCGCAAAAGGCCTTGCGTGGATGCGTTGCACAGATCAAGGATTTGAATCTAATATCGTAAAGTTTTTTACGGCGGAAGAATGCGAAGCTATAAAAATCGCGTCCTCTGCCATTCCCGGGAGCATTTTGTTTTTTGCAGCGGATAAGCCTAAAACTGTTTGTTCTGTTTTGGGGAATCTTCGTCTTGAAGCGGCAGGCATTACGGATATTATACCTGCGGGCGCATTCAATTTTCTTTGGGTGATTGATTTTCCTCTTTTTGATTATAATGAGGATGAGAAAAAATGGGACGCAGTTCATCATCCGTTTACTGCGCCTTCCGACGAAAATTGTCTTTTTGACGAGAATATTAATCCAGCATCTCTGAAATCCGCCGCTTACGATATAGTGTTAAACGGCACGGAACTTGGCGGCGGTTCCATAAGAATACATAAATCCGATATTCAAAAGAAAGTATTTCAGATTCTTAAAATATCAGACGCAGATGCGTATGAGAAATTCGGCTTTTTATTGGATGCTCTTAAACATGGCGCTCCTCCCCACGGAGGACTTGCCTTGGGTATGGATAGAGTAATTGCTATGCTTTCCGGTTCCGAGTCCATACGCGATGTTATAGCGTTTCCAAAAACGCAGTCAGGAAACTGTCTGCTGAGCGGAGCTCCGTCTTCTGTCTCGGTCCGTCAATTAAAAGAATTAAAGGTAAAAATAGAAAAATAACGGGATTGTTTTTAAAATTATAATCAACAATAATGTTATGATAAGAAAAAAAGTATATCTTACGGATTCCAATGACGCGTTTCGCTTATTCGGTAAATATGATTCCAATTTGAAATATCTTGAAAATAAATACGATGTCAATATTTTTGCCCGCGGCGACGAGATTACCATTCGCGGTCCCGAAGAGAATGTTGAACAGACTGAACGCGCCCTTGCCGGCATGATACAAAAAGTTAAAAACGGCGAAGTGATCAATGAAGCCGCTTTATCCGCGAATAATGAGTTTATGGTAATTACCGACAGCGGGAAACCCATAAAGACAAGGACTGTTTCTCAGGGAAAATATGTTGCCGCGATGAATAAATATGATATGGTATTTGCTATAGGTCCAGCTGGTACAGGCAAAACCTTTCTTGCAGTAGTTCAGGCGATAAATCTTCTAAGAAGCAACAGAATCTCCCGTATAGTCCTTACCAGGCCCATAGTTGAGGCCGGCGAAAAACTCGGATTTTTGCCCGGGGATTTTTATGAAAAGGTGAATCCGTATCTTGCGCCTCTTTTTGATGCTTTTCATTATATATTGGGTCCGCACCATTTTACAAGATATAAAAGCGAAGGCATTATAGATATCGTTCCTCTCGCTTATATGCGCGGCAGAACTCTTAATGATGCTTTTGTTATTTTGGATGAAGCGCAGAATACCACCGTTGAGCAGATGAAGATGTTTCTTACCCGGCTCGGCACAGGGTCTAAGGCGGTCATAACAGGGGATATTACTCAGATAGATTTTGAAAAAAAGAAAGAATCCGGTCTTGTTCTTGCAGCGGATATATTGTCTCAGGTAACGCAGATAAAATTTGTTTATTTTACTGAAGGGGATGTTTTAAGGCATGGCATAGTGAAAAAGATAGTTAAAGCTTTTTCATATTGGGAAAAGAAGAAGGATGCTGCCTTACCCAAGTCCGCCAGGGTAAACATTGCGGAGGATAAACGCGTTTGTTAAAAATAAGGAAATTCCATTATGTTTAAAAGAATAAAAAAATTTATAAGAAAACCTTTGCTTAAAATGCTTGAATGGACTGAAAAAACCTCTATTCCTATCCCTATAAAAGTCACAGGCGATTTGTTGCGCAAAGATATTAAGATACCGGTTCCCATAATAGCGATTTTTACTTATATGAGTTTATTGTTGATGATTTCTTATGAGCTTCAACTTTCTTTTCGCGGTATTACCGGATTCGTTATTTTTATATGCATGGCTGCGGTTTTCGTCGCATTATACATAAAGTATTTCGCGCCGGAATTTCTTGAGGATGACGAAGGCGTGATGCTGACAGGTTTGCTTGTAATATTTTCAATATTCGCGACAGGCGCGTTCAAAACCCAAAAACTGCCATTTTGGATTATCCCGATTCCGTCGGTATCTATTCTGATTACTCTTCTTGTATCTCCTGTTATATCTCTTCTCATTACTGTTATATTAAGTATTTGTATGGCTATTTTGTTCGATTTTTCGATATATGCTTTTATCTTTACTATGTTTTGTTGCCTGGGCAGTATTTTTGTTACCGCAAAAGTGAGAAACAGATATGATTTGGTAAGAATCGGATATTATATTATATTTACCGGTATTTGCGTTGCAATTTCTTTTGGCCTTGTGCAAAACTGGGCTTTTAAAGAATATATCAAAGTGATTCTATTCTGTCTGGCAAACGGCATTGTCTCAGTTATGATAGTGTCTGCTCTTTTGCCGTATTTTGAAAAAGTTTTTTCAAAGACAACAGCCATACGAATACTGGAACTTGGGGATTTTAATCAGCCGCTTCTTAAAAGACTTATGCTGGAAGCTCCTGGAAGTTATCACCATTCTCTTATGGTTGCTTCGCTCTCGGAAGCCGCTGCCGAAGCAGTTAACGCGAACCCGCTTTTATGCCGCGTAGGGTCTTATTATCACGATATAGGAAAAATAGCCATGCCCGAATATTTTATAGAAAATCAAAGCGGCATGCCGGTAAAAAAGAGTGAATTAAAAATTCAAATGTCTTCGTTTGTTATAATATCCCATGTGAAAGAGGGAGTAAGATTGGCGAACGAATACGGAATAGACAGCTGTATTATAGACATTATAGAGCAGCATCACGGCACTTCATTGGTGCATTATTTTTATATCAAAGCTCTTGAACGCGGGCTTGCGGAATCCGAAAAATCCGTTTATAGGTATCCTGGTCCCAGACCCCGCACAAAAGAATCCGCTATAATAATGCTTGCGGACGCGGTTGAGGCAACTTCAAGGACATTGAAAGATCCCTCATACAAAAGGGTGCAGGAAATGGTTCATAAAATTATAAACAACAAATTTATAGACGGTCAATTGGATGAAGTCAAACTTACTTTGGTTGATCTTAATAAAATTGCAGAAAGATTTGCCAACCGTCTTGCCGGGATATATCATTCAAGGATAGTTTATCCTGAAATGCCCGGCCAGCAGAAAGCGGGAAAGTAGATGTCCATAAATGTTTTTAACAGGCAAAAAAGTGTGAATATAGGCGATATGCTTGTTTCTTTCTACTTCGCGATATTCGAAAAGATGGAATATGAATTAAAATTGCCTAAAGAAAAGGAGTATAATCTGATTCTTGTTTCGGATAAGCGCATAAAGGAACTGAATAAAAGATATATCGGAAAAAACTTGGTTACGGATGTTATATGTTTTTCTTACGACCAAGGCGCAGACATATTTGTGTCCGTTGATACGGTAAAAACAAACTCCGAATTATATCGCGAGAATTTTCAAACTGAATTGACGAGAGTGTTCGCGCACGGGTTGCTGCATGCAGTAGGATATGAAGATAATACTTCAC
>MWCF01000044.1 GCA_002069855.1 Elusimicrobia bacterium ADurb.Bin231 | reverse complement strand
CTTGGCGGAGGCGGAAGGATTCGAACCCTCGATACCGTAAACGGTATACCGGTTTTCGAGACCGGCCGTATCAACCACTCGCGCACGCCTCCAGTTCAGACATACAACCGTATTCTATAATTATTATTTTACTTTTTATAAACCGGCAGTCAATATGCCAGGGGAATTAATAATGACACCCTTGGAAACAAGATTATTCGCTTCATTAGGAATGAGAGCAACAATAATAACAAAAAAAATACTTTATCAATGGTATAAATTTATTTTTAATATTGCTGTAGAAAAAAGCGTACCCCATATAAAATGCATGCACAAAAATAGCGACCCAATAAAGATATATTGCATTAATTTGAAGTCACATTTTTGTGCATACAAAGCCAATCTCAGGCAAACACTTAACTCTATACAAATATTTATTTATAGGTATCGTGTTTTACCCGCGAAATCATTGCTTTTCAACATTTATCTTTTTTTGCATTTCTTTGCGACTTTTTTCTTCGCCACCGGTTTCTTCGCGACTTTTTTCTTAACAACTTTTTTCTTCGCCATCTTTAATCACCTCCTTTATCTAAAAAATATTATAAGCTAATTTTCACTAAACTTCCATTAAAATAAAAAAAACAAGCACACTTGCTTTATGCTTGCTTAATTAAAGAAAAAATATTTTATATTCACCAGACATATTACAAAAACCGGACGTTCTCGTTCTCTGAACTTAATTTGATTATTGCATATTTTTTCCCCACTCATATAATTATTATATTAATAAAATAAAATATGTCAAGTAAACCAATAATTTTCTGCACAAAAAAAATATTTTTATAACGATAAATCAGATAGGGGAACAATGCCGCGACGCGGAAATATTTTAATTAAAAAGTGTACTCAAATTTTATTCCCATATAATTGCCGGTATAGTTATACGGAAGATACCTTTCGTATTTCATATTTGATTTTTGATTTTGAAATACATAAAACAATGTTGTTCTTGTAACATCATTCGGTTTAAAACATAACCCTGTATCCAGAATAAACATATTATTGCTTTGTTTTTCATTCGTGAGAAAAACTCCGTCTGTATTCCTCGGATTGCGATTCTTATACAGTTTATAATCCCATTCCGGAGTTACGGAGAATTCGAATCTTTTGCTAAGAGCGATTGCCGCGGGCACAAAGAAAGCAAATTCATTATAACTGTAATAATCGTCAAAATATACCGGCGGAGTCGTGGATCCGAAAGATTCAAAATGTAAATAATTTTGATTGGAACTTTTAACTTTATATGCAACCTCGGGGGCTATGGTAAATGTTTCTCCCACCTTTTGAATTCTACGAGCGCTTACATTGTAAATGATGTCCTTTTGCAAATCAGAACCATAATAAGAGCCAGCCGATAGAGTCGCTTCCGCAATATGCTGTTTAGTGTAGTTCATTAAGATAATATCAAACGCAAGTTTATTGGTATCCACGTCAAGAGAAACCCCTGCCTGGATTATGTTGTGATTCTGTTTGCCAGCAGAGGATTCAGCGCTGCCGGAGCCCGCCTGAAATTCAGCAAGCAAATCCGTGTAATTCGGAAATTTCATAGTATGATACTGTCCTGTAAGAGAAAGCACTGTAAGATCGGAAAATTTTCTTCCCACAGAAATCATTCCGCCCATACGGTCGAAATCGTATAACCCTGTGCCCCACGGTTCGTTGCTCCCTGTCCTTTTATACTCTTTCATATAATTGATCTGGCTCTTCAAAAAATACGAGTCGCTTATCAGAAAATTATGCCTTAATGAAACAAGATGGTCCATTGTTCTGTCTGTGAATTTTTCCCCTTCCTGCCGTTTCAGTCCGGGACCAGTATATTTCAATTCATAGAAACCTATAAACGAGTGAATTTCTGACGGTTTTACCATAACGCCGAGATCGCTTAAAAGATTTACAGAAAAATTCCAATCGCCTTTATTAGGGATAAACGCGCCTTCAACAACTCCGAGCGAATAATATGGAATTATTTTTAATTCCTGCGAAAGAAGAAAAACAGGTAAAACAAATAAATGCGCCAATAAAAGAACAACGCCACCACGTAAAAATTTAAAAAGATTTTTCATTTTTTTCATCCTCTAAAAGTTCCAATGCCAGCCCATAAACGGATGAATTACAAACATCCCCTCTGGCAGTATGTCAATTCCCCATTCATAATGCTCGTGAGACATCATCATTCTCGTAACGATTTTTTTATAGTCAAGCCCATAGCCCATCTGGACAACAAGCCGTTTGGGATCTTCCATATTTTTCTGATGGGTAATACCCGCAAAAATAAATGTGTCTTTAATATCAAATTTTACTTCTGAAAACTTAAAATCCCCGAATTCAACTTCCGAAGAAGAAGAAAGTTTCACTTCCATGCTTACATTGGAATATTTGCCGCCCCAATAAAACTGAGTGCCTTCGGCAACCGTTTTAGAAAAAACAAGCCCCGCAGAATAATCGTTGAAAGAAGGTTCAACATCCCCTTCCTCTATTTCCAGCATCCTTAAACCGAGCAAATCGCCGTACTGCCCGATAATATCAATCTGCGGAACAAAATTCTTTTCGCCGTAGGCCTTTACTTTTAAGTTCAAATTCATCCACGAGAGAGGCAATGTAGTCGGGAAAAAGTTCCATCGTATTGAACCGTGCTTTTTGAACGGAACAGGAGAAAAATCCTCGTTAGCCATATGAAGATTAAAAAAGAAATCTCCTGGATTATCCAGGAACTTCAATCCTATATTAACAAGTTCCTGCCCTATTGCGGAATCTTCAAAATCCTCTCCTTGAACCGCGCCGTTGACAAACAAAAGACAACACGCAACAACCGTAAAAATTATTTTTGCTTTTTTCATTTTATATCTTCTCCGATATCGCCGAGTTTAGTGGCAAGCTTGTGAGCAATCGCCACAAACAGATCCGGAGTAACTACCATATCTATATTCCCGGCCTGGAAAAAGTCTGTTCCTGTGGTTTTTTCTCTGCAGGCGATTATTCCCTCGGCAGCCACATTTTTCAGCAAATCAAAAGGATTTTTCTTCGCTGAAGTAAAATCATTGAGATTTAAAATACTGCCGCTGTTATTTATTCCGTATCCTTCCACATAAAATTTCACATCTTTTATAACGCCTGTTTTTATTCCGTTTTGTATTTCTTCAAGCCGGATCGTAGGACTTATAGCTGTCGCCCAGAGATCGTCGCTGGCTTCTCCGCTTTCATCTATTGATTCGTCAAGAGGGTCGTATTCCGGACGCGCCGAATCCCCTGTATCGTAATTAGGATCAACCTTCCAGCCGTTGACAAACATATCTCCGACAATTCTGCGTTCCTCAAGTATGTCGCCTTTTTCATCCAATTCGCCTTTATCCTTGGAAACCCCTATCATTTCCAATGTATCCTTCTGGTTGGTTATTTTAAGATTTACCGCCTGAGGATAAAAGGTATCTTCATCCTGATCCCCTATAAAATTAGGCCAGTCAGTTAACTGTTCCGGAAGCTGTTTGTTAAAAGTGATACGGGAATCCATAGTGTCTATCCGGCTGCCTGAAGGTCCTGAATAATCAAATTTTCCTTTATATGTATAACTGTTGCGTTTGGTAAGATTTATAAACTGAAGAGTGCTTTTGTCCGGACGGAGAAGATGCTGTTCTATCCTGACAAGATTTCCATGAACATCCCTAAGCGTTCTCGCCGTATCAAAATCGGATTCTTTTATCTCGTTGGCTATCTCGCGCGTCATCTGAATATCAGTTTTGATACTTGAAATTGCTTCTCTCAATTCCTGCTTTAATACCGCGAGTTCCTGTTTGATTTCTTCCTTTTTTGTATCCTGTGCTTTTTGCTCTTTCTGGCCGTCGGATTCTTCCGGAGCTGATCCTTGATCGGAGCTCGTATCAAAATCAGACCATTCCTGATTTATGGCAGCCTTCTGCTCTTCGCTAATCTCTGCGGGCTGTGAAAATGTCCCGGCAGCATCAGGAGGAGAAGAATACTGGTTGGCACCAACATCTATTGCGGAGGTACCAGCAATATTCGACATATTCACGAGACCGTCCAAAACGAACACTTCGCCTTTATCGGAAGCAATGAATTCAGTCCCTCTGACTGCCACTATGGCTACTGGGGTTTTTACGCTGAATTTTCTGCCTGAAACGAGTTTAAGTCTTGCTCTTATCTTGCCTACCAATAAACTAAAAAAGCCATTATCTCCAAGGGCGCCAACATTCATTTCAGAATTTTCGCTTACCCAGATACGGCTCGTGCCGTCCATAACCAATTCAACTTTCCCGGCCTTTTCCGTTTTCACTATATCGTTTTGGCCAAGATACATTTCCTGAACGGCTTCAGTCCATGCGGAATTTTGAAAAACCATTGCCCTGCCTACAACTTTTGTAACCTTTACATCCGCGCTACTGTAAATAGAAAGGCAGAACATATACGTCAGTGCCAGAAAAAATGTTTTTATTATTTTCATAATTTGCCACCTCCAGAGCAGGATCAAACAATTATCTTACGCCTTTTTCTCACCCGCTTCCTTATTGACAATAATTATAATACTAAACTGCGGGGTTGTCAATCGTATAAGTATGCAAAACTTCCGGAACAACGAATTATACGTCGGAAAAAGAAAACACCTGTGATTTTATTCACACTTTGTTTTTTGGAACAATCTTTGAGAAATCCGCGACTCTCATAAAAAGCCTGTATATGCCGTAAAGCAATGATAATCTGTTTTTTTTTATTCGTTCGTCGCCGGTCATAACCATTACTTTTTCAAAAAATGAATCTACAGGATTGCGCAATGTTATGAATATTTTAAGTCCGGTTTCATAGTCGCCCACATCAATACAGGCATTAAATTCGTCTTTTACGGATACGAACTTCTCAAAAAGCGCGGTTTCGGAATCGTCTTTAAAAAGATTTTTATCAGGCGGCCCGAATTCAGATAAAGATACAGATTTTTCCGCCTGTTTAAGAATATTACCTATCCTTTTAAAGGCGGCTGCGATAGGCGCGAAATCAGGCTGCTTCCTTACTCCGGACACAGCAAGTCCTCTTTTGTAGGAGTCATATATGTCATCTGAAATCGCGGATAAAACAGCATCAGCGGTATCCGCAGAAATGCCCAGCTCGCAAAAATAATTATTTAATCTTTGTTTTATAAAATCACTTATTAAATTCCCGGATTTCTCTTTTGAACAATCTTCAACCGGCAGCAATTCTACGGCATTTCTGATGAGTGTTTTCAAAGAAAATGAGAAACGCTGTTTTATAGCAATTTTTATTATCCCGAGAGCGGCACGGCGCAAACCATAAGGGTCGGCAGAGCCAGTAGGTATATTGCCTGCTGCAAAATGACCGGCAATACTATCCATTTTGTCCGCTATCGCCACTACCGAAGATTCAGCGGTATCCGGCAGTTCTCCGTCGTAGGTGATTGGCCTCCAGTGCTGTTCAATTCCATCAGACACGATCTTTTCTTCGCCGGAAGCAGCGGCGCAGATTCTTCCGAATATGCCTTGCAGTTCCGGAAATTCCGTAACTGTTCTTGTGACTAAATCCGATTTGCTCAAAAAACATATTTTAGAAACAACTTTTTTATTTATCTTTTGGCTTGAATTAATATTATCGCATAACTGTTCCGCAAGTTTTGAAAATCTGCTTACTTTGTCGTACACAGTGCCGAGTTTTTCATGAAAAATTACGCCCTTTAATTTTTCTGTATTGGGTTCAAAAGGTATTTTTAAATCACTCTTAAGATAAAAATCTGCATCTTCAAGACGCGCAGATATCACTTTTTCATAACCCTTACCTATAGATTCGAGATTTGTGGAAATACCGTCTTTTACCGCAACAAAATACGGCATAATCTCTCCTTTACCGTCAAAAACAACAAAATTTTTCTGATTTTTTAAAGTATATATTATTAATTCTTTCGGCAAACTGAGATATTTTTTGTCGAACCGGCATAACACCGCGCTCGGAAATTCCACCAGGTTGCTTACAATCGCAAAATTTTCGTCGTTCTCGCGAACCGCGCCGCCTGTTGAACGAACTGCTGCGGAAACCGCTTTTTTCACCATACCCAATCTGGAGGAACAGTCTGCGATAATGCTTTTGTTTCTTAAAAACGAAATAAATTTACCGGGTTCGCTGATTTTAATCTTTTTTTTGTGGCGTATACAGGTGAAATTGGAGGATTTTACATCTGCGATTTGAAATCTGATAATTTTTTTCCCGAATAGAGCCGCGATCCACCGGATAGGTCTTACAAATCTGAACCTGGATTGCTCCCATACCATACTCTTGGGAAATGAAAGAGATTTTATTATGGAAACACACAAATCAGGCAATACCTGCTCCGTTTCCAATGAAGGTTCACGTTTTATCACACACACACGGCCGTCTTTGACAAACAGATCCGCGATATCAACTTTATATTTGCCAGCGAATCCGATAGCTGCAGCAGTGGGCTTGCCGTTTTCATACGCAACCTTTTCAGAAGGACCTAAAAAAACATTTCTTTTAGGCACCTGTTTCTCGGAAACATCCCTGACATAAACTATCAACCGCCTGCATGTGCAGTGAACATTGATTCTTCTGTATCCCACGCGCGCTGTTTCAAATTCTTTTTCGCATATTTCAGCCAATTGCGCAGCTGACGATTCTAAGTAACGCGCAGGTATCTCTTCTGTGCCTATTTCCAGCAATATATCCTTGCTCATTTTTTTTCTATCCGTTCCTGTTTTATTTCTCCGCTTCTTCCGTAACGGGTCTCAATATATTTTTGCGCTACAGAGCCCGCAAGATTTCTTATTCTTGCTATGTAGGCGACTCTCTGCGAAACTGAGACGGCGCCGCGCGAATCAAGAAGATTAAAGGCATGTGAGGTCTTAAGCACATAATCGTACGCCGGCAAAACGAGATTTTTTTCCACAAGCCGTTTGCATTCCGCCTCGTATTTTTCGAAAAGGTCCTGAAGAACTTCTATATCCGCTGATTCAAAATTATATACCGAGAACTGTTTTTCATCTTCAAGATGAACATCTCCGTAAGTTACAGTATCATTCCATACTATATCATAAACGGAATTTTTATTTTGTATATACATCGCAAGACGCTCAAGACCGTAAGTAAGTTCGACTGTTATCGGATTGAGTTCTATCCCTGCCATTTGCTGAAAATACGTAAATTGGGTAATCTCCATGCCGTCGCACCAGACCTCCCATCCTAAACCTGATGCTCCGAGCGTAGGACTTTCCCAGTCGTCTTCCACAAACCTTATATCATGTTTTTCGGGATTTAATCCTATGGCTTTCAACGACAATAAATAAATACTTTGAATATTGCGCGGAGCAGGTTTGATTACAGCTTGAAATTGATAATAATGCTGCAGCCTGTTGGGATTTTCGCCGTATCTGCCATCAGTCGGCCGTCTGGAAGGTTCGACATAAGCCGCTGCCCAAGGATCAGGTCCAAGACATCTTAAAAATGTGGCTGGATTAAATGTTCCTGCGCCCTTTTCAATATCGTACGGCTGCACGATAACGCAATCCTGTTTCGCCCAAAATTTTGTCAATGTGTATATTATTTCCTGAAAGTTCATAAATTTTTACCTATTTAGTAATTTTAACGGAAGCGTTGGTATGACGTTCAGACATCAATTCCGAAACAAGATGTTCTTCAAGCAGCTCATCCGCGGTTTTAAATTCTTTGACGCCGAAACCCGTAAGATGAAGCAGACGTTTAACAAAGGTTTCTTTCTGATTGCCCTCATCCTTATTCAATAAAGACAGGGTTGCTCTCAACAAAAAAAACTTATCCAGATTCGGCTGCCGGTCAGGGGTAAGCAGATTCATAACTTCGCAAATATACGACGCTTCGTAAAACGAAGAAATATTATATCTTATAAAAGAATTTGAGTCAAGTATAACGCCGCCGATTATTTTGCATAAACCGCTGCCGCTTTTCAAAAATATTCGCAATTCCGAAACTACAAATAACTCAGTTACCGAAACCAGCCTGGCTCCTGATTTGCGCACACTCTTAGCTGAGGCTTTAAGTTTGCCGAAATCCGCGGTATAAAGAGTAAGCAAGCGGTCGTAATTCCTGAAATCATTCTTTTTAATAACTATGGCGTGCGTATTGTAAATCATTTCAAGACCCTCAGTGAAGGTATAAAGAATGAAGCAATTTTAAAATACAGCACCAATCCGGCCACGTCAACAACGCTTGTGGTAATAGGACCCGCAAGAGCAGCAGGATCAAGACCTATCTTTTTAGAAAGAAGAGGCAATGTTACGCCTGTAAGTATGGCAAGCACTATAATCAAAGACATACTGCTTCCAACGACAATGGCAAGCGTTACATCCCCTTGCAAAAGCATCGCGCGGATACATGCCACAATGCCTACTGCAAGAGACATAACAAGAGCAGCAAGAATTTCTATGCGCACTATCTTGAAGGCGTTCTTCAATGTTACATCTCCTGTGGCAAGACCGCGTATGATTGTAATCGATGTCTGTGCTCCAGCGTTGCCTCCTGTATCAAGCAGCATTGGAATAAAAAAAGACAATGCAACAACAGTTGAAAGAGCATGCTCAAAAGTTTTAAGAATAGTTCCGGTTAAAAAATCAAATAGAAGAAGCAGAATAAGCCACCCTATCCGTCTTTTGACAAGCCCAAAAACCGTAGCCTTTTCGTAACTTATGATTTCTCCGCCTTCAGGAGACATCTTACCTATTTCATAAACCTCTTTTGTGGCAAGGCGGTGAATAACGTCAACCACGTCGTCTATGGTGATAACTCCAACAAGACGATTTTTCTCGTCCACCACCGGAGCGGCAGTAAGATTGTATTTGGTAAATTTGTTTGAAATTTCCGAATGAACCGTATCCGCGGGTATCTTGATAATCTGAACAGGAGACATTATTTCCGATATTTTTATATCCTGCGGAGCGGCGATCAATCTTCTTAAAGTTATTCCTCCGAGAAGAACGTTTTGAGCGTTTACAACATAAACCACGGAAACTGTTTCCACTCTATGAAGCCGGGCGGAATTCTGAACCTTTTCAAGAGCCTGTCTCGCAGTCATCTCCGGCGAAAGCGTCACAAAATCCGTGGACATCATATTTCCCGCTGTGTTTTCTGGATACTCTGTGATTTTTCTTACGGAATCCGCATCTTCTTTGCGGAGAAGAGAAACCATTTTTTTCTTTGCCTTGTCAGACAGATTCCCGAACAGTTTCGCCTGATCGTCGCTTGCCATTCCAGACAGTATATCCGTCATAGCTGTATCGTCAACAGCTGTAAGGATAAATTTCTGGTCATCAATATCCAATTCCTCAAAAACTTCTATCGCCATTCTGGTATCAAATAATTTGAAAATAATAATTTTTTCGCGCGAAGAAAAATTGCGCCATCCTTCAGCAAGATCAACCGGATGAATGCTATTGAGAAATTTTTTGAGTTCCTGATATTTCTGTTGTTTCAGGTATTCTTTTATTTCCGGAAAAAATAATGCCCAACACTGAATATGCTTGGGATTTTTCATATATTGCGCCGCTCCGCTGAATTTTTATTGTTCTAATCCTGAAAAAGGTCTTCTAAATCGTATTCGTCGAGTATCTCTCCGAATACTTCCTCTATTATGTCTTCTATTGTAATAAGACCAACAACATTCCCCTTAGCGTTTTTTATTATCGCCATATGCGTCTCGCCTTTTTTAAACTCCTTCATCAGGTTTGTTATCTTTTCTTCTTCTCTTACAGTTATAACAGGCCTGATGAAATCCTCTATGTGAAACACATCTCCGGATCTCCAGAAACCGAGCATATCGCGGGTATGGATAAGGCCCATGATATTGTCAATATTATCTCTAAAAATAGGCACTCTGGCATGGCCTGTTTCTATAAGGAGATCTATAAACTTTTCTTTTTCCGTATCTATGTTGACAGCTTCGATTTTGCTTAAGGGTACCATTATGGATTTTGCAGTAATCTGCGGGAAATTAAGCACTGCATGAAGCATCTGCTTGGTCTCCATACCAAGAATCCCCATTTCATGCCCAACGCTTATGGCGGTTCTTATATCATCGCCGGTAATTACCGGAAGTTCTTTTTTTCCCCCGCCTCCTATTGCAGCGCTTCCGATAAACACGAATATCCTTGAAAGAGGGGATATGGCGACATTGAAATAATAGACATAATTTACAAAATATTTTACTATTTTTTCCGAGTTGTGTATCCCGACTATCTTGGGAGAGACCTCACCGAAAACAAGCAGCATACACCATACAAAAAATGCGGTAAAAGGAACAAGTATTTTATCGTTGAAACCATAAGTTTTGCTGATATTTACGACTATAGAAGTGGCGAAAGCAGATATGATTACAGTTACGGCATCGTTACCCAGAAGCAATGCTGTAAGATATTTGTTTGGATTGTCCAGCCAAACCTTTAATGCCTTTGCTTTTTTAGGACATTCTCCCATCATCCGTTTTATCCGCATACGGGGCAAAGACATCAGAGCCGCATCAATAGATGAAAAAAAAGCTGACATAAAAAACAGCAGCACCATAAAAATTATTTGTATAATGAAATACATCTCACGATCCTTTCCTGAACCCGCCACATTCTTTTTTTCGAAAGTGAAGTATTATCTTCATATCCTACTGCATGCAGCAACCCGTGCGCGAACACTCTCGTCAATTCAGTTTGAAAAT
>MWCF01000043.1 GCA_002069855.1 Elusimicrobia bacterium ADurb.Bin231 | reverse complement strand
TTCTCCCAGCAGCACGCGTTGGGTGCCATACCACAGATAGCCTTCATCCCACAGGCTGAAACCAACGTTGCCCTGCCACAAAAAAAACACGATGACAAAAAAAACGGATAAAAAGAATATGAGAAAAATTAAAATTTTATTGTTCATTTCTTGTATGTATTGGAAACTTGATTTTCTTTTTTTCAGCAATCAGCAATTTAATTGAAAAAATCCATTACCGCTAATTGTGTTGGGGGAGGCCTAAAATAACTCTATATATTTGATGTAAAGATCAACCGTTGGGGAAATATTTTTATGCGTAATTATCTCGCCGGAATTTAAAGAAGAATTTTTGTCGCCCTTAAATCTTATTTTCATGTTATCGATAGACTTTATTTTATAAGGATTGAGCGAAATGTTGAGAGCAACAGCTTTTTGGAGTTGGGATAAAGGACCGTTCCAAACAACGTTATTGTCCAGCAGCAACTCAACTTCTGCGTTTTTATCTATTTCTCCTGGATTTGTTTTTATATGTAAATTGGTACGTAATCTTTTGAATTTGCTTATTTTTATCCTCTCTATATTAGAGACGAGCAAAGGATGATTGCCTGTGTGAACAATACCTATAAAATTATAACCATCCTTACCTTTCAGGTTATATGTTTTTACGCTTTTTGCCGCATATGCCTTGAACGCATTTATTTTGATTTTGTTGCGGGCAGAGTTCAATATTCGCATCGTCACTCTATATCGCGTTGCATTATCAATGGTTTTTATTTTACGGATGAAGATATTCCGGCCAGCTTGAACAGGTATTTTACATCTAAATGTACGCAGCAGGGAATTGCCCTCATATTCCGATATTTTTAATGCGCACATGTCAAAGGGATTTTCAATGGTGAAGTCGAGCTTAACTTCCAGGGTGATGGTGTTTTTGCCCGTAGCAGCAAATATTTTATTATACCGCCAGTCCAACTTTGAAGGTTTTAAAATTTCCGGAAAAGAATCTAATATTACAGATGGATTCTCCGAATGTTTAATCCATTGTTTTAATTGTTTGGTTTCACGCAATCTGTTAATTTTACTGTGCATTTCATCAACGGGTGGGTTTTTGTTGAATTGATAAAGACAAATCTTTTTTGATTCGTCGAATATTTCCACGGGATGCACGTAATAATTTTTATATAAGCCAAATTTTTCCTTATGAAGATAATTGAGAACATGTTTCATGCCTTGCTTTGTGTAAAAAAAATACACATCACTTCTATCCAGTATTTTATCAAATACCTCTGCTCCCGTTGGGGAGCCTATTTTATTTATCTGCTTGTAAAATAGCGGAGTAAAGGTGCTCCAGCCGGAAAAAATTCCCGAAAATTTTAAGAGAGGTTTATGCGTAGGACCCAAAAACCGTTCAAATTCGCAAATACCAGGTTTGCCGATAATAAACGAGCCGGGATATTTGGTATTCAGTATTTTTAGATATTGGGAATAATTATTTCTCTCTAATTCGTACCAATGCTGCCTGACTGTTAAAAAACGCAGGTTAACAGCAAACGCTAAACACAGCATTATCGCTATGCAAATATTAACGATGATTTTTATTTTCCGCATTATCAGCTTCCAGCCCGAAATGTAAATAGAATAAAATCAAGGAAAAGGAAAAAAACATAGGATAACCGAGCCTTAAAGGGAATCTTATGTATGCATGCAGTAAGGCCGCGATGACCAATGCATATATGAGTATCGTTGATGATAAAATAAATGACTTTTTGCCCTGACGGGCGTTCAGGAGCAAAAGGGCGGCAAAGAGAATCATGAACTGATGATATTCTTTAAATACATCTACAATACTGGCTATAGGTGCCTGATAATTTGGCCTTTTGGCAACTGCGTGAAACCTGGAAAGGGATTTTATATTATAGATATTTTCGTCAATAAAAAACCAGCTTTTAAAATTTTCATAGTCATCAGGAGACCAGCCGGTATTGTCGTAAATATCAGGATTGTCGATATTAAGTTCCGCGGTTGGATTGCCGTGAATATCTGTTCGTAACTTGTTGAATTCATGCCACTGCCTATATTGAGGAGAGGAAAAATATTCTTTATAAATAAAATCGTAACCGTATATAAGCAGTGAAGGAATTAGTAGGATTAAAAGAAATGACCATTTCAGCGACAGTGATTTTCGCGTGATTTTGCTTTTCCATACATCTATGACGTCGGATGAGGCAATAATCAATAAAAGCGGAAAAACGATGGCGATAATTGCTTCAAACCCACGAACACGAAATAAGACAGAGGAAGCCATAAACAAACCCAGAAGAGCAGCTTTTTTAAAGGTTATCGCATTATTTTTGTATAAATGAACAAAAGCTAAAACGGACGATATCCCGATTAATATGGATGTCTGTGTAAATTGAATTTCCAATATAAACATTGAAAGATAAAGTAAATAAACCAGTATAAATATGATGAAGTAGCGATAATCATTTATGTAGTGCTTAAATACGGAAAGGTTCATTGTCATGGATATAACGGTGGCAATGTAAGTTAAGGCGGCGTACCACAGATTGCTCGGCAGACAATTATTTAAAAAATAAATCAGGTAGGAAAGAAAATGGTGAGAAACGTAAACAATGAATCCTTCATTCGCGTGGCGTATCACGGTCGGCACATCGCTTGTCCCGTAAGCAGGATTTAAAAAAATACATAATACCAGCATGTATGCTGCCGAAAAAATAAACATATCAAATCTGAAGATCTTTATATTCATGTCGATGCCCGTTTAAGATAAATTAATAGACAGGTTTCTCAATAAGAGTGAAGGAGCTGTCACGGCAAAAATTAAACGCGACTTCTTGCAGAGAGCTGCGCAATAGTCATACTTTCTGCCAAATGTATTCCATAACATCAGGCAATGGTACCCTGATAATCAGATTGCTGATCCTTGAGGAACGGATGAGACGCGCCAACCACGGGGCAGAGAAATTCCAGGACATCTGGTCTGCGACTTTGAGAAGATCAGTGTGGGGATAATCTCGCCTCCTCGAAAGTAATCTGAAACCTTCCTGCCTTACAATTTCAAGAATTAGTTTTTTTGTATATATCTGGCTAAAATTAACAACTAAAATCTGCCAGCGGCTGCCAAAAAGCTTTGGCCACCAGCCATCATGGTAATAGGTGTTGAAAGCCCAAATGCCGCCAGGCTTAAGCGACTGGTGGAATTTGCGGATAAGCGCTATCGGATCGCGAACGATTGTCATCAGACCCCATGTGGCAATGACATCGTATTTCTGCTCAGGTAAAGATATCTGCTCAATCGATTCAGGAATTACATCAACGCTCCAACGTTTCGAGGCATATTCAGCCATCGGAGCGGATATCTCCACTCCGGTAACTTCAAATCCCGCCGTCTTGGCTTCTGCCAGGAAGAAGCCGGCGGCGCTGGCGCCCTCAAGCATTTTACCGGATTTGCAGTAGAGCTGGATACGCGAAATACGGTCTCGAGCGGTTTTGCGTAGATATTTTTCGCCCCCGATGAAGTCGAAATAATTGAGGTGTTCGCCTCCGGGTTCTCCCCCCTCGAAAAAATCAGCAGAAGCATATATCTTTTTAAGAGAATCAGAACTGGCCCTTGGATTGGCGTAAAGCGCACGACATTGGGAACAAATGTAATATTTCATCTGATACCCGAGTATATTCTTTGTGTATCGGAGGACACCGTTATCTGAATGACAAATCGGACAGGGCGTTTCCTCAAACTGAATTTCACCCAATGGTTGCCATATCGGCCGGTCCTCAGCTTGACCAGAATGCATTGCTTTTTACCTTCCCCCTTCTTGATGATATTTGTTTTTTTATGACAGGAAAAATGCGCAATAAATTATTTGATATTTTAGCGCTTCCAGCATTCCATTAGAATATGCGTGTAGGGAATGCGCGTCAAATCCGTGTGTATATGCGAGACAACGTTATTACGACCAAATATGTCGATGGCCAGTTTTTCATATTCATTTTGCCACCGCACATTTTTCCCTCTGTCGCACTTGAGAAGAAGGCGTGCCAGAAGCGGCTGTTTTTCCATAAATACTCCGTCACAGCTCAACATTCGACCGCCGGGCACCAGCACTTCAGAGGCGGTTTTTAAAAGTGTTTTTGCCTGCTCATCATTTAAGTGATGAATCAGGCCGAGCGCCATGACCAAATCGAATTTTCTGCCGGACAACGCAATCTTGTCCACCGGTTGGACCTGAAATTTGCCACGATCGCCG
>MWCF01000042.1 GCA_002069855.1 Elusimicrobia bacterium ADurb.Bin231 | reverse complement strand
AAAAACACCACTAAATAGGCCTTAATACAACTTAGTGTTTCCGTCGGAAGAAAGAAAAGGCACGGTGCTTATTTTCGATTAGATTAAAGAAATCCTACCGGCTTTGCCGTTTCTGTTATCTTTTTTGTTTTTTCTATAGATTGCTCTATGCACCCTTTTTTTATAATGATTTTACCGGAAGCATTGAATGAACTGTCAAGGATAGCAATTTTTTTTGCCTCGAGAACCAATTCTTTCATACATGCTCCGCTGAAACCGTTTGACTTTTCGGCAACAATATCAAGTTTTATATCTTCTGACAAAACCATATCTTCCATGAATTTTGAAAGCATTTTCATTCTTGTACTGTGATCCGGATTATCTATATGTATTCTCACATCAAATCTGTTGGGTCTGTGACTTAATGCCTTATCGAGCACTTCAGATACATTCGTGGTCGCTATTGTTATTATACCGGATATAGTATTCAATCCATCAAGTTGATTTAACAATTCCCCTAATATCGTAGTATCCTTGTTGCTGGTTCTGTCCGAGATTATCAGGTCTATATCTTCCCAGAATATTATGGTAGGTGCAAGTTTATTGCCAAGATTATACATTTCTTTTACTCTTTCAACGCTGTTAAATCCACCAAAGTCCCTTGATGTTATCCACATAAAAGTAAAAAGTCCAGTTGAAGCCAGAATTTTGCCTATGAGTGTTTTTCCATTGCCGGGTGGACCTTCCAATATAATGCCACGTTTAAAAGGTATATTGTGCTTTTCAAAAATATCTTTATTCTTCAAGAAATCTACAGTATTTTCCATTATAAGTTGTATTTTTTCATCATTCAGAATAAGTTCGTCAAAAGAATAGCTTCTGTCAAGACAAATTGTATCCCTGTCCTTTGCTATAATTTTTCCTTTTAAAAAATAATCAGAAAACAACTGATTGTATAGTGTCGAAACCGTTTCACTAAGATTTTTTTAACGATTAAATCTAAAGTAAAAAAAGTTCTGAATTCAAACGGGTTAAAACATCCGATGGACAGAACTAATTTATCATTGTGATTTTCGTAGAATTCTATGCCGTCAATAACCGGATTTGTTTCTTTCCCAGAATGTATAGCAAGGTTCATCAATGCTTTCCATCTTCCAGTTTCTTTTACCTTGTTAAATCCTTTTGAAGCAAGATGCTCATTTACAAGTTGAAAACTTTTTTCATTGTAATAAAAGATCCCACATCTCATCAAATATAACTCATCTCTTTTACAGTCCAGAAATAGACATATTTCGTTCAAATCGACATCAATAAAGAAAGCATCAAGCATTTTATTCATGGTTCGCGTCCTTTTTACCGCTTCAAGCATACCATACTGTGCTACCGTTTTTTCGAGTTCCCTTATCATTGCCCCCCTATTAAAAGCAAAACCCTCGTACGGATTTCTTCCATACGAAGGTTTTTAGTATTTATAGTGCAGGATTTATTCCTTCTAACGCCACACTGGTTATTTAAAATATTGGCTTTTCAAAAATGCGGTTTTATTCTCTCGTCTATTTGTGTACTACAACTTTTTGACACTTTATGTTATTCCAATATTGTTTTGTTGCTTTTTTTTCACTTTTCGGTTGTACCAAATATACTCCGATGTTTTCATGAATTGTTTTTTCTATATTTCTTATTAATTTATCATGAGCATCAGTCCATTCATCATTGCCCTTCTCGCTCTTATAACCGTTTATCGTACAAATGGAAAGGCGAATTATATTCCTTTTCGGAATAATTTCTGGATAATTTGATTCTATAAGAATAAGAGACCTATAGACTAGAAGTGCCCCAATTGCTTGTGCTAACTGGTAAGATGGATGAAACCCATTTTTGCATTCCACTAATTCAAGGCATTGTGGATGAACAACAACAAAATCGATACGTGAACGTTTCGCATGATTCCTAAATATATCAATATTTATAGGTAGTTCATGAAAAAATTCGAATCCTTGATTTTGTAAATACTTAGCGAAAACTGGATGCTGCGTTTTTTCTTCCCATCCTTGTCCTCTTCCACGAGCCATATTACCTCCCAAAATGAAAATACCTTCATACAAATTTCTCTTGTATGAAGGTTTTATTTTTTATAGTGCGAGATTTATTCCTTCTAACAGTCGCACTTTTTCTAATTTTCAATAAATACAGTATACAAATAAAAATTGATTTGTCAAGTAAAAAATGGCATTGATGCTCTAACAGCAACACTTTACGGTGGCTAATTTTAACAAATATTTTACACGCACTACACTAGTATGGCATAGCGCTGTAAAATCCAATGTAATAATCGGGCGAATTAGCGACCTCGAGGGCTATCACAGAGTTATTAACGGCAACAGTGAGATTCTTCATTTCGCTACGCTACATTCAGAATGACGACGCCGTTAGCCCACTCCCAGAAAAAGATAACAGCAGGATTCTTCGGTTGCGCCTCAGAATGACGGACACATAAAGAGATTGCTGCAATGGCGACGAAAGCGGGATTGACGCGCTTACGCTCGCAATGACAGCGTCGTTGATTGTCATGCTGAGTGTTAACGAAGCATCTCGTTGTTAAAAAGCAGGATTCTTCGTACAAGTGAAAGCGGAAAAAGAATTATAGACAACAGAGTCAGAGCTTAGAATGGAGACGACAGGATTTAGGAAACCGGCAAAACAGCTATGCCTTTTTTGTGAATATGAATGAGAAAATCCAGATGATAGATATGAAAAAAGATATTTGCGCGAATACATCTCCGTATTGTGAATAAAATGTTTTGTCTTTTCTTAATAAAACCTTATCTGTAAGAACCGCATCGGTAAAAATTTCAGTTTTATTTCTTATTCTTCCGGAAGCGGATATAAATCCGGATATGCCTGTATTTGCGGAACGCACCAGATCCCGTCTGTTTTCCACTGCCCTGAAAATATTCATTGCAAAATGCTGATAAGGAGCCGATGTTTTTAGGTACCACGCGTCGTTGGTAATATTTATTATAAATTCCGCATCGGAAAATCTTCTGATTTCATTTGGGAATATGGATTCAAAGCATATATTTACACCTATTAGTCCAGCCGGCGATCGCATAATGCCGCTTTTTTTTCCACGCGAAGTTTCTCCTATCTTGTTTATGGATTTAATAAATCTTCCCAAGAATTTTCTTAAAGGGACATATTCTCCGAACGGAACAAGATGCCTTTTGGAATATGCGTCGTATATTTCTCCAGAATCGGATACCAAAAATGCGGAATTAAAATTTTTTCCTTTTTTCATGCTGACTGAACCTATAAGATGGTGTGTGCCGGACTTTTTTATTATGTCAAGGGTATAATTGTACAATCCGAGATCATTTACAAGATAACCAGGCACAGCTGTTTCCGGCCAGACGATAAGAGACGGATGGTCTTTAGACGCTTCATATGCCAAAGAGCCGTATTTTTGCATAATGTCAATTTCATATTCGCTGTCCCATTTTTTGTATTGATCTATATTGCCCTGCAGCACAGAAACCTCGGCATAAGATTTTTCCGACGGATTATCGCGGAGTTTGAGATATCCGAAACCTATGGAAAAGACAATTGAAATCGCGCAGGTTAAGAAAAAGAATAATTCCGTTCCGCTGAACTTGCGAAATCCTTTGATTGAAAGGAATTTGGCTAATGCAATATTTGCGCTTATTAAAAGAAAAGAAACTCCGTAAACCGAAGTGTATTCGGATATTTGAATGACAGGCAGATTATTCCATTGAGAATAACCCAATATTGCCCAAGGGAATCCTGTAAATAGATGAGTTCTTAAATATTCAAGCGCGACCCATAAAAACGGCAGCAAAAAAATGGTTTTGCCTTTTGATGCGGAATTAAAAAATCCGAATATTCCTATATATAAGGAAAGATACGCCGACAATAATATTAAAGCAAGAACACCGAATACCGGATGTTCGCCGGCAACGATAAAAGTTGGAATTACCCAGTATAAAATGCCGCAATACGCGACAAGCCCTGTAAGGATTCCGTATAGAAATGCTGTTATTGGCTTTTTTGAGTGCGTGGCATATAAGTAAGGCGCAAGACATACCCAGCCCATAAACCATAATGATGATTTTGGAAAGGAAATAATAGTCAATAGAGATGAAAGAAAACACAATAAAAGTGTTGTCATTTGCAAATGAATATTTCCGGTCTGGATAATTTATGTACTGCGTTTTCCGTGTATGTTTTCAATTTTTTAGTAAATGTGCCGGTCCTAAGCCGTTTTTCAAGTTCGTCGTAGGTCATTCCTATTTCGCCTTCGTCTGTTTGTTCCGGCCATAACCCGGCTGTAGGAGGCTTTTTTATTATTTCTTCCGGGATGCCGAGATATTGCGCCAGATGGCAAACCTCCGACTTGTAAAGATTTCCTATAGGCAGAATATCAGAGGCTCCGTCGCCGTGTTTGGTAAAATATCCTATTGATAATTCGGATTTATTCCCTGTGCCCACCACAATATAATTCAGTTTGTTTGCGAAAAAATAAAGCGTAAGCATTCTTAAACGCGGTTTGAGATTCGCATAGGCAAGTTTATTCGCTTTAGGAAAAATCTTTACCAAATTTTTATATATAGATGTCAACTCTATTGTTTTAGTTGTCAAAGAGAATTTTTTTGCCACTTTTTCCGCGTCTAAAATATCCCTATTCATAGATTCACACGGCAAAATAAGGCATAATAATCGCTTCCCTCCAATGGCTTTTTTGCATAATACGGCAACGACAGCTGAATCAATTCCTCCTGAAAGGCCTATTACTATGCCTTTCTTTTTTGAAGATGTCAACTTTTTTCTTAGCCATATAATTAACTGTTTTTCAAATATTTTAGGGTTTAGCATTATGTTATTTTTATCCATATTTTTCTTTTCCTCGGCCCGTCGAATTCGCAAAAATATATGCCCTGCCATGTTCCAAGTTTTAGATTGCCGTTTTCTATTATTACAGATAAGGAAGTTCCCATCAAAGAGGATTTAATATGAGCGGCAGAGTTCCCTTCCGAGTGTTTGTATCTTGTGTCATTTGACGGAACGCTTCTATCCAGATACGCGATAATATCGCTTACTACGTCCGGATCTGCATTTTCGTTTATTGTGATTCCTGCTGTGGTATGCGGCACAGTTATAAAACACTGTCCTGTGGTTTGCTTTTTTAAAAATACGATTTCTTGTATTCTTTCGGTAATGTCAATGAATTCAACATTTTTTTTGGTATCAATTTCTATTACAAAGTTATTATCCATTTATTTTCCGCAACACTTTTTATATTTTTTTCCGCTTCCGCACGGGCATGGATCATTTCTGCCTATTTTATCAAATGTTTTTTCCGTTTCTTTTTCTTTGGTCTTTTTCCCCATTACGGAAGGTATTATACCGCTTTTTTCGTTGTTTTTTGTCGCTGCTGCGGAACTTATTTTCGGACGGGGCTTCTGAGGCATTATCTGTACTTTGAATATATATTCTATGGTCTCTTCGCGGATCCTATCCATCATAGTTATAAATAAGGACAATGCCTCTTTTTTATATTCCACAACAGGATCTTTCTGTCCGTATGCCCTAAGTCCTATGCCTTTTCTAAGTTGATCAAGATCATAAAGATGATTTTTCCATGCATTGTCTATTACCTGAAGCATAACCTGTTTTTGAATATTCTTAGAAATCTCCTCGCTAAATTCATCTGATCTGGATTTGAACAAATCTTCAATTTTATTTAGTATGGTTTCCCTTAAGGATTCCTGAGTGAATCCATTAATCTCCGTTTTGGAAAACTGCAATTCTATGCCGAAAGTTCTCTTTGTCCAAACAGACAAAGTTTCCAACTCCCATTTTTCCGGATATTCTTTTTCAGGACAATATACTTCCAGTTTTTCGCCGAGAGATTCCTCAATCATATTCATTATTTTTTCCGAGATGCCTTCTCCTGCGAGAACGGAATCCCTGAGGGCGTAAACCACTTCTCTTTGTTTGTTCATCACATTGTCGTATTCGAGAAGATTTTTTCTGATTTCAAAATTCATTTCTTCAACTTTACGCTGCGCGTTTTCAACTGCGCGCGACACCAATGGATGTTCTATAACTTCGCCCTCCTGCATTCCGAGTCTTGTCATTATTGGAGCTATTCTGTCACTGCCGAACAGCCGCATAAGCTCGTCTTCAAGAGATAGGAAAAACCTTGAAGAGCCCATATCGCCCTGCCTGCCGCCTCTTCCTCTTAACTGATTGTCGATTCTGCGCGCTTCATGGCGTTCCGTGCCGAGAATATGCAAACCTCCGAGTTTTTTAACCTCCTCCTGCTCGCTTATTTCAGATGGATTTCCCCCGAGAACTATATCTGTGCCTCTGCCTGCCATATTGGTTGCCACTGTAACCGCTTTTTTTCTTCCAGCCTGAGCTATGATCTGCGCCTCCTGCTCATGGTATTTGGCATTAAGCACCTGATGAGGTATGCCTCTTTTCTTCAGCATGGAGGCTAATCTTTCGTTTTTTTCTATTGATCTTGTCCCTACCAGAACAGGCCTTCCCATCTTATACATATCTTCAATTTCCTGAATAATGGCGTCATACTTTTCCCGTTCCGTACGATAAATAACATCGGAAAAATCATGGCGGATCATCGGTTTATTTGTTGGCATTTCAACTACATCCAATTTATATATGTGCCAAAATTCTCCGGCTTCAGTCATGGCTGTTCCAGTCATGCCGGCAAGTTTGTTGTATAATTTGAAAAAGTTTTGATAAGTTATTGTTGCAAGCGTTTGATTCTCCTCGGCGATACGCAGGTTTTCTTTTGCTTCAATCGCTTGATGCAGACCTTCCGACCATCTTCTGCCAGGCATCAATCTACCTGTAAATTCGTCAACTATTATCACCTCTCCGTTTTTTACTACATAATCCACGTCTTTTTTGAAAAGCTCATGCGCTTTTAATGCCTGTGTTATGTGATGTATC
This sequence comes from Elusimicrobia bacterium ADurb.Bin231, assembly GCA_002069855.1. Lineage (GTDB taxonomy): Bacteria > Elusimicrobiota > UBA8919 > UBA8919 > MWCF01 > MWCF01. The sequence continues at coordinate 14,596 of MWCF01000042.1, read as the reverse complement.
CATTCCGATTGAACATCGTCATAGAGATTTTTCACACCGAGCATCTTTTCACATTTCGCCACGCCTTGCGACGTAAGCGTAACATTTTTATTTTTTTCGTCAACAACGGCATCGTAACCAAGTGACAAATCTATCCCTTTGTATTTCGCGTCCACCTCTTCCGCTTCAGTTATCAGTTTTCTCTTGAGGTACGGAATTATACGGTTTATTATATAGTATTTATCAGTAGATTCTTCCGCAGGTCCTGATATGATTAAAGGGGTTCGCGCTTCATCAATAAGTATTGAATCCACTTCGTCAACTATAGCGTAATTAAGTTTTCGCAAAACTCGTTCTCCTACGGAGTGTTTCATATTGTCGCGCAGATAGTCAAACCCTAATTCGGAATTTGTGACATATGTTATATCGCAATTGTACATTTGCTTTCTTTCTTCGTCGGATGTGTCATGCTGTATGTGCCCCACGGACATTCCCAAAAATTCAAAAATAGGTCCCATCCATAACCGGTCTCTTTTGGCAAGATAATCGTTTACAGTAACTATATGAACGCCATTTCCGGATAGCGCGTTTAAATATGCGGAGAGAGTCGCCACCAAGGTTTTGCCCTCTCCTGTCTTCATTTCAGCTATTTTCCCGCGGTGCAGAACCACTCCGCCTATCAACTGCACGTCGAAGTGTTTCAGCCCAATTGTTCTTGAAGATGCTTCCTTCACAACGGCAAACGCTTCCGGTAGCAATATGTCCAGTGATTCGCCGGAAAGAAGTCTATTCTTAAACTCGTCGGTTTTCATTTTTAAACTGTCATCCGAAAGTTTGGCGATCATGCTGCTTATTTCATTTATCCTGGATATGATAGGAAGTATTTTTTTTACATCCCGTTCTGATTTCGTTCCGAATATTTTTCTAACAATGTAATTTATCATAATTTATTATTTTACCAAATTTTTGACTCTATGTAAATACGTAAATACATTATGCGGGTCATAAAAAAAACCCCCGATTTGATTCGGAGGTTTTTTTGTCAATAATTTTTATTATTATTGTACCTTTTTTACATTTTCAGCTTTTTGGCCTTTCGGTGAGTCAACAATGTCGAATTCAACCGTATCGCCTTCTGATAGAGACTTAAAACCGTCGCCGCTGACCGTCGAATAATGTACAAACACATCACCGGAACCGTCTTCTTTCGCTATAAAACCGTAACCCTTGGCGTTATTAAACCACTTCACTTTACCACGCATCTACTTTACTACCTCCTATATTTAAAAATACGTGCCTTTTGGACACACTAACATTATGTAATATTTAATTTATTTTGTCAAGTAAAAAATAATTTATATTTATTTTTTAAAATCGGGCATCGATCTGAACATACCTGACATTTCTTTTTTTAAGAGGAGAATTTTGGTTTTGACGCCTTTAGAATATCCGCCCAAATTTCCGTTTTTTCTTATTACGCGATGGCATGGCACTACAGGCGCAAAAGGATTTTTATTCAACGCGGTGCCAACAGCCCTTTGAGCTTTTGGCCTGCCGATTCCTTTTGCGATTTCCGAATATGTCTTTACCGTACCCGGAGATATTTTAAGAACTTCAAGCCATACTTCCTGATAAAATTTTGGATAATCTGATTCAAGAATTAATTTTTTTATATTTTTCATTTATTGAGATTCGAATTTCTATTTTCTGAACCGCCTGTACCTTATGTCTGTTGGTAAATCCGTTATTAATATATTTCCGTTATCTCCGACAAGGTACCATAATTGCTTGTCTCTTTTGTGTTTTCTATAATTTGTCATTACTTTTTCCACATATTCTTTGGTTTCTTTATACGGAGGTATTGCGTTGCCGTATTTTCTTACCGCTCCGGGACCAGCGTTGTATGCCGCAAGTGCCAATTTCGCGTCTCCAAAACAATCCAGCATATAATTAAGGTATCTTACCCCGCCTTCTATGTTTTCTTCTATATTATTCGGATTTATGCACATCAATGCGGCTGTCTCCGGCATAATTTGCATTAGGCCTATGGCTCCTTTATATGAAATATCGTAAGGATTAAAATTGGATTCCGTTTCCATAACTGCTTTGACAAAAGCAGGATCAAGGTTGTATTTTTTGGAGTAAAAATATATATAGTGATCATATTTATAATTATTCCCTGCGCTTTTTTTTCTGCCGGATGGCTGTTTCTTTGATTTTGCCGTTTTTACCGAATGTTTCCTTGTATTACTCTTGGAAATTTTATTATCGCCTTTTTGATATACAATCTTTTTTATTTCGGATTTTGAAAAAGTGATAGTATATGTTCTTGTTCCTATTATGTATCCGTCGTGTTTTAATTCTATATTGCCGCTTATAGACCTGCCGTTATTGAGATAGATTGTTCCCTGCCGGCAAACAAGATTGTTCAGCAAGAATAATAATAACAATGCTGTTATGCCGCTTTTTTTTCTTCTTAATAACCTATGGTATGAAACTGCGAATCTATGGGCTTCGTCCCTAATATATTTTATTAAATTCAGTGCAAGTGAATTTTTATCCATCTGGAGCGGATCCCGTTTATCGACAACATATATGTCTTCATTGCGTTTGGCTATGGAAATTATTTTAGGGCTTTTATCTGCACCGAAACAGGAGTCGATAGTTTCCACAGCAGCTGAAAGATGGCCTTTGCCGCCGTCAATAACAATCATATCCGGCCGAACAGCAGTGCCTGTGGAAATATCGGCATATCTTCGGGCAAGCATTTCTTGCATCATAAGAAAATCATCCGGCTTTTTTACGGATTTTATTTTGAATCTTCTATATTCAGAAGGAGCAGGTTCTCCGTTTAGAAACACCACCATAGAACCGACCGCCATCTTCCCGCAGATATTGGATATGTCAAACCCTTCTATGCGCCGGGGATAAAAACCGACAATAGAGCCAAGATCTTCAAGATATGATACAGGACTGGCGCCTAACAATATTTTGGACACTGTCGACTGATTGGCGCGCACATTTATTAACGTATTTTTAATCGCGGACAATCTATCTCTTAAAAAAGCTGCTTTTTCATATTCAAGTTTCTGTTTGGCTGATTCCATGTCATTTTTAATCGACTTAATCAAATCGTTGTTTTTACCTGACAAAAATAAAATTATTTCGGAGATGCTTTTTTTATAAGCGTCTTTTGATATCATATCTATGCACGGGGCCGGACATTTTTTCATAGAGTAATATAAGCATGGGATCTTGCGTTTTGAGAGATTATAATTGCAAGGCCTTACTGAAAATGTTCTTCGAATTAGAGCCAGAGTGTGTTTCATATCCGAAACATCAGGATAAGGTCCGAAATATCTTCCGGAACTTTTATCGTATATTCTTGATATCGTAACACGCGGATAATCCTCTTTAGTTATTTTGATAAACGGATATTTTTTATCGTCCTTCCACAATACATTGTATTTGGGCTGGAATCTTTTAATTAACATCTCCTCCAAAAGCAATGCTTCTTTCGCGTTAAAAGTTTTTATATAATCTATATCTTTTATCGTATTTATAAGGATAGAATTTTTAACGGACATGCTGCCTTTTAAAAAATATGAACTTACTCTTTTGCGTATGGATTTCGATTTCCCGACATATATAATTTTCCCCGCGTGATTTCTCATAATATAAACGCCCGGAGAATCAGGCAGGGAAGCGATGTCAAGTCCGTTGTCATTTGCCGGCATCTGTATCCTCCGAACCGGTTATAATATCAATTACAGTTTTAAACTCCTTTATTTTCATCGCGCGCAGAGTAATATAATATATAAATATTCCAAAACTTATCGGAACTAAAACCGACAACACGATATTGCTGAATAATTCGGATAAAGCATAACATACCCCGGCCATAAAGGACGAAGCGATTGCAATTTTCAGAATAAAGGGAATCAAATCCCTTTCCCCCAATCTGCCGGTATATTGTCGTAGAAGCTTGAAAAGCAATATAGCGTTGATCCAAGATGATATTGCTGTTGCCAACGCCAATCCTCCTATTCCCATATATTCCATTAATATTATGTTCAATATTATGTTTATCGTCATACAAAAAGTGGAAATGTAAACAGGAATTTTATTTTTTTTAAGAGAATAAAATCCTCCAGCTAAAATCTTGCTATATGCGTATGCCGGCAGTCCCAAGCAATAGAAAAGAAGAGCCGTGTTTGTAAGCTCTGTTGCTCTGGAATCGAATTTTCCGTGTTCAAATAAAAGGCGTATAATAGGCGTTCCTATGGCAATAAGGCCTGCCATCGCAGGTATCAAAGTCATAGATGATATTTTTAAAGAATAAGAAAGTATGTTGTTGATTTCTTTCTTTTGCCGGCCGGAAGCGCTAATTGACATAAGAGGCAGTGAAACTGTGGAGACCGCTATACCGAACAATGCCAGCGGCAATTGCATTAAACGATTAGAATAATAAAGTGCGGTAACACTTCCTTCCGGTAAAAAAGAAGCGCATAAAGTATCCACAAAAGCGTTTATTTGATCCACTGATATTCCCCACATAGCAGGAATCATCAACAGAAGAACATGCTTAAGCCCGGGATGAGAAAAATCGAAATTTAACTTAAAATTAAAACCGCATTTTTTTATTTGAGGAATTTGCACAACAAACTGAAGCAAACCTCCAACGACCACGGCTGCCGCAAGGCCGAGTATTCTTTTGTCTTTTGCAACAAGCGGCGATATCCCTAATATGAAAAATATTTCCGAAAATGACAAAAACATCGGAGCCACCGCGGGTATAAAAAAATGTTTAAGAGTATTCAAGACCGACAGCAAAAATGCGGCAAGACAAATAAAGATTAAAAAAGGAAAAAGAATTCTCGTGAGCAATATAGTAAGCTGCATCTTGGCAGGATCTTTTATAAATCCGTATGCTACCACACGGGTTAATTGAGGAGCAAAATATATTCCCAAGAATGTCAATCCTGAAAGGATAACCACTAAAAATGTGAATAGAATATTAAAAATTTTTTTTGTTTGTTCAGCGTCGCCGGAAGCGACATAACCGCTGAAAATAGGAATAAAAGATGATGACATTGAACCTTCGCCCATCAATCTGCGCAACAGATTAGGAATCCGCAACGCCGCGTAAAAAGCGTCAGCGGACATGCCTGCTCCGAACAGCCATCCGACAAGCATATCCCGTATATAACCGGTTATTCTGGAAAGCATAGTGCCTGATGTAACTTTTCCTATGTAACTTATGATTTTTTTCTGGTCCATATTAACTTTTTTGTTGACATTTTTTTTAATATTTTATAAAATTAAACATTATGAAACTTAAAACAGGCAGACATACATCGGCTTTAAAAGAGGCACGGAAAAATCAGAAAAGACGGATATTTAACAGGGCTGTTAAATCCAATATTAAAACAGCGATAAAAAAATTAAATATCGCGCTTACTAATAAGGACAGCGAAAAAATAAATACGCTTTTTCGTCAAGTTTCCAGCATCCTCGATAAAGCTGCAAAAAGAAAGATAATTCATAAAAATACCGCCGCGCGCAAAATATCACGTCTATCGACAAAGATTGCAAAGGTCAAAAACTAATCTTTCTATTTCAGTTTTACATCCATATCCGGATTTCATTTTTAATTCGGTATTAAGTATTTTTTTTAATATAATGCCGGTTGTTATGATATTATATCTTCTGGCATTGGTTAAAAATTTATCTTTATAATACGTTATACCGAGTTTCGCCAAAATTGAAAATTCAGAAACGCCTTCTTTAAGAAGTTCATGATATTTATGATACTTCTTATAATTGGCTGATATCATATTTAATACGCCGTATTCGTCTTCGCCTTCCAAATATATTAAATCCAGCAGATGAAAACACATCTTAAAATCTTTTCTTACAATATAATCTATTAATTCAAATATTCTGTTTTCTTTGATATTTCCGCAACATTTTCTTACTGCATCCGCGCGAATTTCTTCATTTTCTCCTACATACAGAACGATTTTTTCAATTTCATTTCTGATATCATAGAGATTTTTTCCCGATAGATCCGCGAGTTCCTCGGCTACAGGGTAAGATATTCGTTTTTTTCTGGTTCTGAACACTTCAATGATATAACCCGGTAATTCATTGTCAAAAATATTTCGAAAATTTTTTGCGGGGTATTTCTTTGCTATATCGTTAAAAACAGATCTCTTCGGTAATTTTTCTCCTCCTACAAGGATCAAACAGGTGCTTAATGAAGGATTTGCGGCATATTCGTTAAGCATCTCATCTTGAGCAGCAGTGATCTTTTCCGCATTTTTTAATATTACCAGACGTTTTGCTGACATAAAAGGCAGAGAATTTGCGGAAGAAATAATTCTGTCAAGAGAGGTTTCAGGGATATGGAAAAGATTATAATTAAATTCCTTTGTTTCAGGATTTATGATTTTTATTTCAATCTTTTTTATCGCTTCATTTTTGGAATATTCATCAGGGCCATAAAACAGATATACCGGAGAAATAGAATCTTTGTCGGAAGTGATATTATTATAGCTATTGCGGGACATATCGGTTTGCTCCAAATTTCGTTTTCATTCTTTTTTCAAAGGAACCTTTTTTTCGCTGATTCCCGTGACAGAACCAAAACCGTGGATAGTGCGTTTCAATATGCTCTTGGCAAGTTTATCCCATATTATTTCTCTGACTCCTTCTTCGGATAATCCTCCGAATGTTTGCGGATTGAAAAATCTATAACTTCCCTCAAGGTATTTTTCTATCCATACAACTTCGTTTTTTTCTCTGTCAGATAGCGAGATATTTACGATGACTCTTAATTTATATTCCTTTACAACATGATTTTCATCATATGCCAACGGTTCAAGCACATAACTTATAATTTCACCATGTAAAATTCCGTCTGCCTCACCGGGATTTACGACAGCCAATCTGCCGTCTTGTATGAATTCGTTAACTATTTTTATTGTAAGTTTTTCTTCCATCCCGTAATAAACAGTCGAATTTTTGAATGTTTCCACAGAAATTTTTCGTATGTTTTGCGGAAGAACCTGTTCTGCGGGTTTGTAAGCAGCACAACCCATGCTAAAAAATGGCACCATTGACAATAAAGCCGTAAAATATAAAAGAATGGTTCCTGATAACCTTGTGGAAATTTTCATTTTACCCTCCTATAACAATGTTAAGAAGCCGGCCGGGTACATATACCGTTTTTAAAATATTTTTTCCTGAAATATATTTTTTTATCTTTTCATTTTCCACTGCGCACTTTATGACCTCGTTTTGTTGATAATCCGCGGGGATTTCTATGCTGCCCCGGAATTTTCCGTTTATTTGAACGCCAATACTGACTCTGTCAAGTTTGATTTTTTCCTCATCCCATACAGGCCATGAAATATCCGCAATAGTGTTTTTGTTTCCGAGAATCTGCCACATCTCTTCGCATATATGAGGAGCAAACGGCGACAGTAATATGACCAGTGTTTTTATACATTTATCTTTGCATTCAGCCGACACATTGAAATTTCCAGCGTAAAGATAATTTACATATTCCATTATTGAGGCTATTGCCGTATTAAAATGAAAATCTCCGGAAAGATCAACGGTAACTTTTTTTATTGTGTTATTTCTTACCCGTTCATAATCCTCATCTGATTTTTGCGAATTGTCGCAGACAGTGGCACTCCTGCTGACGGAGTTATTGGCATGCTCGATTACAAGGTTCCATACCCTTGTTAAAAATCTGTAACAACCCTGCACCCCTTCCGGGGACCATTCAAGATCTTTTTCCGGCGGCGCGGCAAAAAGCACAAACAATCGAGCGGTATCAGCTCCGTATTTATCAAGCATTTCATCGACTGAAACAATATTGCCTTTGGATTTGGACATCACTTGCCCGTTTAACAAGACCATTCCTTGGCAAAGCAGGTTTTGAAAAGGTTCGGAATACGTGAAAAGACCGATATCCCGCAGCGCTTTTGTAAAAAATCTTGAATATAAAAGATGCATTATAGCGTGTTCTATTCCTCCGATATACTGGTCAACAGGCATCCAGTATGATACATTTTCTTTAGAAAACAACGCTTTATCATTTCTGGGGTCGCAATATCTTTTGAAATACCATGAGGAATCAAAAAAGGTATCCATTGTGTCTGTTTCCCTGCGAGCTTTATTTCCGCACTTAGGACATTCGCATTCCGAGAATGAAGGTGAATTCGCCAACGGATTCCCTTTGCCTGTAAATTCCACGTCCTGAGGCAAAAGCACAGGAAGATCCGATTCCTTCAAAGGAACCATACCGCATTTTTCGCAATAAACAACAGGGATAGGTGTTCCCCAGTATCTTTGTCTCGAAATTAGCCAATCACGGAGTTTATACTGTACGATTTTACGGCCAATGCCTTTTTCTTCGACATAATCGGATATTTTAGAAATCGCTTCAGGAGAAGAAATACCGTCAAATTTTCCGGATGCTGTCAAAATACCTTCTTCAGTATAAGCTGCGTTTCCCGGTTTGTTTTTACCTGTAATAACTTCTTTTATCGGCAAACCGTATTTTATTGCGAATTCGTAATCTCTTTGGTCATGAGCAGGCACGCACATTATGGCGCCTGTGCCGTATTCCATAAGAACAAAATTGCCGACATATAAAGGTATTGTTTCGCCGGTTAGGGGATTTACCGCGTATTTTTCTAAAAATATGCCTTCTTTATTTTTTTCTTCGAGCCTGGAAATTCGTTTTTGCACCACTGTTTTATTAATGAAATCTTTGACTTTTTTTTCGATGCTGGTCCCTTTAATTAATTCCGGAATAAGAGGGTGCTCGCATGCCAAAGTTAAAAAAGTGACTCCATACAATGTGTCCGGCCTTGTCGTGAATATTTCTATTTTTGCATTCTCGGTTTTAAGCGGAAATTCCACTAAAAGCCCCTTTGATTTGCCGATCCAGTTTTTCTGCATCATTTTTACGCGATCCGGCCAGCCGGATAATTTATCAATATCTTGAAGCAATTCCTCCACATAGGAGGTTATTTTTAAAAACCATTGTTCAAGATTTCTGACTTCCACTGTAGAATCGCAGCGCCAGCATTTACCGTCGATTACTTGTTCATTGGCAAGAACAGTTCCGCATTTTGGGCAAAAATTAGCTATAGCATCTTTTTTATAAGCCAAACCTTTTTCCAGCAATTTTAAAAAGAGCCATTGGTTCCATCTATAATATTCCGGTTTCGAAGTTATAACCAAACGATCCCAATCGTAAGAGAGCCCCAAACGCTGCTGCTGCTCTATCATGGTATTGATACACGCGTCCGTCCATTTGTCTGGATGTGTTTTGTTTTTAATCGCCGCGTTTTCTGCGGGCAGACCAAAAGCATCATATCCCATGGGATAAAGAACATTGTAGGAGTTCATTCTGAGATACCTGGCCAATGTGTCTCCAATGACATAATTCCTCGCGTGCCCCATATGTAATTTTCCGGAAGGATACGGAAACATTTCCAGAAGATAAAACTTCTTTTTTTGGGGATCTTCTTTGACCTTAAATTGCTTTTTATTATCCCAATATTTCTGCCATTTTTTTTCAATATTTTTAAAATCGTAAAGCATTAAATTACTCCTGATATGATTGCGCTGAAAAAGTATTGTTCCGTCATTTCTATTGAAGCGTAGAGAAGCTGAAGAATTCTGTTTAGAGACGGAAAAACAAATACGGAATCACTTCCCTGTATGCTGCCAATTATAGTTAAATATTTTTTTAACACTCCTAATACTGATTTTATCGCGTAAAAACAATATGGGACTCCTGTGAAATTTTATATTAAAGCGCAGGAAATTTAAATATTCCGGATTGCTTTTATAAAACGATGCATCTTCTCATGGTCTTTTCTAGTAGGAGATTTTTCTATCCCAGAACACACATCCACTGCAAAAGGATTGACTCTTTCTATAGCTGAAGCGACATTTTCCGGGTTTAATCCGCCAGCAAGAAAAATCTGTTTGCCGGCTTCTTTTGATTTTACGGCAATTTCCCAATTGAATGAAACACCAGTCCCGCCTTCTATCCCGGGAACATAAGTATCCAATAAAAAATAATCCGCGCTATTGTAATTTTTCAAACATTCAGTATCAAAATCCGCATTTACCCGAAAAGCCTTTATTATTTTAACCTGCGATTTCCAAAGAGATTCAACCACGATCAAGTCTTTCAATCTACCGGCAAGTTCCTCGCAATATTCAGGAGATTCATTGCCATGTAATTGCAACAAAGAAAATTTAACTTTTTTTGTTATTTTCAATATGTTTTTTATGTCTTCATCAACGAAAACGCCAACAGTCTCTACAAAAGAAGGCAGCCCTGAGGCGATTTTCATTGCCATGCCGACGGAAATTTTTCTGGGACTGTTTGGAAAAAAATTTAGTCCAACATAATTCACTCCCATATTGGCGGCCCAGAGAGCATCTTTTTCGTTTGTAATACCGCAAAACTTAATCTTGACCATAATAATTATATTTTTATATCCGGCAATTCACTCAATGCCTCTTTTATTTTATCTTCAGGCAATACATAATCTTCGAGTTTTCCGGAAAGATATTTATCATACGAGACCATATCAAAATGTCCATGTCCGGAAAAGTTGAACACTATACATTTTTCTTCTTTGGTTTCCCTGCATTTTATTGCCTCGTCAATTGCGCATCTTATGGCGTGTGCAGTTTCAGGGGCTGGAATGATTCCTTCGGTTTTTGCGAACATTATGGCTGCTTCAAAAACGGAATTTTGCGGATAAGCGACTGCTTCAAATATCTTTTGATTGACAAGATTTGAAACAATCGGAGCTGCTCCGTGATATCTCAATCCTCCTGCATGAATGGCCGGCGGAACAAAAGAATGCCCGAGAGTATACATCATAAGCAGCGGGGTCATTTTAGCAATATCTCCGAAATCATATCTAAACGGACCTTTTGTCAAAGTGGGACAAGAGGTTGGTTCTACGCCGATTATTTTTATGTCTCTGCCTTTAAGTTTCTCCGACAGGAACGGTACGGCAAATCCGCCGAAGTTGCTTCCACCACCTACGCATCCGATAAGAATATCCGCTTGTTCGCCTGCTATCTTCAACTGTTTCTGTGTCTCAAGTCCCACTATAGTTTGGTGCAAAACTACATGGTTTAAAACGCTACCAAGAGCGTATTTTGTGTCTTCATGAGCCGCAGCGTCTTCCACAGCTTCAGAAATGGCTATACCCAGAGAACCTGGTGAATTAGGATCTTTTTTCAATACCGCTTTACCGGCATTTGTCAAATTAGTTGGAGATGAATAGACCTTTCCTCCCCACGTTTGCATCAGAAATTTTCTATACGGTTTTTGCTCGTAGGAAACCTTTACCATATACACAGTGCATTCCAATCCAAATAAATTACAAGCGAACGAAAGAGCGCTTCCCCATTGACCGGCGCCAGTTTCCGTAGCGAGTCGTTTCACTCCGGCTTTTTTGTTATAATACGCTTGGGCTACAGCTGTATTCGGTTTGTGACTTCCGGCAGCAGAAACAGATTCATTTTTAAAATATATTCGCGCTGGCGTTTTTAAAAACCTTTCAAGATGAATTGCTCTCTGTAATGGAGAAGGTCTCCACATTTTATATATATCAATAAGTTCATCAGGTATTCCTATCCATCTTTCCTGTGAAACTTCTTGTTTAATCAATTCCATCGGAAAAATAGGCGCTAAATCCTCAGGCCCTACAGGCTTACCGGTACCAGGATGTATCGGCGGAGATAACGGTTCCGGGAGATCCGGAAGCACATTATACCATTCGCGAGGCATTTCCTTTTCTGATAAATAAATCTTTACTTCTTCCATTAGTTTCCTCCTTTAATCGTCAACTTTAATATCATGCATGGTTTTTGCTATATCGGGAGATTCCAAAAATTTATGCCCAATTAGTATAGCATTTATTCCGATATTTTTCAACATTTTCACTTCTTCTTTTGATTTTATCCCGCTTTCCGAAATAACAATCTTATCAACAGGAATCATAGGCTTTAATTTTAATGACGTAGTTAAATCTACCGAGAGATCCGACAAATTTCTGTTATTTATTCCTATTATTTCAGAACCGGATTCAAGCACTGTTTCCAGTTCGGTTTCTTTATGCACTTCCGTAATAACTGAAAGACCTATGCTTTTTGCGAGAGTAAAAAACTTTATAATCTCTTGCTTGGTTAAAATTGAAGCAATAAGAAGCACTGCATCAGCCCCGAAGTATTTTGATTCATAAATTTGATACTCTTCCAATATAAAATCTTTTCTCAACACTGGAAGCGTCGTTTTTTGTTTTACTAAAGCTATGTGGAAAATATCTCCGCCGAAATATTTTTCTTCGGTGAGTACAGATATGGCTGAAGCTCCGGATTTTTCATAAATTTCCGATATCTTTCTGACATCCAAAGTATCGGAAATAACACCTGCTGACGGAGACGATTTTTTAATTTCCGCTATAATGTTTATTCTGCCGGGTACTGAAATAGCTTTTTTAAAATCTCGCGATTTTTCAAGAGCATCCAATGATTTGGTTATTATTGATAACGGAAGCGCGTTTTTTCTTCTTTCAATTTCAACTTTTTTGTGGTTGATTATTTGATCGAGCACAGTCATTCCAAATCTCCAGATAACCTAATAAGGTCTTTCAGCTTTTTCATTGCTTTACCGGTATCCAAAGATTTTTCAGCAAGAATTATTCCTTCCGCGAATCGTTTGGTTTTGCCTGCGGCAGTAAGTGCAACAGCCGAATTGAGAACAACTATATCTCGTTTCGGGCCAGTCGCGCCATTAAATATATCCATAATAATTTTAGCGTTTTCTTCCGCATCTCCTCCTGCGATATCAGAGACTGTCGCTCTTTTAAAACCAAAATCTTCCGGTTTGATGGAAAATGTTTTTATTATGCCGTTTTTTAAAGACGAAATTTGGGTTTTTCCTGTTATAGAAACTTCATCCATAGAATCCATTCCATGAACCACAAAAGCGCTTTTTGTCCCAAGATTCTTAAGCACAAAAGCTATTTTCTCTGTTAGTTCCGGACAATATACTCCCAAAACCTGAGCATTTGCTCCGGCAGGATTTGTTAAAGGGCCGAGTATGTTAAATATTGTTCTGATACCTATTTGCCGTCTCGGACCAATAGCATATTTCATCGCAGAGTGCAAAAGAGGCGCATAAAGAAATCCTATCCCTATTTTATTAATACATTTTTCAACCTTTTCAAAAGTAAGATTAAGATTTATGCCGAGTTTTTCAAGGACATCGGCGCTCCCGCATTTTGATGACACCGCGCGGTTCCCATGTTTAGCAACGATTACTCCGCAGCCCGCGACTACAAAAGCAGTGGCAGTAGACACATTAAAAGTTTTTGTTCCATCTCCGCCTGTGCCGCAGGTATCCAATATTGTTTCCCAGTCAATATTAATTTCATCTCTGTCAATATCGATAACGTTTTTAAGCACTCTTATGCGCGTTGCATGCTCTCTCATTACTTTTGCGCACCCTGTTATTTCTTCCACAGTCTCGCCTTTCATCCGCAACGCTGTAATAAAAGAAGCAATCTGCGCCTCGGTTGCCTGACCTGTCATTATTTCAGTCATTACATCTATTGCTTCCTTTTCTGCCAAATTTTCTTTCGAAATTATTTTATTTATAGCTTCTTTAATCATTTTTCCCTCAAAAAATTTTTTAGTATTATACTTCCGTATTTTGTAAGCACAGATTCTGGATGGAACTGAATGCCTTCAGTCAGTTTGGCAATCCCGCTCATGGAAGAGTTATTTCTATTTAATCTTAATCCCATTATTTCCCCTTCTTTAGTCCAAGCCGATATATTAAGACATTTTGGAAGCGATTTTTTTTCGACAATAAGAGAGTGATATCTGGTTGCCTCAAAAGGATTCGGAAGACCTTTATAAATAGTTTTCCCGTCGTGATATATTTTAGAGGTTTTTCCATGCATCAACTTTGCAGCATGGATTACTCGCCCGCCAAATGCTTCGGCAAGAGATTGATGCCCCAAACATACGCCCAATAATGGAATTTTTCCGGCAAATTTCTTTATGACTTGTATCGATATACCTGCCTTGGAAGGTGTACAAGGCCCTGGAGAAATTATTATGTGAGAAGGAGAAATATTGTTAATTTCAGAAATATTTATTTTATCATTTCTACTAACAATTATAGAAGAATCGAGTTTTCCTATAATTTGAACAATATTATATACAAAAGAATCATAGTTATCAATTATTAAAATCATAATATAATCAAAAACACCCTATAAAAAAAACAACCTCTAATTAAAAATTATTATACTTTTAATTATAATTTTTTGTTAGAGGTTGTCAAGAAAAAATTAGTTCTAATTTACCTTATTATCATTAGTTTGCCGGTTTTCTTTTTGCCGTTGGACTCTATCACATACAAATATATACTCCTGAAGTAAACTTGGTAATATAAAAAATTTATCAACACAAATATTGTCATTTACCTTGTTTTCTGAACTCCATTTCTTTCTTCAATCTATCAAGAGCTTTTTGGGCTTTTTCGTTA
>MWCF01000041.1 GCA_002069855.1 Elusimicrobia bacterium ADurb.Bin231 | reverse complement strand
AGAATGGTTGTATTAGATTAAGAATGAAAAAATCAACAACCTCGCCCTAAAGGGCGAGGTATGTTGGTAATATAAAAGCATGCGCTACATTCAAGCGAGGTTGTTGATTTCATGAAATCCAGCATCACTTCGCATACTTTGGTCTTTCAAGCCAAAGTGAGAATAGACGGATTCATGCAAGGATTAACCTCGACTATCCTAAAGATACCTCGACATTTATACCGAGGTTTTTCATTGTAAATGAATTTTTCTTTGTTAATCCATCTACTCTTACTAAAAGACTTAACAATCAAAGTATGCAAAATATTCAAGATTTTAATAAAAATAAAAAATTAAAAATAAAAATGAAGGATGCCTCTAAAAATTCGAAGACCAGAGATTGCTTCGTCGTCCCGATTCACTCGCGCTCAACGGGACTTCTCGCAATGACAGTGAGCAGAGGAAATACATGCGAGTAATAGTTGATATAAGCCATCCTTCGCAGGTGCATTTTTTCAAGAACCTTATTTTACGTTTCCGAAAAAATAAAGATAAAGTTGTTATAACTGCGCGCGGAAAAGACGTTACTCTTGACCTGCTGAAAAAACTGAATCTCAAGTATGTCTGTCTGAGCCATCAAACAGGCGGAATATTTTCAATGGCACGCGAACTTGTGCTGCGTTATATTTTGATGTGGAAAATTGTAAGGAGATTCAAGCCTGATATTCTAATCGCTGAAACCGGTGTTACGATAGGTTTGATCGGCAGCTTGCTTGGAATACCGAGGATTGTCGAGGAGGATACTGAGCACGCGAAATTACAGCGAATGCTCGGTTTGCCTTTTGTATCAATTGTTATGACAGGACTTGGCTACTTAGGTAATCACGGAAAACGAGAGAGAAAGTTTAAAGGCGTTTGGGTGCAGTCGTATTTGAATCCTGGATATTTTACGCCTGATGCTTCGGTGCTTACAGATGCGGGAATAGATATTGATTATCCTTTTATCGTTGTGAGAATGGTTTCATGGTCGGCTGTGCACGATACGGGTCTGCATGGTTATACTGAAAAGCAATATCTTGAAATTATAAAAAAAATATCGAAGCACGGTCGTGTGATTATCAGCTCTGAGGGAGTATTGCCTCGATCAATGGCTGAATATAAAAATCCTGTGTCCCCTGAAAAAGTTCACCACTTGCTTGCGTTTGCGAAATTGTACATTGGCGAAGGCGCGACAATGGCCGCCGAAGCGGCAGTGCTTGGAACCCCTGCGATATTTTGCAATCCGCTTCCATTAGGATATCTCAAGGCGATGGAAAAGGATTATGAACTGCTTTACAATTGTGATAACTTCGAAGCTGGATTTGAAATTGCAGAGAAACTTTTAAATACTGATAATTTAAAAGAGATTTGGCGGCAGCGAAGGCAAAAATTGCTTAATGAAAGCGAAGATATAAACGAGTTTATGTACAGGATCGCAAGCCAAATGGTAAACCAATAATCTTATTCTTTGAGGATAATTGTTCTGCATTAAAACAGCGATATCATAGTTTTAACAGCATGCATTGATATTTAGTTGTGATTATTGGTTTTTCGGGTTTATCAGAAATGAATTCTGTAATTGCCTTTTTTACTCCAAGGCAATACTGCGATTCATAATCATCAATTATTATTACGCCGCCCGGCACTATTCTGCCATAGAAGAATTCAAGGCAATCTTTGACAGATCTGTAAATATCTACATCTATATAAACTAACGCAAATTTCTTATCCTTAACGGCAGTTCCAGTTTCGGGAAAAAAGCCCTGATGGAATACGACATTGCCGCAATCTTTGAGGAATGACTTTACGGAGTCTATTGAAATGTCCGAAAAATCTCCATGTTTGTGAAAATCTATGGTCGTATCAGAATTTGGCATTCCTTCAAATGTGTCAAAAAGATGAATTTGCTTGTTTGGGCAGGTTTTTGCAAGAAGTTTTGCGGTTCCACCTTTGTAAACTCCAACTTCCGCTATTTCTCCCGGTTTTTTGATAAGATGATTTGTGAATTGGTACAGCATAAAGCATCTATCCTGAGAGACAACGGTTCTGTCGGCAATCTGTTTAAAAAGTATCTGAAAATTCTTTTCGGAGCTCCAAAGTTCCGGAAACTTTCTATCAGATTTGTGAATTTTAAGTCCAAATATTTTAAATGTATTCGTTAAGATATTTTTAAGTAATTTATTCATTTTTTTTCCAAACATGTTAATTCAATAATGCTGAATTATTGATTTCATTAATGACATCCCAAACCGTAATAGAATTAATTACTTTTGCACAAAGTTCCTGAACTTTTTTTCCGCGGCGAATATTCTTCATAAGTTTTTCAGATAGAAAATCTTTTTGATTTTTCGGCAATACAATATGTTTAGCGTCATTATCGAAATATCTTTTAGATACGTGTGTCCAATTGCCGGGATATAATCCTATCGTTGGTTTATCCAAAAATTCGGCGAGATGCAAAAGGCCGTTATCATTAGCAATAATTAAATTCGCATTCAAGAATAAATCGATTACCTGTCTTAAGTTAAGTGAGTCAGATAAATTATGAAAACGAGGATTATTCATAATTTTATCCGTGATGATTCGGCTGTCGTATTCTCCATGCCCTGAAATAACAGCGATGTCACAATTATAATTTTCTAAAGCATTATTTATAACATCTAAATAATTTTTAAAAGGCCATCGCTTATAAGGCTGTGAGCCGCTGCCCGGCAAAACAATCAAGAGTTTGTTGGTAACAAGTTTAATATTCGAAGGTTCCGCGGATTTGATAAGAGCCTCTTTTGTTTTATTTAAATAATGGTCAACATCAAAATTACTGTTCAATGAGCGGACAATATCAAAATGGAAATTAATAATGTGTTCTTCAAAAGATGTGGTTACTTGATTGGTGAGAGCGAACCGGTAAATATTTTTTGTTCCGCGCCAATATTTGGGCCCAATCCTTTGTTGGGCGTTTGATAGGTATGTAAGCAAATATTGATCCGGCAGGCATGCTTCAACTGTCGTTATAACAATGTCAAATTTTTGCCTCCGGATAGTTTTCAATAAGGAAAAGAAATATTTAAAATAAGAAAAAGCTGCAAAAGGCGAAAAACTTCTTAATCGTTGAAGGTTAATTGTGTTATCAAATTTAAAGATTTCCTCGAGCAGAAATTTATTGTGTTTCAACTGAGGAACAATGGCGGTTATTTCACATGACGTATAAAGGTCTTTCAGTGCTAAATATGCGGGAGCAAGAAAAAGGACATCTCCTAATCCCGAAGAAAAAAATATTAAGATTTTCGTTTTTTTAAGAATTTAGTTTTTTCTTTCCATTAAAAAAATAAATTGTTCTGTATAAGAAAGCGGAATTAAAAAATAAAAAAGCCTGCATATATATCTTAAAAATAAGTCAAAAATGCCCTTTGATTTTCTTTGTAAGACATTCTTAAATTCCCACGTATCCTGATAAACGTTGAGTGTTTTGAATCCGTGACTTTCAAAATAAGATTTCCATTCTTTGAGTGAATATAATCTTTCATTTATTTCCTGCTGCTCTGTACCACTTTTTCCTGTGATTTTCCAATAAATATAATTCACATTTGGAACTATTATCATAAATTTAGCAGAAGGCCTGGCTACTCTTATGAATTCGCTAACTCCCTTGTCCATATCAATAAAATGCTCCAAAGCACCCAGGCAACAAACGTAATCAAAGCTTGCATCCGGAAAAGGAAGAATTTCATCATTTACTTCGGTAATATTTGAAGACGGGCTGTTTTTTCTGCTTATTTCAACAGCATTAGAAGAAATATCTACTCCATATGTTTCAATTTTTATTTCTGAAGCGGCTTTTAGAAAATACCCTGTTCCGCAGCCTACGTCCAATAATTTGGTGTTTGGTTTTGGTTTGAGATAATCAAGAAAAACAGGGTAAGCTTCATAAGGCCTCCAGGTGGAGTTTCCATATTTAAGATGTTTTTGGTTGTACCATCTTTTTATATTTTCGTAATTAACCATAATGAAAAATTCCTTTGGGCAAAATTTTTATGTTAATATTATAATTAAGATGTTATATAATTACAAATGAGAATTATGATAAAATGGTTTAAAATCATATTTAGTCTACTGATAGTTGGCCTGCTAATATGGTATCTTGCAGGCCATTGGCAGGATGTTCTGCAATTATCGACAATAAGTTTTTGGGGGCTCTTTGTAATATACATCGTCTGTTTAGCAGGCTCATTAAATAACGCAATTGTAGTAATCGAAATTTTAAAACCAATGGGAATTAAGGCATCTTGGCGAGATATGTTCATGCTACAAAATGCCTGTTTACTGCTAAATTATATTCCAATGAAATTTGGAACACTTTTTTTTGCTAATTATTTGAAACGTCATTACGGTCTTAAATTTTC
>MWCF01000040.1 GCA_002069855.1 Elusimicrobia bacterium ADurb.Bin231 | reverse complement strand
AAGTGTGTTCCCGTCTATTGTAACTCTTCCGTCGTTCATTGCTTCAAGAAGAGCGCTTTGAGTTTTAGGCGTGGTTCTGTTTATTTCGTCAGCAAGTACGATATTGCTGAAAATCGGACCCCTGCGGAATTCAAAACTACTATCCGACGATTTAAAAATAGAAGAACCCAAAATATCGGAAGGGAGCAGATCATTGGTAAACTGGATTCTTTTAAACGATGCGTCTATTGACTTTGCAAGAGCGATACCGAGCAGCGTTTTGCCTATGCCAGGAACATCCTCTATCAACAGGTGACCTTTGCCGATAAGTGTGGCGATCACAAGACGAACAATCTCGGATTTCCCTATAAAAACTCTGCTTATAGTGTCGGAAAGCAATTTAATTTTATTTATTTGTTCATCTCTCATTATGTTAAAAATTATACAAATTAATGCTGAATTGTCAAACTAATATCACACGATTCACGCGTGCCAAAAACCACTGAAAAGCGAGAAACCCGCTATAAGCAAAATAAAAAAAGACACAGTTCCGCTTCGCTTGACTTCATATCCAAACTTTATATAATTATTAAATGGCAATAACAATCATAGCAGGCATATACAAAGGAAGAAAGATTGAATGTCCCGCAGGAGTTCCGACGAGACCGTTATTGGCAATCGCCAAGAAATCTCTTTTTGATATACTTACTCCCGTAATACTCGGGTCAAAATTCCTTGATTTATTCGCGGGAGTTGGTTCTGTAGGCATAGAAGCATTATCGCGCGGCGCGAAAAAAGCCGTATTCATAGAAAATAATATGCGATGCGTAAAATCCATAGAAGAAACTCTTTTTAGAATCGGCGCTATAAACAATGCCTCTGTTATTCCGTGCGATGCCTCAGGGAAATTGCCGTTAAACGAAAAATTTGATATAATTTTTATCGGGCCTCCGTACAAAATGAAACAGTTGGATACCCAAATAGCAAATTCGTCTTGTTATCTGGAAGAAAATGGAATTTTAATAGGACAGCATCATTTTAAAGAAATTCTGCCGGATAGCATTGGCAATCTTGAATGTTTTAGACAAAAACAATACGGAGATATGAGACTTTCGTTCTACAAAAAAGGGAAGAAAAAATGAAAAAAAAGACAATTGTCGTAAAATACGGCGGAAGTTTGATGGACAATAAAATCGCAAACGGAAATATACTTAAACGCATCTCTGAATATTCCAAGAAATGCAATGTGCTTGTGGTTCATGGCGGCGGAAAGGCTATTACCAAGGAAATGGAAAAAGCCGGAATCAAACCGAAATTTGTAAACGGACTCAGATATACCGGGAAAAAATCCATAAAAATAGTCAGACGCGTTCTTGAGAACTTACAAAAAAATATTGCCGGCATACTTAAAAATGCGCAGGCCGTAGGTGGAATAACAAGAGGAAGAAGAATAAAAGAACTCGGTTATGTCGGAAAATTCGCCGGAATAAACAAAAAATCAATTGAGAAAAATTTTGCCGAAGGAAAAATATGCGTTATGAACTGTCTGGGAAACAGCGCAAACGGAGATTGGCTCAATATGAATGCCGACGATGTAGCCAGCGGAATAGCCACTGCCATTAAGGCAGACAGACTGGTTTTCTTTACAGATGTGTCTGGCGTGCTTGATAAAAACGGCAAAACAATTAAACTTATATACGCGAATAAAGCCGATGAGTTATTCAAGAAAGGAATAGTGTCCGGCGGAATGATACCCAAACTTAAAGGATGTCTTTCTGCTGTAATAAAAGGAGTAAGGGAAGTTGATATTTTAGATTCAAATTCCAAAGGAACGAAAATATTATGAATTACATCGATTTAGAAAAAAGGTATATTTTTCAAACCTACAAAAGAGTGCCTGTGGTTTTCGTAAAAGGCAAGGATTCTTATTTATACGATGAGAACGGCAAAAAGTATCTGGATATGTTTTCAGGCATATCTGTTTCTTCGGTAGGTTACTGCAACCCGAAAGTGATTTCCGCGGCAAAAAAACAATTGGATAATTTGATACATCTGACCAATATTTATTACTCCAGGCCGCAAGTAAATCTCGCGATGATGCTTTCGACATTGTCTATTAAAGGCAAGGTGTTTTTTTCCAATTCCGGAGCAGAAGCAAATGAATGCGCAATAAAGCTTGCCAGAAAATTCGGGAATAAAGACGGCAGATACGAAATAATCTCTTTTGAAAATTCTTTTCATGGAAGAACAATAGCAACGCTTTCCGCGACAGGACAGAAGCAATTTCATAAAGGATTCGCGCCGCTGGTGAAAGGATTTAAATTCGCAATATTTAACGATATCTCGTCGGTAAAAAAGATGTGCACAAAAAAAACCTGCGCGGTGATAATCGAACCCGTGCAGGGAGAAAGCGGAATTTATCCAGCCGATAAAAAGTTCCTCTCGGAATTGAGAAACTTCTGCCGCGAAAAAAATATTCTTCTGATATTTGATGAAATACAATGCGGATTAGGCAGGACCGGAAATTTATTCGCGTACAAAAGTTACGGTGTGATTCCTGATATAATAACTCTGGCAAAGTCCCTGGGAGGCGGATTACCCATAGGAGCCACCATAGCGAAAAAAGAGCTTGCTGATATATTTGAATACGGCGACCACGGTTCTACTTTCGGCGGAAATCCGATATGTTGCGCCGCAGCGGAAGAAGTTGTAAAATTCGTCAATAATAAAAAATTATTGAAAAAAATTACCGGAAACGGAAAGTTTTTTATTAACGGATTGAAAAAATTGCAAAAAAAATATCCGTTACTGATAAAAGAAATCAGGGGTATCGGATATATGGCTGCCGCGGAACTTTACGTTGAAGGAGCCGAAATAGTTAACAAATGCCTTGAAGCCGGACTTTTAATCAACTGCACAAAAAAGAAAACCTTGAGGTTTTTGCCGCCGCTGACAGCAGGCAAAAATGAACTTTTAAAAGTTCTTAGCATACTGGAAAATGTTTTAGGTAAAAATTGATTGGAGCGCAACAAGGAGGTGGTTTATATGTTGGCAATAATAGGCGGAATCATATCCCTTATAGGAGGAATCCTTTTATTGTTCGGCGGAAAACTTATTTGCGGATTACCGGTTTATATGTGGGACGATTTTCTGATTTGTCTTAAAGGCACAATTTCCATAGGATTTGTGCTCGGCGGAATAATAGCAGTAGGCGCCGGAATTTCAGCTTTAAAAGACAAAATCAAGACTGCAGAGAAAAACTAATTGAAAATATCAAAGATCGGAGAATTCGGACTTATTGAAAGAATCCGGAAAAGGGCAAACAGAGTATCAAAACGCAAAGAAATACTTACAGGTATAGGGGATGATTGCGCTGTAATCAAAAACACCGGCACAGAATATCTGCTTGTTACCACAGATACTCTGTCGGAAAATGTTCATTTCTCCAAAAAATATTTTTCAGCGTTTGATATAGGATACAAATCACTCGCGGTGAATTTATCGGATATAGCGGCTATGGGTGGCATACCGATGTGCTGTCTTGTAACATTATGCCTGCCGAACAGTATCACAATAAAGGAGATCGACGAACTTTATCGCGGAATAAATTTTCTCGCGGCAAAATATAATGTTCAAGTGATAGGGGGAGATATAATAAAATCTCTTTCAGGGTTGACCGTGTCCATATCTCTCATCGGAAAAACGCTCAACAAACGCGGAATTTTAAGAAACGGCGCCGCACCCGGAGACAATATATTTTGCACAGGAAGTTTCGGCGACTCGGCAGCAGGTCTTTTTGCTTTTCAAAAAGGCATTGCAGGAATGAAGTATCTGAAGGAAAAACATTTGAGGCCGAACGCAAGGATACAAGAAGGAATCTATCTCGCCCGCACAGGAAAGATTACATCTATGATTGATTCTTCAGACGGGCTCGACAAATCATTGCGGATTTTATGCGAAGAATCAAAAACAGGCTGCGTAATAGATTATGACAAGATTCCTATATCGGCAGAGCTTAAAAGATTTACGTCATTAACCGGCATAGGGTTGGAGCGGATGGCGCTTTACGGAGGAGAAGAGTACGAACTCATTTTCACGGCGTCACAAAAACACTCAGCTGTATTTTCAAAAAAATTCTCGAAGATCGGAATAGTAACAAAGCAGAAACAAATATCGTACATAAACAAAACAGGCAAAGTTATTAAAATCGGTGACCGCGGATTCGACCACTTTTCGCTGCGCGATAAATAATTATGAAAAAAACCTTTATTTCAAAGAATCCTGCGGAAACCATAAAATGCGGAGTTGCGATATCCGGGTTCCTAAAGAAAGGAGATCTGCTTCTTCTTACAGGAATGCTTGGCGCGGGCAAGACAGTATTGACAAAAGGAATATGCAAGGGCTTGAAAGTCAAATCTTTTATAAACAGCCCTTCTTTCAAAATAGTAAATGAATACAGAGGCACCTTCCCCGTGCGGCATATAGATCTATATCGTTTGAATACAGACAGCGATATTGAAAATCTCGGATTGGATTATTACATCGCCGATGACGGCATAACCATAATCGAATGGGGCGATAAATTGACAAGCAGATATCTTCCGGATAAGTTTTTTAAAATAGACATTCTCTCCGGCAATGATAATAAAAGGAGAATAAAAATTGAAAAAATTCAAAAAGCCGCATATGCTTCTGGCAATTGAAACTTCAGGCGCAGTTTGCGGAGCCGCGTTTTTCGAGAACGGAATATTAAAAAAAAAGAAAAATCTGATTCTTCCGAAGAATTCTTTTTCAAAAATATTCGATTTAATAGATAATGTTCTTTCCGGAAAGAAACCTGATTCTATGGCTGTCGACTCAGGACCAGGCTCTTTCACAGGCATACGAATCGGAGTCGCGTTAACCAGAATATACGGACAATTTTTGAAAATTCCGGTGATTGGAATCTCAAGTTTGGATTGCATTTTTTATACCGCTATGAAACAAAGCAAAAATAGCGCGAATATCTTCCCCGTAGTTGACGCATTGCGAAACGAGGTTTACACGGCAGAATACAGGCAATCCGAAAGAAAAGGAGCATATTGCATTAAAAGCATACAGGATTTAAAAAATACCGCAGATAAAAATACAATTTTCGCAGGATGGCCGTCAATAATAGAAAAATTTCGCGACAAATTCCATTGCGTAGAAGCCGTTCCGGACGCTGAAACTGTTGGTCTAATCGCTGCTGCGAAAATGGAGAAGGGAAACTATTATTCCTTTGACAAATTGCTGCCTTTATACATACGGCTGTCGTTTGCCGAAGAAAAATTAAAAAAAATATAATATGAACAAAATATTTTTAACAACAATACTGACTCTTTTTATTATGCGATTCAATCTGCCGGCGGCTCAAACAGACGCGTATTATCATTATATCCGCGGAAACGTTTACGAGGCGGCAGGAGATCCTTATACTGCTCTCAAAGAATACGAAAAATCACTCTCTTACGATACGGATTCCGTTTATTTGAAAAAAAGACTCGCGGATTTATACCTAATGACAGGAGATATGGAGTCCGCGAAAAAACATATAGAAGAAATACTCATAGTTAAACCTGAAGACACACCCGCCCTGGATATCCTGGCAAGTATTTACGCATTCACTAAAAACTATAAAGATGCCATAACGATTTATGAAAAAATACTTGCCAAAGAACCGCAAAATAAAAAGGCGTTGCACAATACAGCTTTTTTATACACAAAACTGGGTATCTACGACAATGCCGCGATTTTTTATGAAAAATTTCTTGAATTGGAGCCGTCGTCTCCTGAAGTGTATTCAGCGTTGGGCCTTATCTATTTAAAAATCGGCAATAAGGAAAAATCCGATTTTTATCTGGAGAAAGCGCAGGAAAAAGCGACTAATTCCATATCATCTTTACTGTCTTTAGCGGAATTCTATGCCGGACAAAACGAAAATGAAAAAGCCGCCAGATTATACGACACAGTGCTGGAGGAAATCAATGATGAACCTGAACTTTTTCTAAAAGCAGCAATTATAAATCTTAAACAAAAAAATTACGACAAATCCAGAACCTATTTTAACCGGGTTAAAGCTATCGACAAAAACAACCAGTTCGTGCCATATTATCTCGGAGTGATATCAATGGAAGATAATAATTACGACGACGCTATATCTTATTTCGACGAGGCAATCGCTCTGGACGACAAATTCGGCGAAGCGTACCTCCATAAAGGCATACTGCTTACAGTTATAGGAAAATCAAAAGAAGCCGTAAAGGAATTAAAAAAATCGCTTGAAACAGGCGCAAATTATTCTGACGCTCATTTCTTTCTTTCTATAAATTATGAAACAATGAAAAAATTGCCGGCTGCTGAAAAGGAAATAAATGCCGCTCTCAAATCCGAACCGGAAAACACAAAATATCTTTTTCAAGCAGGGGTAGTGTTCGACAAAAGAAAAAAACTTGCGGAATCCGAAAAGGCATTTCAAGAAATCATCCGACTGGATCCTTCAAACGCACTAGCGTACAATTATCTGGGTTATTCATGGGCTGAAAAGAATCTGAAACTTGAAGAAGCGGAAGAGATGATTAAAAAGGCTATTGAAATTGATCCAAAAAACGGGGCATATCTTGATTCTCTGGGATGGGTCTATTTTAAACAGAAAAAATTTAAGGAATCAGTCAAGTTCATACTTGAAGCTTCCGAAATACTCTACGACCCTGTTATTTTCGACCATCTCGGAGACGCATATTTTTCCGTCGGAGATCTGCCTAACGCAATTACTGCATGGGAAACTTCAATATCTCTGGAAAAAAATAAAAAAATATCCAAAAAAATAAAAAAACACATCTCTAAAGTGCAATGGTCAAAAGAGGCGGTAAAAGCAAGGGCATTGAAATCATTTACAGGCATCAAAACAATTTCCGGATTTTCCGAGATAACATCATTCTCAGGCAAAACATCTTTTTTTGTATCCGGAAGTTTTCTGTTGAAAAATCCAGGAATGGCAAGGTTTGAAACTCACGGCCTTTTGCCGTCTATGAATAGTGTGATCATATCAAAAGAAGGCAGAGTCGTGTTTGTAAAATCATCGGGTGAGGCTAATGACCTTGGAAATTCCTTTTCATGGTTAAATGAAATGTTGAGAATACTTGACGGACAGGGATTCGAGCCGGCGGAGCTCAAGGAAAGCGCTGGAGCGGTTTATATCTATAACGGTAAAGAATTTGATTTTGAAATCAATAAAAAGAACCATACCGTAAAACGCGTTATTTTTCATAACGGTATTATTCTGGAATTTCCGCAATACGCGTATTTTGGAAAATATTTGTTCCCCAAAGAAGTGCGCGTATCTGATAATACAGGCGAACAAAAGACAATAATGCTTTTAAAAAATGCGGTAATCAACGTGGAAATAAAAGATTCTTTATTCGATATCCCGGGACAAAAAGGAAAATAAAAAAAAATGTTTATTAATCTCCACAATCATTTCACAGGCTCATTCTCCGATAGCGCGTTAAAAATAGAAGAAGGCGTTAAAAAGGCAAAGCTTATAGGACAAAATGCCATTGCTATGACGGAACATGGAGAGATGCCTTTTGTATACGAATTTTTCGACGAATGTATTAAATACGGGATCAAACCCATCTTCGGAGTCGAAATATACTTTGTTGAAAACGCCCAAAAATCCATACAGGACCGGAATCCGTCAAGATACCATCTCGTGCTTCTGGCGAAAAATGAAACCGGATATAAAAACCTTGTATCTATGGTTTCTGAAAGTTGGATAAAAAATAATTATTATGAAAAAAGAGGGCTTGTTGATTGGGAATTGCTTGCCAAATACAAAAACGGAATAATCGCTATGACAGCGTGTTTTTTCAATATAGTTTCCCAAACTTATATAAAAAAAAGCAAAGAAGAAGCAGAGGCGATATTCCTGAAATACAAAAATATATTCGGAAAAGATTTTTATGCGGAAATAGCCAAACATGGAATAATCGACGAAGAAATTTCCAACAAAGCTTTGATTGAATTATCTTCGAAACACGGAGTAAAACCTGTTGCGACAAACGACACGCATTATTTGAACATTGACGACTGGCTCGCGCACGACATCATAATAAAAACGCGATTCGAAAAAATCTCGGCTTTCAAAGCGGATTCTCAACATTTTTGGCTCAAATCCGAATCTGAAATGCTCGAAGCAGGACATTGCGCCGAATTTTTGCGCAACACCGCTGAGGTGGCTGAAAAATGCGAGTTTAGTCCTTCTAACATGGATATAGAGAAATACGCGGATGAGTCAGCAGAAGACGCTTTAGCGAACGGAAATGCCGCATATATCTCTCAAATTGAACGAATAACATCTGAACAGGCAAACTTTTACTGCGGCAAGATACTCGGTGAAAATCATACCGACGCGGGCTATTATTCCGGAAGAATCACAGGAATCCCGAGAAGACACAAATGCGATTTCGCGAAAATAGCATATCTCAAAGACATTAAAGAAAAAATACCTCTTAAAATAATTTCAGGCAAACCTGTCACGCAGTTCACTGAAGAATCATGCAAAAGAGCAGGAGCAAATATCAGGGCCGTGTTAAAAAATTCTATTGCTGACAAACTACGCGAAATATCATTTACATTAAAAAACATTTTAAAATAACCGGCGGCATATTGCTTGTTTTTTGAATAATTTTTAGTATAATTAGCATATAAATTTTATAAAACTTTCACAAAAAAATTTAAATAATAAGGAGGGAATGAAAATGTTCCTTGTAAAAAACAGTTTTATCCGTTATTTGATTATGTTATTGCCTGTTTTAGTTATCTCCTGCGCCTCAGCTCCGAAAGTCACAAGAACGGAAGCCGGTGAACAGATAGATTTAAGCGGAGAATGGAATGACACGGATTCCCAGATAGTTTCCGCTGAAATGATAAAAGATGCTCTTTCAAGAGCATGGCTGGAGGAATTTGTCCGGACAAAAAACAACAAACCCAAAATAATAGTAGGAAGCGTTTTAAATAAAAGTCACGAACATATAAATACGGAAACTTTTGTAAAAGATTTACAGAGGGAACTTATAAACTCCGGCAGAGTAAATTTTGTGGCATCCAAAGCAGAAAGAGAAGAAATACGAGAAGAGCGCAAGGATCAGCAAACAGGTTTCACAGACGGTTCCACTATAAAAAGTTTTGGAAAAGAAATAGGCGCTGATTTTATGCTTAATGGAACAATCAACACTATACTTGACGAAATTAAAGGTAAAAGGGTAGTTTATTATCAGGTAGATCTTGAATTGATAGACATAGAAACCAATAATAAGGCATGGCTCGGACAAAAAAAGATAAAAAAGTTGGTCAAAAGGCCAGGCATCAAATTATAAAAAATCTTTACTGACCGTAAATCTCAGAGCATAAGCATACATTTATTGGAAAAGAATGTTTTGTTATTTTTAAAACCCACATTAAACATTCCCGGATCTTCTTACATGCAAAAAAGTATTTTCCATAACATACTATATTTTTGTCTGTTTTTTTTAGTTTTTTCCTCCTGCGCAACTCACACTGCTTTTCACGCAAGAATCAATGATATGACCGCTTCCGGCAGATACGCGGACGCAGTTGCCCTTACTGAACAAAACAAAAATTCCGTATACGGAGAAAAAAACGCTCTCCTATATCACTTAGAAATCGGTTTTTTATTTCATCTGAACGGCGACTATGTTTCCAGCAATCTACATTTTGAAAAGGCGAAAAAACTCTCGGAACAGCATTTCACAAAAAGCATTACGACTGAATCTTCCACACTTCTCGTAAGCGATAATATGAGACCTTATTACGGAGAGGATTTTGAAAGAACTCTCATACACATCTTTTGCGCTCTCAATTATATAATGTTAGACAAAGGACATGACGCTTTGGTAGAAGCGCGGCAGGTTGACCATCTGCTGAAAACCTTACACGTAAATTACGGATACAAAAATACTTATAAAGAAGATGCTTTTGCGCGTTACCTTATGGGACTGATTTATGAAAATATGGGGGAAATCAACGACTCTTATATATCCTACAGACAAGCATTGGACGCTTATAAAACATACTTTAAAAATTACGGCACCAAAATTCCTATTGAACTTGTTAACGATGCAATACGCACTGCTAATATGCTCGGCTTCAAAGAAGAATCTGCGTCTATACTAAAAGAATTCGGCAATGCCTATACTGTAAAAAGACAAACAACCACATCAGGAACCGCGGAATTAATAATATTAAATTATAACGGTTTTTCACCCATAAAAAAAGACAATTTTTTTGAAATCAGTTTCGGCAAGGCATGGACGTATGTCGGAGGATTTAATTATTCCGGCATTGAAAAAGAAGAAATGGAACAGGCAAAGGCTGTAATAAGAGCAATCTCCGCGGATGAACAGATACGAATGGCTTTTCCAAAATATATAACAATTCCGTATCGTATCAAACAAATCAGAATACATTCCGAATCCGAAACATTTGAAGGATCTGTCGTTCAAGACATCGGAGAAATAGCAGTAAAAAATCTTGCGGACAGACTTTCCAGGATATACGCTCGTTCAATAGCGCGAGCCGCCATAAAATTCGTACTCACCAGAAAAGTCAGTTCAAAAGTAAAAAATGAGAGAGGGGATACAACCGCTCTTCTGGTAAAAAAACTTCTTACCGCAGTGTCATCAGTCACGGAACTTTCAGATAAACGTTCATGGCGCGGTCTGCCTGACAAAATAATAATGTCAAGGATACCTCTTACCGAAGGGACTCACAAAATCACAATCAAATATCTGGATTCCGGAGGACAGGAAATACTTACAAAAACATTTTCAGATATAAAAATACTTCCGAATAAAAAAACATTTTTAATAATAAGATCCGCATCATAAAATTTTGTCTTATACGACAATTTAAAGTCGGTACAATAGACGAATAAATATAGTTTATCGGCGCAAATGCCGATATAAAATTACTTCTCAATTATATTTTTTTGTTGATGACGATAAATTTATAAATAAAATGGAGTTATCGGCGGATATGGATTGTTCTCAGAAACTATGAAGTTCACAAAGAACGAAATGAAACGCTGGGAAAGAGGGAAGCGGGTAGGTTTTGAAGTAGAGACAAAAACAACGAATAGAATTACAATTACGAGCGGAGTTATGGCTTGTATAACACTTTAAGCTGGCATAGCGCACATATGCGCTGCCGGCTTTTTGATTTTGTGAGGAATAGATCCTCAAAGCGAGGAAAAAATTATGATGAAAGAATGTCCGCATTGCGGTGCAAAGAACCCGGAGAACAATGAAAAATGCCAGTGGTGTGGGAAGGGGTTTGATGAACCAGTGGAAGAGAATAAACCATCAACAGCCCAAGAGAATAATAATATGCTTCCAAAAGAAAAAAAAGGGATATTTGAGCGTATCAAACAAAATGTGCTTAAAGCTTCTGAATTATATCCTAATGATGGAGGTGTTCAAGATATGAAAGAGTTAACAGAAATAAAAAAAAGATTTCGGAACAAAGATTTAAAGCTTGTACACTGTCTTGTTGTTGGTGGACTTGTTTGTTTGCCTCCGTTAATAATTTTTAGTCAATTATCACCATCTCCATTATGTTATCTCCTATTTTTTTTATTTCTTTGGTTTACGTTCTCGTTCATATTGACACAGTTTTATAGTAAGAAAGTTTATGAGTGGAATGATATAAGAGTATCCATTCTTTTAGTTGTATTCACTATAGGAATGTCACTTATATTTTATCTTTTTAAGATAGCCGGAGTGGATATGAACCGAATGCCCTTGTTCTATTAGTATTTCTTTTTGGAGGTAAGCGGATTCATTAAAGGACTTACATTATAGTTAACGGAAACAATTGTATAATGGTTGTACAATTGGACATATCTCCCGGAAATTCTAACAACATTTCTACCGATATTTTTTTATTGTATTAAAGACATATTTTTTATATAATAAATAAAATAAATTTGATAAGACACAGTTTGTTATGCAGGCAAAATTTTACGAATAAATAAACTTTATTGCCACGCATTTTTGACTGTACTTAGGTCAGGGGGACATATTTTATGAAGATAGTGCTTGCTTATTCCGGCGGCCTTGATACTTCTGTAATGATTAAATGGCTAAAAGAACATTATTCTGCTGAGGTTATTGCTTGTATAGTTGATGTAGGACAAACCGACGAGAATTTGAACGATATAAAAAGAAAGGCGTTGAAAACCGGCGCTTTGCGCGCATACCTGAAAGACGCGAAAAAAGAATTTGCAGAACAATATATTTTCAGAGCTGTAAAATCAAATGCAGTTTACGAAGGACAATATTTTCTTGGCACTTCATTGGCAAGACCTATTATAGCGGCAAAGATTATTGAAGTGGCAAAACAGGAAAAAGCAGACGCAGTTGCGCACGGTGCTACAGGAAAAGGCAATGATCAAGTCCGTTTCGAACTTACTTTTAAAGCCCTAATGCCTTCTATAAAAATAATAGCACCATGGCGCGAGTGGGAAATGAAATCAAGGCAAGATGAGATAGATTATGCCAAGAAACACGGCATACCAATACCTGTAACCAAAGCAAAACCGTATTCTTCAGATGCCAATATGTGGCATATCTCTTATGAGGGAGGGATACTTGAAAATCCGGAAAACACATATCCAGAAGATATGTTTCAGATGACTGTTTCTCCTGAACGGGCTCCGAATAAACCGACTGTAATTGATATATATTTCGAAAAAGGAATACCCACAAAAATAAACGGTAAAAGATACACACCTGTAAATCTTATAAACCAACTTAATAAGATAGGCGGAAAAAACGGGATCGGAAGATCCGATTGCGTCGAGAACCGTCTTGTGGGAATGAAATCACGGGGTGTCTATGAAGCGCCTGCCGCAGTAATTCTTTATACAGCGCACAGGGAATTGGAATCTCTCACTCTCGACAGAGAAACTGCTCATTATAAAGAAATCCTCGCTGTAAAATATTCGGAACTGGCATATTACGGACAGTGGTATTCTCTGCTAAAAAATTCTCTTGACGCGTTCGTCGACAAAACTCAGGAAAATGTTACAGGCAGCGTAAAACTAAAACTTTACAAAGGCAACTGTATGATACTGGGCAGAAAATCCGCAAAATCCCTATATTGGGAAAAACTTTCCACATTTGAGAAAGAAGATATCTATAATCAAAAAGATGCCGAAGGGTTCATAAATCTTTTTGGGTTGCCTCTCAAAGTGGAAGCAATTATGAGAAACCGTAAATGAGTCAGAGTGAAAAACGACAAATATTGCAATACTGACTTATTGCAATTATAACAGAGGTTATATGAATCTAAAAAACTTTGTTTCTTCAATCGACTACGATATAGTTCTCGCGGAATATGATATGCAAGGAAGCATTGCTCACACGGATATGCTTGCCAAATGCCGCATAATCACGAGGGCGGAAGCATCAAAAATAACATCAGCATTAAAAAAGATGATTGATGAATTTAAAAAAGGCAAATTAAAACTTAAAGGGGAAGATATACATACGGCAGTGGAACTGGAACTTACGAAAAGAATCGGAACTACTGCCGGAAAGATGCATACAGCGCGCAGCAGAAACGATCAGGTGGTTCTTGCCGAACGAATGTACATTAAAGATCAGATTAAAAATATCAACGACAACATAGATGAATCCATTTCAGCGATAAAAAAATTGGCAAAAAAACATCCTTCATGCGTTATGCCGGGATTCACTCATCTTCAAAACGCGCAACCTGTGCTTTTTTCCCACTGGATTCTCTCTTACGCGTGGATGCTGAAAAGAGATAAAGAAAGATTCTCTGACCTTTATAAAAGAACAGATGTAATGCCTCTCGGAGCTGCGGCATTCGCAGGAACTGAATTTCCTATAGACAGAAAATATACCGCGAAATTGTTGGGATTCCGGAAAATATCAGATAATTCCGTGGACACAGTATCAGACAGGGATTATATAGCGGAGTTCCTTGCCGATTGCGCTATACTCGCTATGCACATATCGCGGTTCGCCGAAGAACTCGTAATCTGGTCGTCGCAGCAGTTCGGTTTTATTAAATTTTCAAGCGATTTCACTACGGGATCTTCCATAATGCCGCAAAAAAGGAATCCTGATTTTGCGGAAATATTGCGCGCGAAAACAGGAAGAATCTACGGAAATCTGATGGCAATACTTACAATTATGAAAGGTATTCCTCTTTCTTACAACAGGGATATGCAAGAAGACAAAGAGCCGATGTTTGACTCAGTCGAAACAGTAAAAATATCTCTGGCCGCATTTTCAGAAATGTTTTCCGCTATGAAAGTGAACGAAGATAAAATGTCGGAAGCATGCGGGAAAGGTCATATACTTTCAACTGATGTTGCGGATTATCTTGTCAAAAAAGGCATACCTTTCAGACATGCGCATGGAATAGTAAGCAAACTTTCGGATTACCTTATTTCTTCGGGAAAAAGATTTGAGGATCTGACGAAAAAAGAATGGAAGAGATTTTCAGATAAATTCGATGCATCAGTCAAAAAAATATTCGATTATAAATCCGCGGCCGAGAAAAAAGACTGCGACGGAGGCACATCAACGCGTTCCGTAAAAAAACAATTATCAGTTTTATGAAAACTTATTTTAAGATTTTAGCAATTATTTTAGCGATATTCGCGTCAGATTTCGGAATCTTGGGTAAAACGCTTCTTTTGCGCGCAGACACAGTAGAAAAGGTTTATCTTCTTGATGAAAGCATAAACCTTGCAATTCTAAACAATCAGCAATTACTTACAGCGCAATTGGATACGAAAATAGCGCAGCACCGTCTTAAAGAAGCAAAATCCAGCATGTACCCTCAACTTGAATTAAACACCAATATTTCCAGATTTGAGGCGGAAAGTCCATTGCTTCTGGCACCCATATTAGGCAGCACAATACTGCCTTCAACAAAAGACCCTAATGAAAATAATGCGGAAGTATACAATTATTATACCGCTAAAATTTCGCTTTTTCAGATTCTCTGGAACGCAGGCAAACTGAACGCTATGAAAAAGTATGCTTCAACTGAACTTAAAACCGCGGAAAGCAATTATGAAACAATAAAAAACAATACTATAGCGGAAATAAAAAAGGCGTTTTATAAAGTGCTCGCCGGACAGAAAAAACTTGAAAACTACTATGAAATATCTTCACGGATACCGCAGAATATGCCTGCAGGATTGAGCGCGGGAGAAATGCTGAAAATAAAAAGAAAAAAGAGAGAATTTGAATATCTGGAACAGGATTTAAAAAACGAACTTGAGCTGGCAAGAATAAATTTTCTCAAAATAGCCGGAATAGAACTGGATACGACTTTTACCGTTAAAGGAGAACTTTTATCCGAGCATATAGAACTTGATTTGAACAAATGTCTCGCGTGGGCAATGCAATACAGGCCGGAATTAAAAAAAATAGTGCTGCAGGAAGAACTTGACGCCCTTGAAGTAAGTTTATCCTTATCAGGGAGATACCCGACAATCGCTGTGGGAGGAAACTACCAGCTGGAAGACACGCAACTGCCTTTTGATAAAAAATCATGGAACGCGACAATAAACATCACAATACCGATTTTCGACGGATTCGCTCAATATTCAAGAATCAGGCAAAAAAAATATCAGTACCGCAAGGCAACCATATCAAAAGCAAATATAATTGATTCCATAAAAGCTGAAACCAGAAAGGCATTCGCGGAATATTCGCACGCGCTGAAAATAGTGAATGAACGGACAAAGGATTACGAGGAAATAAAAGATATTTTCGACTCCCAAAAAGAAACAAATTATAACTCCTTAAAGTCGATGGAAGAACTTGAAATCTATTTGGTTACGCATATTGAATACATAAACGCAATAGAACAGGCGATAGTAGCGCGCGTAAATATAGAAAATGCAATCGGAAAAAATATTGAATAAGCACATTGAAACAAATTCGTTTTTCGTCTTTGGATTCCTACGAACATTCATTCTTATCACCGCAATCCTATTATCCGGCATTTCAACAGCTCACAGTTCCGAAGAAAATATCATACGGGATATTTTATGGACGGAATTTTTATGTCTCAAAGAATCTAGACCAAAAATAGCTCTGGTGTTAGGAGGAGGCGGAGCGCGAGGTTTTTCTCATATAGGAGTGCTAAAAGTTCTTGAAGAGAATAAAATTCCTGTTGACATTATAGTTGGCACAAGCGCAGGCGCTCTTATAGGAGGTCTTTATGCGACGGGAATGCAAATCACGGAACTTGAAAAGATAGGCAGAGATATAGGGTGGGATAAGATTTCCAATGTGTCTTCAATGAAGATAATAAGAATGTTCACAAATGAATCCTTACTCAGCACCAATAAGCTTGAAACATATCTTAAATTTCACATAGGCGAAAAAAGATTTGACCAAACTAAAATTCCATTTGCTTGTATATCCTGCGATATAAAAACAGGAGAAAGAATAGTATTCAAAGAGGGTGAACTGGCATTTGCCATGCGGGCATCAGCAACAGTACCCGGAGTATTTGAACCGGTTGAATACAGGCACAGATTTCTTATAGACGGAGGCATAGTAGACAATCTTCCGGTAGATATCGCAAAGGTTATGGGCGCGGATTTTATTTTAGCAGTTTACCCTAAAGTTGATTCTTCTCAATTTGAAGCATCCAGCGTGCTGAAAACACTGGTGCAGGCAATAAACATACAGGGAGAATCTCTTACATCCAGACAGTTAATCAACGCGGATTTTGCGTTGATACCGAATGTCGGAGACGTCAGCATAATAGAGCTGCACAGGTTTAACGAATGCATTGAAGCAGGCACTGTAACCGCAAGAAAATCCGTAGATAACATAAAAGATAAAATTCTTGAAAATTTTATAAAATTAATAGCGAAAACCGATGGCAAAAATTAAAACGATATATTATTGGTTAACTGTATGTCTTATTATTTTCTCGGTTGATATATTCCTGTTTTCTTACGATGGAAATGAAATCTTACTTAGAGAAATTCAAGACCCCACTGCCGGTATGCTGAAAACAGAAAAGATTGAATATTACACGCAAAAAGGAGATTCATATCTTAAAAAAAGCGAATATAATTCCGCGATAGTCGCGTATAAAGAAGCATTAAAACTTAAGAAAAAAAATCCGGAAGTTGTATTTAAACTGGGAGAAGTATACAGACAGGCGGAAATTGACACTGAAGCAATTGAATACTACACGCAAGCAGTCAAATACGGTATAAATCGCGCTGAAGTTTATCTGGGATTCGGGATGACGTATAAAAAAAGATTTAATTATGAAATGGCTGAAAAACAGTTTGACAAAGCAATCGAGTATGACAAAAATAATATTCAAATTATGAAAGAAATAATGGATTTATATTACAGGCAGGGGAAATACGATAAAGCGATAATTACAGCGAAAAAAATCCTTTCCATAAATGGCAACGACGGAAATGCTCTGAATATTCTTATCAGAAGTCAGATCCTGACCGGAAATTTTACCGAGGCAAAAAAATATGCCGGCATTGACACAAACACCAAACTAATGGATGATTATATACAGGTTAAGATTAACGCGAAAAAGCCAGAAGAATCCTTCGGCGACGGAAACGGCAGAATCTTAAAAGCAATCTTTGCTCTGCGCGAAAATAATCCCCGATACGCAAAAAAAATCCTTGAAACATTGATTGAAAGCAAAGAAAATACATTATCAGTAAAACTCGGAAAACGGTTATACTCGGAGATCAAATAATTCTGTTATAATTGGTCATACGTAATATCTAACGCATATTACAATTATATTTTTGAATTCAGATTAAGGAGTGATTATGCTTACTTACAAAAAGAACATTTTATATATGGACAATTCATTATTGAATGATATCGCCGATAAAATTTCTACACCGGCATACATTTACAGCAGGAAAAAACTTATAGAAAATTTTAGAAAATTTAACGGTGCATTTAGCAAACATAACAGGATAATATGTTACGCGGTAAAAGCCAATGCAAATCCGGAAATCTTAAAAATCCTTGCCAAAGAAGGATGCGGATGCGACATCGTGTCCGGCGGAGAATTGAAACTTGCTCTCAAATGTGGAATAAATCCTAAAAAGATAGTTTTCGCTGGAGTAGGCAAGAAGGATGAAGAAATACGCGCCGCTCTAAAAGCCGGCATTCTGTTATTCAATGTGGAATCCATTCCGGAACTTTATAAAATAAATGAAATAGCAATGGCTCTCGGCAAAAAAGCGCCAACAGGATTTAGAGTAAATCCTGATATAGACGCAAAAACTCATCCGCACATCACTACGGGAATGTCTCACAATAAATTCGGACTTTCTCTCAATGAAGCGGAGGATGGATATCTATTGGCAAAGACGTTGAAAAACATTGAGATTTCGGGAGTCCATTGCCATATCGGATCGCAAATAACAGACCCAGTATCATTTGAAATAGCGTCGAAAAAAATATCCGCGTTCATCAATAAAATAGAGAAAAATTCGCTTAAACTAAAATACATTGATATGGGCGGAGGGCTGGGAATTAATTACAATAATGATAAAATAATTAAACCTAAAGATTACGCTGCCGCAATAACAAAATATCTGCCAAAGAATCGCGTTATAATACTTGAACCAGGAAGATTTATGGTCGCTGAAACGTGTATCCTGGTTACAAAAATTATATTCGTGAAAAAAACCGCTAAGAAAAAGTTCATCGTGGTGGACGCCGGTATGAATGATCTTGTAAGACCGGCAATATACGACGCTTTTCACAAAATAATACCGCTTTTAAAACGACAAGGAGAACAGCACAACTGCGATGTGGTAGGACCTATCTGCGAGTCGTCGGATGTTTTTGCCAAAGACAGAAAACTGCCTCCTGTAACTTCCGGAGATTATCTTGCCATACTCTGCGCCGGAGCATACGGATATTCAATGTCTTCAAACTACAATATGCGTCCAAGACCCGCGGAGATTCTTGTCGAGGGGAAAAATTGGAAAGTGATACGAAAAAGAGAAACATTAGAGGATATTTTGAAATGAACAAACACATAAATTTTTTAAAAATGTCGGGAAGCGGAAATGATTTTATAGTTATTGACAATAGGGAAAATATTGTAACAAAACCTGCCGGATTCGCAGGCAAATACTGTCACAGAAAATTCGGAATAGGCGCGGACGGATTATTGCTCGTAGAAAAATCCAAAAAATACGATTTCAAAATGGTATATTTCAATTCCGACGGTTCGCGCGCCGCCTTCTGCGGCAACGGCTCAAGATGCATATCCCTATTCGCGTATTTAAAAAAGATAGCCGGAAAAAGAATGACTTTTGAAGCGGATGCCGGAATAATCGTATCGGAAATACTCGGTACAGCCGACTCACATCCGTATTATGATGTGAAGGTTAAAATGCCTGACCCGAAAGACATAAAACTTGATTTCAGCATACTGGTTGACGGAAAAAAATACAGCGCCTCATTTGCGGACACAGGAGTACCTCACACTGTAATTTTTGTGAACAACATAGAAAATACGGATGTGAATGCACTCGGCAGAAAAATACGGCTGCATAAAATATTCAAGCCCGCTGGCACGAATGTAAACTTCGTAAAAGTGCTGAACAGACATAAAATATCCTTGAGAACTTATGAGCGCGGGGTGGAGGGAGA
>MWCF01000039.1 GCA_002069855.1 Elusimicrobia bacterium ADurb.Bin231 | reverse complement strand
AGAACAACTTGCCAAAAAAGGTATAGGTACCAGTGTTCATTTTATACCGCTATACAGGCAACCGTTTTATAAGAAAAGGTTCAATTATAAGGCAGGCGATTTTCCGGCAAGCGAGTGGGCATACAAAAGAATTCTGTCATTGCCTATATTTCCGGGTATGACGAAAAAACAGATTGAGTATGTTGTTGATTGTGTAAAGGAAATAGTTCGAAAGTACAGAAAAAATAATTGATGCTTTTGGGCTAAGGGTTCTTTCACTTTGTAAAAGTGTCGTCATTCTGAACGCAGCGTAGCGGAGTGAAGAATCTCGCTTTGGTCATTGCGAGCGTAAGCGCGGCAGTCATTCTGAATGTAGCGAAGCGGAATGAAGAATCTCGCTGTTAAGATTTTATGCGGAGAAGAGGGACAAGATGGAGATGTTTCGCTTCACTCAACATAACGACATTAGGAGATACTTCGTACCGCTTGGTATGGCGAAAAAAGGTTTTTTATAAATATATGTTGAAAAATTTAAATATTTTATTAAAAAGATGCTTTGATTTTATTGTTGCTTTATTAGGTATTATTATTCTTTTGCCTGTATTTATTTTGTCCGCTATTTTAATAGTAATTGATTCGCACGGGCCTGTATTTTATTTGTCTGAACGCATAGGAAAGGGGCTGGTTCCTTTTGTAATTTACAAATTTCGCACTATGTATGTGGGCTCTGATTCAGGTGCCCAAATAACCTCCAAAAGTGACAGCCGTATAACAAGGGTTGGGAAAATTCTCCGAAAGACAAAAATCGACGAACTGCCGAATCTTATTAATGTATTGAAAGGGGATATGAGTTTTGTGGGTCCCAGACCTGAGGTAAAAAAGTTTGTGGATATATTTCTTGATGATTACAAAAAGGTGCTTGCCGTGAAGCCGGGTATAACGGATTTATCATCAATAGAATTCAGGGACGAGGCGGAATTACTTGAAACATCAGATAATGTGGAACAGGTGTATACGTCTAAAATCTTGCCTAAAAAACTAAAATATAATATAAAGTATGTTGAAAGGAACAATGTGCTTAGTGATTTTTTTATAATTATAAAAACATTGTTGGCTGTGGTTAAACCGAAGTAATTCAAAATGAATATAATATATTATCTGGATTTGATTGGAACATTCATATTTGCCGTAAGCGGTGCGCTTTCCGCTGCGAATAAAAGGTTTGATATATTCGGCGCTTTGTTTGTCGGTTTTATAACTGCTGTCGGCGGCGGCACCATACGGGATTTACTTCTTGATATGCCTGTATTCTGGATTTATGATTTAAATTATCTGATAGTCATTATTTTGGCGGTGATAATTACTTTTATGTTCAGTATGAAAATTTTGCGTTTGGGGCATTTGCTTTTGTTGTTTGACGCAGTAGGCATAGGAGTGTTCACTCTGATAGGCATACAGAAATCCGTTGAACTTGATATCTTGCCGGTTATTTGTGTTTTGCTTGGAGTAACAACTGCTGTAATGGGCGGCATATTCAGAGATGTTTTTTGTAATGAAATTCCGCTGAT
This sequence comes from Elusimicrobia bacterium ADurb.Bin231, assembly GCA_002069855.1. Lineage (GTDB taxonomy): Bacteria > Elusimicrobiota > UBA8919 > UBA8919 > MWCF01 > MWCF01. Next base: position 8,028 of record MWCF01000039.1, on the reverse strand, counting down.
ACTTCAAAGAGAAATTTATGCTACTGCGTGCCTATCCGGCGGGATAATATATTTTACGCTTGAATACTGGGGCGTTCCTATGAATTTGGTGTACATAATAACTATTTTGACGATTATAGGAATACGTCTCGCTGCGATATGGATGAAATTGTCTCTTCCGAAGATTAATGTAGGCAATAGATAAAATAATTTCAGGGTAGTCATTCTGAATGAAGCGCAGCGAAATGAAGAATCTCGCAGTTGCCTGTCATTGCGAGCGTAAGCGCGGCAATCTCGTTGTTGCTGTCATTCTGAGGTGAAACCGAAGAATCCCGTTGTCGCCGTTAATAACACGGAGAAGAGTCGCAGGGCGGAGATGTTTCGCTTCACTCAACATGACGAATAGGTGTTGATATCCTTCACTTTGCCCAACATGACAACGTTCGGGGATCCTTCATCTCGTTCAGGATGACGAATGTGGAAAAAGCAGCATGGCAGCAAATTGTCATACTAATTGTAATTATTGTCACAATTGCAATTGTTAATTGACAAACTGTCGTTGAATTGGTATAAATGTAATAGATATATTAAGCAGTTGTTCTGTTTAACAGCAGATGCAAAACAATAAGGAGAAAATTTATGACTGAGAAATATAAGAAAAAATTACGGTTTGGACTTGTTGGCTGCGGAAGAATAGCAAAAAGGCATTCTGAATTGCTTGGCGACAATCAAGTAGCAGGCGCGGAACTTGCCGCTGTATGCGATATCAAACAAGACAGAGCTCGGGCAATAGGCAAAAAATTCAAAGTGCCGTTTTATACGGACATGCATAAAATGATGAAAAACGAACAACTTGATGCAGTGTCTGTTCTTACTCCAAGCGGGTATCATGCGGAAAATGTTGTGGCTCTTGCCCCGTATGGGAAGCATATAATCGTGGAAAAACCTATGGCTTTAAAACTTTCGGATGCAGACGCTATGATAGAGGCATGCGATAAAAATAGAGTAAAACTTTTTGTGGTCAAACAGAATAGATTTAATCTTCCTGTGGTAAAATTGCGCGAAGCTTTGGTAAGCGGAAGGTTCGGTAAACTTGTGTTGGGAACTGTCCGTGTAAGATGGTGCCGCACTCAGGAATATTATGATCAGGATGAATGGCGCGGGACATGGGCTTTGGACGGAGGCGTTATTGCCAACCAGGCGAGTCATCATGTTGATTTGCTGCGCTGGATGATGGGTGAGCCGGTAAGCGTTTTTGCCAAGAGTTCCACTGCTCTTGTGGATATAGAGACAGAGGATACTGCTGTAGTAGTTTTAAGATTTTTAAATGGTGCCTTAGGTATTATTGAAGCTACCACTGCAACAAGGCCCAAGGATATAGAAGGCGCAATATCCGTGCTTGGTGAAACCGGGACTGTCGAGATTGGCGGTTTCGCGGTGAATAAAATGCGTATATGGGAGTTTGCTAAAAAAGAGTCCGCGGATAAAAAAGTTCTTGAACAATATTCTGTTAATCCGCCTAATGTTTACGGTTTTGGACATAGAGAATATTATCAGCATGCGGTTGATTGCATTTTAAATGATTCGCAGCAGTTGGTTGACGGTTTGGAGGGAAAGAAAACTCTGGAGCTTATACTTGCGATTTATGAATCAATAGAAACTGGCAAGGAAGTTTTTTTACATTTTCTTCCTGAACAGTGCCGGCTTGGATATAAACGATAAAGAGAAAGATGCCGCCTGTGAAATCGCAGTCATTCTGAATGTAGCGCAGCGGAATGAAGAATCTCAAGGTTATCATTCTGAGGCAACGCCGAAGAATCTCGCAGTTGCCGTTAATAACACGGAGAAGAGTCGCAGGGTGGAGATGTTTCGCTTCGCTCAACATGACGAATAAAAGCGAGATCTTTCACTATGTTCAGGATGACAATGAAAAACAAAACAATTTCGGAGGGAAAACTATGAAACTTTTTGAGAGGTACAAGAGATGGCTTGTGGTGCTTTATGACCTTTTTGTGATAGCATTCAGTTTCTGGTTTGCATTTTTTGTCCGGTTTGAAGGCGCTATTCCGCCAGATGAATATGTTTTGTGTATTAAACTTTTGCCTATTGTAATGATAGTGCGAATTATTACCTTTTATTATTATGATTTGTATAGAGGTATATTGAGATATGCCAGTATGCCTGATCTATTGAATATATTTAAGGCGGTTATAGTAAGTTCAGTGATAATTACTATTATAATAGTAATGCGCCCGCAAGGTCTTGTCGGTTTCCCAAGGTCTGTATTTTTAATAGATCCAGTATTCTTGGTTCTTCTTGTCGGTAACGCGCGATTCCTTAACAGGTTGTATAGAGAAAGATCCTCGCTTTTGTTTTCCGGCGGTGGAGTGAGATTGTTGATTATTGGCGCAGGCGATGCTGGACACACTGTGTTGAAGGAGATAAATAATAATCCGAAACTTAAATATAATGTTGTTGGATTTATTGATGATAATGAATCAAAAATAGGGTTGCTTATTCAAGGGATTCCTGTATTATCTGATATGTCCGGCATTAAAGATATAGTAAAAAAGAAAAAAGTTGAAGAGATAATAATAGCAATACCTTCCGCCACAAGACAGCAGATGGAAAAGATAGTATCCTCCTGTGAACAAACAAAGATAAAGATAAAAACAATGCCTGCCATAGGAGACATTATAGACGGGTCTGTATATATCAGTCAGATAAAAGATGTTCAGATAGAAGATTTGCTCGGCAGGGATGTTGTAAAAATTGATTTTGCCGCGATAAAAACGTATCTTACCGGAAAAAGAATTCTTGTTACAGGGTCCGGAGGTTCAATAGGCGGCGAAATATGCAGGCAGATAGTAAAATTTTCTCCGCAATCTCTTATCCTTTTTGGCAGAGGAGAAAACAGCATTTATAATGTTCATAAAGAACTGAAAGGCAATAATGTTAAGTTATATCAGGTTATGGGAGATGTTATAAACAAGAAGAAACTTCAGGGCGTTTTTCGCAAGTATAAACCTCAGGTTGTTTTTCATGCTGCAGCTAATAAACATATACATTTGCTGGAGTATAATCCTGACGAGGGAGTATTAAACAATATCATAGGCACAAAGAATCTATTTGAGGTCTGCGAGGAGTATGGTGTTGAAAAGTTGGTTAATATTTCTACGGATAAGGCAGCTGATCCTGCGAGTATGCTTGGATACACCAAAAGAATAGCCGAGATATATTTAAGCACCAGAAAATATAATGTTACCAGAGCCATGTCTGTAAGATTTGGCAATGTGCTTGGCAGCAGAGGCAGTGTTATACCTCTTTTCAGGGAACAAATAAAGAACGGAGGTCCTGTTACTGTTACGCATAAGGATATGACAAGATATTTTATGACTATTCCGGAAGCAGCTCAACTTGTTCTTCAGGCGTGTGTGCTTGGAGACGGTGGCGAAATATTCCTTTTGGATATGGGAGCGCCGGTTAAAATAACGGATTTGGCCAGGACTATGATAAAACTATCCGGATTTGAGCCGGAAACGGAAATACCTATAGTATTTACAGGACCGAGGCCCGGAGAAAAACTTACTGAAACATTGGTGGGAAAATATGAGTCTATTGTCGGCACGGCCCATCAAAAGATATTCAGAATAAAGCAACAAAACACGCTGCCAGAATATATTGAAAAAGATTTTGAAGATTTAAAAAATTTGGCTGTGGAGATGGATATAGATAATCTTTTAAGAAAAATAAGAGAACTGTTGTCATTGTCGTTGCCCAATTGATGAGGTATGGGAATATCCGTTATTTGTCATACTGAGTGTAACGAAGTATCCAGCTTTTAAAGGCAAAGACGAGATTGCTTCACTTCGTTCGCAATGATAATCACAGCGAGATTCTTCGGCGTTGACTCAGAATGACGGCAACATAAGATTGCTTCGTCGCTACTTTCCTCGCAATGACAGCGCTTTATTTGTCATACTGAGTGTAACGAAGTATCCAGTTGTTGAAGACGAGATGGATCGGCTAATTGATAGTGGTTGCAGGTATATATATTGGAGATTAAAATACAATAAGGAGATGATATGAAAAGAATTCTTGTTTCAGATCCGTTGGCAAAAGCCGGTATAGATATTCTTAAAACAAACACAAAATTTACTGTTGATGTAAAAACCGGTATGCCTGCCGACGAACTTATTAAAATTATTCCTACCTACGACGGGCTTCTTGTAAGAAGCGAAACAAAGGTCACAAAAGAGGTCCTGGCCGCGGCAAAAAAACTTAAGATTATAGGCAGGGCAGGCAGCGGAGTTGACAATATAGATGTAAAAGAAGCCTCTAAAAAAGGAATAGTTGTAATGAATGTTCCCGGAGGTAACACCATATCCGCGGCAGAGCATACAGTAAGTATGCTGCTCTCTCTCTCCCGCAATATTCCTCAGGCAAATGCTTCTTTGAAAAGATGCGAATGGAAGAAAAAGGATTTTATAGGCGTTGAAATATTCGGTAAAACAGTAGGGGTTATAGGATTCGGTAAGATCGGCGCTGAGGTCGCCAAAAGGCTGCTGGGTTTTGGCGTGAAAATTTTAGTATGTGATCCGTTTATATCATTGGAGCGCGCCGCGCAGATCGGCGTAGAACCTGTTCCGTTGAAGGAACTGTTCAAGCGGTCTGATTATATTACGGTGCACACTCCCAAAACCGACGCGACAAAGAATCTTATTAATGCCGATACTATTTGTGAGATGAAAGACGGAGTAATGATAGTAAATTGCGCCCGCGGAGGAATTATAGACGAGAAAGCGCTTGCCGCAGCGTTGAAATCCGGGAAAATTAAAGGCGCTGCGCTCGATGTTTTTGAAAAAGAGCCTCTTTGCGAATCCCCGTTTTTTGAAATGAACAATGTTATTATGACCCCGCATCTCGGGGCGTCAACAATAGAGGCGCAAACCAATGTGTCTGTGGAAATTGTAAAGCAGATGATTCAGTATTTTTCAACAGGCGTAATAATAAACGCTTTGAATTTTCCGTTTATTTCAGGAGATATGCGCGAAATGATTCAGCCGTTTATGGATCTCGCGGAACGGATTGGACTTTTTGCGGTTCAGATTGCAGACGAAGGAATAAAATCCGTAGATATAGAATACTCGGGAGATTTTACAAAATACGATACCGCTCCCATAACTATATCTGCTCTGCGGGGAATTTTATCCAAGATAGCGGATAATGAGACGGTAAATTATATAAATGCCGCTATTATAGCGGGTGAGCACGGCATAAAAGTATCCGAAACAAAAGGAGCTTTGGCGTATGATTTTGCCAATCTTGTGAGTATTATTATAAAAACAAATTCCGGAGATGTTTCAGTATCAGGCACTGTGTTTGGAAAAAACGAATTGAGAATAGTAAAAATTAACGATTATTATCTTGATGTGGAACCCGACGGAAATATTATTGTTTTTTCGAATACGGACGAACCGGGAGTTGTTGGAAAGGTTGGCACAATTTTAGGAGAGAATTGTATAAATATAGCGTCAATGGAAGTGGGAAGAAAAGTGGCCGGCACAGACGCTATAACTGTAATAAACGTGGACGGCGTTGTAGGAGAAGATGTTTTGAAGAAACTTGAAAAACAGAAGGAGATTAAAAATATAAGGACTGTGACTATATGAAAAAGAATTTAACTGAAAAGATAATCGGTAATCATTTGCTCGAAGGGAAACTTGTTCCCGGAACCGAGGTGTGCGTTAAAATAGACCAGACTCTTACTCAGGATGCTACCGGAACTCTTGCGTATCTTGAATTTGAGGGTATGGGAGTTGACAGAATAAAGACAAAAAGATCTGTTTCTTATGTTGATCACAATACGCTTCAGGGCAGTTACGAAAATGCCGACGACCACAAATTTCTTCAGTCAATAGCGGCAAAATACGGCATACTTTTTTCCCCCAACGGCACAGGCGTTTGTCACCAGTTGCATCTTGAACGGTTTGGAATTCCCGGTGAAATTCTTATAGGTTCAGATTCTCATACTCCTACCGGCGGCGGTCTCGGGATGTTATCCATAGGAGTGGGCGGTATGGATGTAGCATGGGCTCTTGCCTCGGGAAAATTCTATATGAAAATGCCTGAAGTAATCAATGTCGAATTATCAGGAAAACTAAAAAACTGGGCATCTGCGAAAGATATTATTCTTGAACTTTTAAGGCGATATACCGTGAAAGGCGGAGTGGGAAAGATTTTTGAATATTCAGGAACAGGCGTGGAAACCTTGTCTGTTTACGATAGAGCCACAATAGCCAATATGGGCGCCGAACTCGGACTAACTACCTCTATATTTCCGTCGGACAATCAAACCAAAAAATTTTTAGAGGCGCAGGGAAGTTCGAAAGAATTTAAGTACATTTCTGCGGATAAGGGTGCAAGGTATGACGGAACCATAAAAATAGATTTAACCAAAATTGTGCCAATGATTGCCTGCCCGCATTCTCCGGATAATGTAAAAACAGTAAAAGAAGTCGCAGGCACGGATCTTGATCAGGTGGTTATAGGTTCATGCACAAATTCTTCTCTTACGGATTTGATGTATGTCGCGAGGATATTAAAAAATAAAAAGGTAAAGATACCGACGATTATATCTCCGGGTTCCAAACAAGTTTTGATGAATTTAATAAAAAACTGCGCTCTTGCAGATATGATAGAAAGCGGAGTAAGAATTCTTGAACCTGCTTGCGGACCTTGTATAGGTATGGGATGCGCTCCAAATACGGCAGGCGTGTCTTTAAGAACTTTTAACAGAAACTTTAAGGGAAGAAGCGGCACGGATGACGCGGAGATTTATATCGCAGGACCTATAGTGGCAGCATTCTCCGCATTAACCGGAAAAATAACTGTACCGCAAGGCAAAATGCCGGCGATTAAAGATTCCGGAAAAATAGCTGTTATGCGCGATCTTATACAAATTCCGAAGATGGAAGGGAAAAAAACAAAAATTTATAGAGGCAAAAACATAAAGCCTATACAGAAATTTTCTCCTCCTGAAGATATAGTATCCGGAAAAATAGTCGCCAAATTCAAGGACAATATCACAACCGACGATATAATTCCCGCGGGCGCGAAAATTCTTCCTCTCCGTTCCAATATACCGGCAATATCAGAGTATGTTTTTACAAAGATAGATCCTGATTTTGTTCGCAGGGTTAAAGAAAACAAAGGCGGAATAATAATAGCAGGGGATAACTACGGGCAGGGTTCTTCCAGAGAACATGCCGCTCTTTGCCCACGTCATCTCGGTATAAAAGCAGTAATATCAAAATCATTTGCGAGAATCCATAAGGCGAATCTTGTGAATTTTGGTATATTGCCGTTGTCTTTCGTAAATTCTGCGGACTATGACACTGTAAAAAGCGACGATGTTCTTGAAATAATCGGAGTAAAATCTCTGCTTTCCGGGAACAAGATTCTAAAAGTAAAAAACATATCAGGTAATTCGGTTTTTGAAGTTACCCATGATCTTGCGGACCGGCAGTTGAAGATATTGCTTTCAGGCGGTTTATTAAATTATCGCTGAGTTCCAATTATCCTGTTGATCCTGGGGGGCGTTATCGCGGTATATTATATTGCCGTATCCCGTACTGCCCCTTTTATTACGCTGCTTTAGCTGCTGCTTTTTTACTTTTGACTCTTCTTAAATGTCTTTGTCTTATCTGGTGGCGTCTTGTCTGGCTTTTTCTTCTGCTCATCTGGTTTCTCCTTTCTAAATTATAATAGTTTTTGAATGCTACTATTTAGGGTTTGCTGAAAAACTATTTTTTGCGAATGTTAACGATAGATTTTGCGCATAGGTTCCCCTAATTCTTATACACTTTCTGTGGATTATTTTTTGGTTTTCCCTAAATTCTTGCCAGCGCTGTGGATAAGTTCATCGCTATCAAGCCCAGCCGGATATTCAACTCTTCATTTTTGTATACCAACCGCTCTAATCCGTAATGAACTTTTGATACGCCGATAAAACCTTCTATCTCGCTACGCTTTTTTTGTTTCTGCTTT
>MWCF01000038.1 GCA_002069855.1 Elusimicrobia bacterium ADurb.Bin231 | reverse complement strand
ATTTCTTGCCTCCGCCAACTTTTCAAACTGCAAGGGTTTTTGACACTTTTCTTCGTTTTCCTTGCAGTTTTGACGTTATTTTCTATGCCCTATTATACCTTTTCTTCGTCCATATTTCAATGAACTTTTGCTTTTTTCAGTGAACCCTAATTATATCCATATGGCTAAAAATGTCAAATAAAAAATATCGCATGATTTTATCACTTGAAATTTTCCGGACAAATAGGCATCAAATAAGCCGGATACAACTTGTGACGTAAAAAAATGCGCATACTTGTAATCAATAAAACCTGTTTCAGGTATACTTCGGTTTTAGAATCACACCGGCAAGAGGCGGAACAAAAACGGATACGGAATACGGCCTGTTATACGCAGAGCTTTTTTTCGCGTAAACACCTCCGCTATTGCCTGTATTTGTTCCCCCATAGGCCGAAGAATTCGAATTAAATATCTCTTCGTAGAAACATAATTCCGGCACACCGAGCTTGTAATTTTCTTTGGGAACCGGAGTAAAATTTACAACAAATACAAGAAAATCTTTAGGATTATCCGAACGTCTTATAAAAGATATGATGCTGTTATCTCGGTCATCGCAATTAATTCCTTCAAACCCCGAAGGGTGAACATCCTTTTCCCATAGTGACTTTTCCTCTTTATATATTCTGTTTAATTCCTTCACGCAATTTTTAATTCCGATATGCCTTTTATCCTTCAAAAGATGCCAGTCCAAAGAATTTGAATGATTCCATTCTCTGATTTGAGCAAATTCTTGTCCCATAAAAAGCAGTTTTTTACCCGGGTGCCCATACATAAATGTATAAAGCGCCCTCAAATTGGCAAATTTTTGCCAGACATCGCCAGGCATTTTTGAAATCAGCGATTTTTTTCTATGCACTACCTCGTCATGGGAAAACGGCAAAATAAAATTTTCGCTCCATGCATAAAGCAATCCGAAAGTTAAATCTTTGTGATGATATTTTCTGTACAGCGGATCTTTTTGGATATATTCCAGTTCATCGTGCATCCAGCCCATATTCCACTTGAAATCAAAGCCCAATCCACCTGAATATACAGGCCGCGAAACTCCCGGCCATGATGTTGATTCTTCAGCAATCATCAATGTCCCGGGAAAATATTTATGAATTACGGAATTAAGATGTTTAAGAAAATCTATGGCTTCAAGATTTTCCCTACCGCCATATTGATTTGGCACCCATTCTCCGGATTTTTTGCTGTAATCCAGATAAAGCATGGATGCTACTGCGTCTATCCTTAACCCGTCAATATGAAACCGATCTATCCAATATGTGGCATTTGAAATTAAAAAATTTTTCACTTCATACCTTCCGTAATTGAATATCTTTGTGCCCCAGTCCGGATGTTCGCCGCGACGCGGGTCTGCATGTTCATAAAGGTGCGTGCCGTCAAAATTTATCAATCCGAAATCATCTTTAGGAAAATGTGCGGGAACCCAGTCCAGAATCACGCCTAATCCTGCCTGATGGCATTTGTCCACGAAATACTGGAAATCATGCGGGCATCCGAATCTGCTTGTGGGCGCAAAATAACCGGTTACCTGGTATCCCCATGAAGCGTCCAGAGGATGTTCTGAAACCGGCATAAGTTCTATATGCGTATATCCCATATCTTTCGCATAAGGTATAAGTTCCCCGGCAATCTCGCGATATGTCAAGAATCTGCTCGCTCCGGATTCTTTTGTTTTCCAAGACCCAAGATGCACTTCATAAATACTCAAACCGGATTTTGACCAGTTTTTGTCTTTTTTTGCTGACATCCATTCTTTATCATGCCAATTATATTCCTCCAATGTATATACAATGGAGGAATTTTTAGGTCTTAATTCTCCGTAAAAAGCATATGGATCAGCTTTATGCAAAATTTTTCTTGTCTTTGTCTTTATTTCGAATTTGTATATTTCTCCTTCTCCTAATCCGGGAATAAATAAAACCCATACTCCTGAATCCTGAAGAAGTTCCATAGGGTCCCTGCGTCCGTCCCAGTTATTGAATTTACCTATAACGCTCACCCTTTTCGCGTTCGGCGCCCAGCACGAAAACAAAACTCCTTTTTTCCCGTTTAATGTTTTTATGTGCGCGCCGAGTTTTTCATAAATCTTATAATGACGCGCCCTGTTAAAAAGGTACGTGTCGAAAGTCGTTATTTCCTCGGCGCGTTCTTCATACGCGTCTTCGCATGACCACTCCTGTCCGCAAAAATTCTCCAATCTGAATTTATAATGAAATTTCTCTGCCCTGTCCCATATGATTGCTTCAAAAAGTCCGTCTTTATGAACTTTATTCATCTCCCATTGGAATTGATCGTTGGAAGCATCCACAACAAAAGCGCGTTTTATGTCCGGGAAAAACGCTCTTACAGCGGGAACGGTTTTGCGCGTTCCAGACACATCAACATCAACAAGATGCATGCCAAGCACAGTATGCGGATTCTGATGAACAGATTTAACTATGCCTATGGCATCTTCCGCATTAATAGTAGTGATCATTTTAACACCTTCCTGATTTATATTTTTGGAACAAAAAAAACAATTTTATACCCGTCACGGGAACGAGACAACAGTGTCCGCGCTGGGACCGACAATAGTGGAAATAGATAAAATCTTACCGACATGGACGATAAACGCTGATACTCCGTTCAACACCGGCTCCAAAATGATTTTAATTTTTCTTTTGATAATATAAGATAATTCCTGTCGTTTGAAAATATTTCCAATGTGATTGTCCCGTTATATCCGAAATCTTTCAACAGCTTAACGCCTCTTTTCCAATCAAGATTACCGGTGCCAAGAGGGATATGCAAATCCCCGTATCCACCTTTATTATCGGACATATGCACATGCGTAAGACGATCGTAAAATCTCCTTATCATCTTTTCCATATCAACCGGCCCGGGACAAAGATTTGCATGCCCCATATCAAAATGGAACTTCAACTCCGGAATGGCTAAAAAAATCTCTTCAAATTCCGTAATGCCGGAATTCAAATTTTCCAGCATTACAATAATCCCGTTTTTCTGACCTTCGCAAACTATTTTTTTAAGAGATTCTATATTGAACAAGGTTTTCTCTTCAGATGAAAAAAAATTAGGCTGATTAAAATCCGGATGAATATTTATCTTGTCCGCGCCGATGCTTTTAAAAAAAGACATACATTTTATTATTTCGCAAACCGCGGTCTCGCGAACAGTCTTCACAGGCGAACCTATTGGAAGATAATACGCGGTATGTCCTATAACATCCATTCCTAATTTATTGAGCGCGGATTTAATTTCTCCGGGATTATTCTTGTCATAATACGCCAGCGGAGGCTCTATGGTAAGATCAACAAAATCAAAACCGTTTTCCGCGGCGAAATAAATTTCTCTTATAACGTCCGCAGCAGGAAAATTCATCATACCTATTTTCATTAATATTCATCCTTAATGCGCCAATCTGCGGCGCGAACAGCAAATAATATATAATTCTCTCACAATAATATTCTAAATGCTTTAATCCGTAATTTTTGCTGCGATTAAAAAAATTATGCCGACAAATGTAATGGCTGAGCTGAATCCGGCATGGAACCCGTATTTTTTTATTTCAACGGCCGCTTGATCAACCACTTTTTCTGATTTTTCATACTCATAAACAGCTGCGTTATACTGTTTCTTCAATGACTTTAATTCCGCCTCAAGTTTGGAGAGCTCGCTGCCGACCAACAAATCTCCGCCTTCCTGTCGCTCTGCCGACGACATATCTGTTTTCTTTTTTATTATCCTGCGGTTAATCAAAATAATTTGAGATTCCAAATTATCCTGGTCGGCTTGACTGCTTTTTAGAATTTCGGTATTGGACATTTTTTTATGATGAGCCTTGAGAAAATGGGGCATATTTAAACTCATATAAATTAAGCCTATGGCAACCAGCAGCCACCCGCTTACAAACAAATTGTCTTTAACGGAATTTTCCTGCTGTTTTTTCATAATTACTCCTCCCTGGCGACAAAACGGCAATTATTAACAATCAAATTAATCAGCGGCTTATATTTCAAATAATTTTCAAACAACGCTCCGACACTTATAACATAACTCTTAGTAAAACTTCCATTTTCATCAGCAGATACAAATATCTTGTCTTGAGTGATAAAAACCTTGCCCTCGGATGTAAGAAAGATGTATTCGGCTATCGCAAAATCCGATGTTTTTTCTATAATATCTTTCTTAAATATTGTTCCGTAAACAATATATTCCGCTTCCGTTAAATTCAAAACTTCATCTATATTCACCGGCTTTTTATAAATATTTTCCGCAACTGTAATCTTGGGCTCTCCTCCTGAAGAATTCAAGGCAAATAATAATATTTTGATGTCTTTAGTTTTAATATCCGATATCGGAATTATACTCTGGAAAACTTTTGCATCTAAAACATCAAAAGAAGAAGGGAAATCCACAGTCAAACCGGATTGATGCTTATACCTTTTCATATACAACCCGGAATACGCGGCAAACGCCTCAGTTGAAACCTCGGTATCAAAAAATCTCAACAAAACTATTTTAGCCGCATAATTGTCTGAATCGGAGACTATTTTCAGTCTCACAACCTCAGGAGGATTTTCGCCGAATACTCTTATCGAAAATGTTATCTTAACAGTTTCGCCGGCAGCCACCGTTGTTTTTTCCGGAAGATTGCGAAATTCAACATTCTTCGAACCGTCTGCCTTGATATACACATCATGCGGCTCCTTGTCTTTAGATATCAATTCTATTTTCAAATCCGTATAATCGCCTGAAACAACTGCATACGCCGCATATTCTATGGAATCTTTATCGAAAGCCCAATATTCCTCGTTAAATTTTACTTCAAGTCTGGGAGACGCGGCATAACCATATACAGGACAAAAAAACATCACAAGGCAAAAAAGGTTCTGAATCAATAAACATTGTTCAATATACTTTTTCATAAAAGATTACTTTCTCGAATAATTCCGCCGCTGGTTGCCCAGATTATTCTATATGCCTTTTTAATTATATCTCGTTTTTTTCAAGACGATAAATTAATTTATTAATTATGAGCAATGCCAAGAAAAAAGTGCCTACCGCAAGAAACAGTGAAAACCATATAACCGGTTTCCTATATCCCTGTTTACCGTAGGATATAACTGCCAGAAGAACAGGGAATGCGGAAAATGTAAAACTTGTTATAAAAAAAATCACCCCGCCTAATCCTGTAGCTATTTTCCACGGATCGTTTTCACTGAAATCCGCGAGAAGAATGCCGAGTATAAAACCTATTCCTGTAAGAATAATGGAAATCCAAAAAGAGAAAATTCCGGTGATATATATCGCGCCCCAAAAACCATACATAAAATTTACAGTTGTCAAAAAGATAAAAACAAACAAGAACTGTATGGCGAAAAATAAAAAATATTTGGTATATACAAACCTGCGCATGCCGAAAGGAGACATCTTTATAAGCCAAATATTTTTCCCTTCTGCGCTTATAGCAGGAAACACGAGGCGACCCGCGAATATGGTAAGCAGCAATACTGAGGCCGGATAACTCAACCTGAGATAAAACATAGCGGTTTCACCGTCAAGATTTATTGTTTTCAAAATATTAATAATAAACGCTGCGGCAAGAACAATTATCATAGACAGTTGCAACAGTATCGTATGATCTCTATGAAGATAGATCAATTCCTTGGATATCATAGGCGATTTTTTGAAAAGTATATTCATGTATGATTTGGAATCTTCGACGGACGGCTTAATAAACGTTCCGATATCCGCGCCATTTTCCTCCATCACTGAAATAATCTTTTTTTTGAAAATGCCGTATCCGATTAATATATTTACCAGTATTAAAAGAATCGAAGCGCCCGCAAGTTTTAAGAAATTGGCAATTGCCAATGAGTATTGTTTAAAAACTATGCCTGTAAGAGCGGAATTCGTAATCAGCGATATATTAAATGACCCTGAAGGTTCTTTAAGAGTTTGGGCATACTTTAGAAATTCATCCACAAAATCTTTTCCGATAACATTTAACGGATTGGAAACTACCAGATTATATATTATAAAAATCGTGAACAAAAAAGTGCCCCAATTTATCACCGGACGGACCTTGATCCTCGGAGAAAAGCCCAGAACAATAAACCCGCAGAACAAGCCGCAGGAAACAAGAATTACAGTAAACATAAAAATGACGACCGGCGTAATAATAAAGTAAACTCCGCCGCTCGCAAATATTCTTCCATATGCCAACAGCAAAGGAGAAGTGGCTATTGCAATAAAAATAAAATTTTTCAATATCACTTCAAAATAGTTATAAATAAAAATAGGAAACAGAGAAAAATTATTGAGGGTATTAAAAATAATTTCTTTTTTATTTAAAAATGTAGGAATAAATGACACAAGCCCTCCGAAAATTAAAAACGGAGTAAATGCCGAAAAGAAAAGAAGAATAATCTGAGAAACCCATAATTTTGAAATGCTAAGTTCCTTGAGCATCGGAATTTCTCTCAACCTGTCAAAAAATAAAGCTATCGTGTGCTGGCCTCCTACGGAATATACCATCACAAACAGCAGCAATATGCCAAATTTAGCGGCATCCGTGAAACTTATTCGCCGGATTTTATTCTTAACAACCATAATCTTTAAAAAAAATATGTTAAAAATGTTAATCATTGGAGGCGTCCGTAACAGCCAAAAATATATCTATAAGATTTCCGGACTCTATTTTCATCATGGTTCTAAGTTCACTCATACTGCCGGTTGCTACGGTTCTTCCATGATTGATAACGGAAATCTTATTGCATATTCTTTCTGCTATATCAAGAATATGAGTAGAAAGCAATATTGTGCCGCCGGCGGAAGCAAAATCAACAAACATATTCTGAATCTGTCTGCTGGCGCGAGGATCAAGACCATTCATCGGCTCATCCACCAAAAGCACTTGCGGATTTCTTATAAAAGCAGCGGCAAAGGAAAGTTTCTGCTTCATTCCGAGCGAATAATCTTCCACAAGATCATTCGCCTGATCGTTCAAATCGAATTTCCTGAGGTAATAATCAATCATGAGAGAACGTTTATTCTCTTCAAGTTTAAAAATAGAATAGATGAAATTGAGATATTCGCGGCCCGTCAATTTGTCGTATAGCAATGGATAATCCGGAATAAAACATACCTTGTCTATCACTTCTTGCCTGGCATCCGGCATTTTTTTACCATCTAAAAAAACATCGCCGGAAGTCGGCAGTAAAATACCGGCAAGAATTTTCATAGTCGTGGTTTTGCCTGCCTTATTCGGACCAAGGAACCCGAAAATATCTCCTTTTTTTACATCAAGATTTACATCATAAAGGATTTGTTTGTTTCCTATCATTTTATTTAATTTGTTAATTTTTATCATAATATATATTTTATCATATATTGGTGGTAAAAATCAAGAATATTTTTGACTTGACAATTTTCAATTTATTTTTTATAATTTAACCGTTATGAAAATTAAAGATTATATAAAAAAAGCAACTCAAACAATGTATTCTCGGTTTGTCATATTTACAGTAATAATGGCAACTTTATTGCTTGTATCTTTTTATGTGTTTCAGCTATTCCCCACACAAAAAAAACTTCTTCGCGATAAACTTTGGGATAGAGGAAAAACAATATCAGAACTTTCAAAACCTATAATATTGAAAGCATTACAGACAAAAGACGATATCACCCTTCTTTCTCAAATTGAAAATATTATGAAGATGGATGATATAAACACAGCTTATATATTGAACACTGAAGGCAAAGTAATCGTTCATAATAAATCTGGTGAATGGGATAAAATATTTAAAGATGCCGTTCATCAAAAAGGATTAAAAGCAACAGGTGCTACAATTAGCGCCATACGCGAACCAAGCGGGTATCTTTACTCATTTCCTCTTACATCCCCGGACGGAACAAGATATATTTTGTTCATCGGACTTTCTGACCAAAAACTAAAAATAGATTATTCTTCTCTTTTGCAAAACGGCATATATACGGCAATACCTACATTTTTTATTATAATCATACTCTTTGCGATTTTTGCGTCATATGAGATAGCAATGCCTATCTCTAAATTTAACAGGGTATTAAACTCTATCCTGCTCGGCAAAGGAGACGAAAAAATCGTCACTTCCAAAAAAGATGAAATTGGACAGATAGCATGCGGCATTAATTGTATAATAGATAAATTTAGCAGCGATATTTCTACAGTTAAAAACAAAATCTCTTCAATAAAAGAAAAATCTGTTTGTTTAATCTGTGAATTGTCTAAACTTTTCCCTGAAGGACTTATAATAACCGACTCCGAAGATAAAATAATTTTCATTAACGAAGCAGGAGCATCAGCGATTTCGGTAAATCAAACAGAATCTATAGACAAACATATACTTGAACTTACCAAAAACGCGGATTTCATGGAACTTGTCCAGCAATCTCTTTCTTCGCAAAATAAGATCATTAAAAAGACAATCCGTAGCATTGATAAAACGGTACAAATATTGACCCTTTCTAAAGAAAACGAACCTATTGGCTCCATAATAGTTTTCTCCTGATAAGAATCAAATGCTCAATCTCAGACAAACATACTAAAACTAC
>MWCF01000037.1 GCA_002069855.1 Elusimicrobia bacterium ADurb.Bin231 | reverse complement strand
ATTCACTTTCCGGAGTTCTTCCCATACCGGAAAGAATCTCCTCATACATCAGAGCAACTCTATGAGGAGTTCTTCTCAGTCCCTCTCTATCCGGATTTTCCCCTATGGCAATCAGAATATCCCTTACCGCTTTCTCAATCTTTTTTCTGTTCATCTTGGTTCTCTTTTTGCGCGGCGCCGCGCGGCGCCTTGCCGTTAAGAAGATCAGCCAGTTCGTCGCCGTCAAGAACTTCCTTTTCTATAAGCCGGTCAGCGAGTTTATCCAAAGTATTCCTGTTTTTAACAAGTATCTCTCCGGCAGTGCGAAAGCTCCCTTCTATAAAACTTCTTGTTTCGCTGTCGATCTCTTCGGCTGTTTTTTCAGAATATATTTTTTCGCGGTCAAATATGTCTCTCCCCAAAAATACTTCTTCTTCACGCTTTCTTAAAGAAACCTGTCCTATCTTGTCTGACATACCGTAAAGACATATCATATTCTGCACAAGAGCGGTGGCTTCGCGGAGATCGTTTTCCGCACCTGTGGTTATGTCTTTGAAAACAAGTTTTTCCGCGAATCTGCCTCCGAGGAGAACGGCAATCTTGCTTATCATTTCGGATTTTGTGACGAGATATTTATCCTCAGTGGGCAGCTGGACTGTATATCCTAAAGCAACGCCGCGGGGAATAATCGAAATCTTATGCACTGGCTCCGTGTTAGGCATTAGTTTCGCGACAAGAGCGTGGCCTGCTTCGTGATAAGCGATTATTTTCTTTTCTTTATCGGAGATCTTTCTCGATCTGCGTTCAGGACCTGCGAGGACTCTGTCAATAGCCTCTTCCAATTCAGGCATATCAACACTTTCCTTCCCTCTGCGCGCAGACAATAAAGCAGCCTCGTTTATCAGATTCGCCAAATCCGCGCCCACAAATCCCGGAGTCCGTTTCGCTATTATAGACAAATCACAATCTTTTGAACATTTGATGTCTTTTGCATGGACTTTTAAAATTTCTTCTCTGCCTTTTATGTCAGGAACAGGAACCACTATATGCCTGTCGAAACGTCCTGAACGCAAAAGAGCGGAGTCCAGCACATCGGGACGATTCGTAGCGGCCAAAAGTATAACGCCTTCTTTTGTGTCAAAACCGTCCATTTCCACAAGCAGCTGATTAAGAGTCTGCTCCCGTTCGTCATGCCCCCCGCCGTAACCTGCTCCGCGATGTCTGCCTACTGCGTCTATCTCATCTATAAAAAGAACGCATGGAGCGTTTTTTCTGCCCATTTCAAAAAGATCTCTGACTCTGCTCGCGCCTACACCCACAAACATTTCCACAAACTCGCTTCCGCTTGAAGAAAAAAAATGCACTCCCGCTTCGCCTGCTACAGCCTTTGCGAGCAGGGTCTTGCCTGTGCCGGCAGGGCCAACGAGCAAGACCCCTTTGGGTATTTTTCCACCGAGTTTTTGGAATTTCGCAGGATCCTTCAAAAACTCTATAACTTCCTGAAGTTCTTCTTTCGCTTCAACGACTCCTGCGACATCTGAAAATGTTACTTTGTCTTTTTTATTGCTTTGCAATCTTGCGCGGCTTCTGCCGAAAGAAAAAATCTGTTTGCCTCCGACCGAAGATCCCCTGAAAAATAAAAACCACCACAGGCCCAGCAGAAAGATCCACGGAATCATGGAAACAAGCAGTTCGAATAGCCATCCCTTTTTTGGCTGACCCTTGTAATCTATCCCAAATTCTTCGAGATCCTCCACAAGTTTCGTGTCTGGGACTGGGGTTACCTTAAACTTCGACGATGAACCGTCTTGATTTATTATTTTCCCGGTAATTATATCCGGAGAAATGACAATGCCTGAAACTTTCTTTCCCTTTATCTCGCTTTTAAATTCGGAATAAGAAAGATCTCTTTCTTTCTCTTTTCCCGCCATTGCCTGCCATAAATACACGAATCCGATTAATATCAATAACCATAATGCTATGTTTTTCGCATGATTGCTTAGATTGCCCATTATTTTCTCCTGTAAATTTCCGGTTTCAGAATTCCGACATAAGGCAGATTTCTGTAAAGTTCATTATAATCCATACCGTACCCAACGACAAATTTATCCGGTATTTCAAATCCCAGATAATCAATTTTTATATCCGGATAGACATGCTGTTTGGTGGGTTTGTACAACAGAGAACATATTTTCAGCGATTTAAGTCGCCGGGTCAAAAGATTCTCGCATATGTACCGCATGGTAAGTCCTGTGTCTATTATATCCTCCACAATCAGGACATTTTTGCCTTCCGGAGATTCCCGTAAATCCATAATCAGACGAACTATCCCTGAAGATTTTGTGTTTTTATAAGAAGAAACCGCCATAAAATCTATGGTATGTTTAAGTTCCGTATACCTGATCAAATCCGCCAAAAAAACCACAGCGCCTTTAAGTATTGAAACGAATATCACAGGTTCGTCGCCGTAATCTTTTGTAATCTGCAAGGCTAATTCTTTCACTCTCTTTTGCAAAACTTCCTGCGAAAGCATTACATCCAAAATATCATCCTTCATTTTTTCTCCAAAATTTGCCGTCTTATAGCCGAACACATTTCATCCCGGGCGGAAATGCCTTGAATATGCACGGATCTTACCCGGAACATTCCGAAAGATTCGCAGATCCCGGCAAAATCCTATCGTATCTCATACGTAAAACATTTTTAGTTTTCCCGGTAATTTTAGCGTCCGAGGAACGGCGAATCCCCGCAAGCCAGATTATCTTTTTTCCGCAAACGACAACAGGTATAAGATGTCTAATATTTCTTGGAACCTTATCGTCAACAAATATATCCTGAATCTTCTTTTTTTCAGACATGCCGAACGGCACCATGCGATCGCCTGATTTTATCCGTCTTACGGACAAAGACGCAGCATCAAGTTTATCGGCATCAAAATATACGGTTTTTTCTTTCAGAATAAAATTAAAAATCTTCTTTTTATTATATTTTATTTTATTAAATGTGTCAATATCGCAATTTCTCCACAATTCGGAAAAAGAAAACAGATGCTCTCTAACCTTAGGATTTATAGAACACATCTCCGGAATTATTCTATGCCTTATTTTATTACGCGTGAAATCCTCCCTGAGATTTGTTTCGTCAACGCAAAAAGATATTTCTTTTTCCCGCAAATAATTCGTTATTTCGTTTTTGGAAACGCACAATACAGGTCTGATTATATTGCCTCTAACCGGAGGAATGCCCAAAAGGCCCTTAATGCCGCAACCTCGTATAAGCCACATAATTACCGTTTCCGCGTTGTCGTCCAAAGTATGCCCTGTGGCAATTTTGTCGCATCTAAGTTTGCGCGCCAAATCCGAAAATATTTCATACCGTAATTTTCTGGCTTTTTCCTCGGAAAATTTATCTAAATGAATTTTCCTGCAATAAAACGGTATCCCGGCAATGCGGCAGAAATCACGACAAAAATCCGCGTCGCGATAAGAAGAATCCCTGTAACAGTGATCAATATGGCAGGCATATATTTTCAACGCGTAGAGTTTTTTGTATTTCAATAAAAAATGCGCCAAAAAAAGCGAATCGGGACCGCCTGAAAGGCATACGAGAATCTTTTCATTTTTCTTTATCATCCCGTATTTATCTATAAATCTTTTAATTTTTTGAAACATAATTAATGTTTGCCGCGTTCCTTTTCTGCTCGTCAATCCCGGCGGAAGCGGAAGAAAAAATATTACACTGTAACAATGGACAGGCATAAAATCGCCGGGAAGATTTAACGGCGAAATCCGAATAAGGAAACGAAATAAAAAAACTATTTTTCCATTTCCAGTTCTATTTCGCGCGGATTTAGTTTGATAATTTTCACGCCGAATTCTTTTTTATTTTCCAGCCGGCGGGCTATGTCCGCGGATACACCTTTTTTCAAATCCGCTTCTATTATGGCTATCCCGCCGCTAAAACTTCTGACAAAACAATCTCTGATCTCGTTAATAGCTCTGGCGGATTTTAAAAAATCGTTAAGCCTGTTTATATTGCTAACACCTGAAATCGTAATTCTAACAATGGAATCTTTTTTGAAAAATTTCATTACAGAATCCGCGAATTCAGCGCCTGCACGCCTGGCGGAATTGGTCAGAGAAACTGAAGCGGCTGAATCTTTTGTGACATCCACCCCGCCGGCAAAAAAGGTTCCATTAGCCACAATTTCTTCAGAACCGTATTTTTTAGCGGTAATCGCAATATTCGCCCTATAGGAAATCAACCCCGAAAGTCCCGGCATATCTACAGCATTGGCTGAAGCAGTGCCCACAACAATAACATCCGCAGGCATACCCTCCGTTACCATAAATCCTTTTTCCAGAAATATTTCCTTCAACTGAGTTTCCGCATTTTTAGCATCGGTTTCTTTACCGTCAATATTATCCGCGATATCAAAACTTACCGAAATCCGACCGAGTTGCGAAGAGCTCAATTCAAGAGCTTTTAATTTTGCGGCCAAATCCTCTTTGCGGACAACCGCCTTAATCCGAATTTTGTAAAATTCCCGCTCCTGCCATTCTTTTAATATTTCATATTTTTTTATGTAACCTTCCGTCTGAGAAGTTATATCGTCATCTATCAGAACGGATTTTGAAACAAGCGCCTCCTGGGAAACATAAACACCTATAACAAGACCCAATGCGTTTTTTAATGCATCATGCAAGGCGGACTTTTTGGCATCTGAAATATTGCCTGATATGATAGGAGCTACGCCTTCAGCGGTAACTGATTCAGTTTCGGGAGTGTTTGTTCTTTTTATGTGTTTACTTGAAGCACACCCGAAGATGAATAATGTCAAACAGATTAAAAATAAATATATACTGTATCGTTTCATAATTTAACAATCTGTATTTAGTTCTTTACGAATAAATCTCTGATTGCCTAATCGTTCGTAATCTCCAGACCTGCTTCTTTGAGAGATTTTTTGGAAAGGCGCAGAATTACGACACAGCCGTCGTCAGCAGTCCATTCAGTTCTTACGGGTATCGCTCCTTTAATTACGGAATCCACATTCGTCGCTATCCCTGAATCCGTTTCCATAGCCTTTTCAACTGTGATGCCGCCTTCCAGTTTAACACCCTTTACAATAGAAAGCATATTATATTGCGCGTTGACAATCGCTGCATTCCGGGAAGTGGCTTGCTTCTGTGTTTTATTGTCCAGCAACTGATCCGCAGCGCCTATACCGCGAGCAAAAATATAATTTTTCGTCACTCCCTCTTCCACCCATTCGCTTTCAATTTCTCCTTTTTTATTAACTGCACCTTTGTTGTCTGTAGAAGCGCAGCCGCAAAAAATAACAACCGCAGCAAAAAAAATAAAAACTTGTTTCATACTCCCTCCTGTTTAACGCGGCAACTGCGGCGGGAACGGCACAACTCCGCGCACATTTGCAGACGGCATATTTTACAATATTTTGAAAATTTTCCGTTTAATTCCGACGTTACAATAAAAAATGCCAGCGGTCGGAATCGAACCGACGACCCCCGCCTTATGAGAGCGGTGCTCTAACCGGCTGAGCTACACTGGCATTTATTAACATATTATAGCGTAAAAACTCCAATAAATCAATATCTCCGTTACGCGGTATTTCAAAATTAATATCTTCAAATACCGCAGGTTTCACCGGCACCAGATAATAATCCGTATAAAATTACCGTTATTATTATTTTGAAAAAAGCAGAACCGGTTATTTTTTAAATATTTTTTGTATCTCTTGAACCGCTTCTGAGAAAAGTATTTCTCTTTGTTCTTTAGTGCGCATATTTCTTAATATAATTTTGCCGGCGGCAAATTCATCCGCACCTATAATCAATGTGTATATGGCATTCAATGAACCCGCATGACGCATCTGGGATTTTAGGCTTTTGTTGAAATATCCGCCGTCCGCAGTCAAACCGGCAGCCCTTAATTTAGACAATATATCAAAACCAGAGCCTGTAATCTTTTCATCCCCGGAAGCTACCACAAAACAAGCGACAGGGGAAGTTGCGGAAGAAAAGGACAGCGACTCGGCAATCTCAACAACGCGATCAACGCCTATGGCAAATCCCACGGCAGGAGTTGAAAACCCTCCGAGCTCTTTTACAAGCGTATCGTATCTGCCTCCTGCGCATACAGCGTTTTGACTGCCCAATGCAGACGAGACTATTTCAAAAACAGTTTTAGTGTAATAATCCAAGCCCCTTACAAGGGAACCGGAAACTGTAAAATCAATCTTATATTCCGAAAGACGCAATTGTAATTGTTCAAAATCTTTGCGGCAAGAATCACAAAGTTCAAGTTTTACGTCGGAAAATTTCTCACCGTCTATTTTACAATCAAGAACACGCAGGGGATTTCTTTGATATCTTACACGGCAATCTTCGCACAAGCCTGAAAGGGAACCGGCAATAAGTCCGCGCAATTTATTTACAAAAGCCGGTCTGCATTCAGCGCAACCTATGGAATTAATAAGAATTTTTGTATCATTAACCCCGCTAAAGTCGAGTATCTCTTTTGCAAGCATTATAATTTCTATGTCCGCATAAACGGAAGGATTTCCGAAATATTCGCAATCTATCTGAGTAAACTCTCTATAGCGACCAGATTGCGGTCTTTCCTGCCTAAACATTTGACCAATATAATAAAATTTCTGAGAAGAAAATTTCTGCGCGAGGTTTTCTTCGACAAATGTCTTGACGATTCCTGCAGTCGCTTCAGGCCGCAAGGCAATATGCCTTTTTCCCTTGTCTTCAAACACATACATCTCTTTGTCCACTATATCCGTGGTTTCCCCTATAGATCTTAAAAACAAAGAGGCATACTCCAAAACCGGAATTTTTAATAAATTATAATTGTATTTTTTAAATACCGACTTGGCAACGGATTCTATAAAATCAAATTTTTCAGCTTTGCTTCCGACAATGTTACGCATTCCTTTAAGAGTTTGATATTTCATTTTATGCCTTTATTTATCTGAAGATTTCATATTCGCGCGATGAAACCAAAAATTGAAAACTTGTTCCATGCTTATCGGTTATCGCTAATACCCGAACAAAACCGCGAAGCGAATATATAAAAAACTCGGCCAACGACAAAAAATACCGCTTAACCAGTTTACCCGGTTTGTAGATTACACGGCATTTTCTCCGAGTAAAATCACAACTTATAATTTGCCAAATTAAACGGACAACCGACAGGTTTAACGCAATAACCTTTTTGTTTATGCGACACGCAGTTAAGATCTATTTCTTTATCCAGTCCGTCGATTATAAGACCGGAGAATTGCCTTACATAGAAATTACCTCTCGACTGAGCGTCATATTTAAACCATGTGGAACCCCATTTGTAATCCCGTTCAAACTTGGAACGCACCAATCCTGCGATATGTTTCGGATGCCAGCCGAGTTTCATCAATACCCTTGTGACAAGCTGAATGTTTGTCGGCTTTAAAAGATTGTCATTGGGATTTTCAAGCGGATATTTGACACACGGGGGAAGTGAAGCCAAATTGAACATATCATACGTCTTGGACCATTCATTGGGCTCGTGGCTTACTGTATTGTCAAAATCTTTGTGAAAACCGCTTAATTTGGATGTTTTATATTCTGCAAAAAGATTCTTAAACCCTTTGGAAGCATCCGGTATGACAGTGGATGTATTCGACGCAAGTTTCGCTGCAGCTTCATAATGCGTTCTTATACGTATAAGATCCTTTAAAGTATCATTTTGGCGGCGGGGAATGGCTATAAGATACGGAACTGTTTTCGCTATATGCTGCCCGTAAAGCCAGGTTTTGACCTTGTGTTTCTGATAGACGGAAAAAGGGCATCTTATATCTCTCATAAATATCGGATCCGCGTACATAGACAGATCCAGAGATATCGCTTCCCTGCCTTTTTTACCGCTGCCTACGGCCACATCTGTGATTACAAGCGGGATATCGTTCCCAGCAAGTTCTTTCATCATCTTATGGCCTACATATTCGACAAGCCGCCCTACGCTTTCAAACGCTTTCCCGTAATTCAAAGGAACCTTCTTTTTTCTTCTTCCGGATATACTATTGTATTTTCCAGCGAGGGAATTGCATATATTGGACGCGTTTTCAAATTTTTTATGAATAGGAGAAGAATACGGTATTTTCACGGAAAAATGGTACCCCTGCCCCGTCATAATAACCAGAGGCTGAATACCGAATGAAGCATATATGTCCAGAACTGTTTTATAAACAGGTTCGAGTTTCAAATAGGTTTCATAAGGATGAACAAAAATTTCCGCGTGATAATCCAAATTAAAATATTCTATATCAAATACCGCGAGCGTAGATCCGTCATCCCAGTTGGATCTGAAGGCATCCAATTCATTCTCAAGTATCCAGTTTAACCTTGATTTTTCAACTGATTGAAATTTTTCCGATGTGTTCGCTCTGGCGCCGTAGCCCACGACATAAACTGCGCCCTGACAATATTCGCGGATTCTTTTCTTCACATCCGCATTTTTATAAAACTCGTAAGGTGACAGCATTTTGCGCCTCCTTGTTCCCGGCTTTATCAAACTGAAAAACCGCTACTGTGTAGACGGCATTCTTAATCATTTCCAATTCCAAACATACTCCGTTAAAATAATTGTCGGCATAACACAAAACAGCTAAAAATATCCGTCAATAAAGCCATCTCTTCATCTTGCGCATATTGGTAACGGTTATTCTTTTTCCAGAAATCTTAATGCATCCGGTTTTCTTCAGGTTGGATACTATCTTTGTGACAACTTCTCGCGCAGTGCCGGCAAGTTCAGCCAGATCCTGATGCGTTAGATCCAATTCTATCGCGCAACCGGAACTCTTTTTAACGCCGTACTTTTCCGATAAATCCGAAAGTATCATTATAACTCTGCCCAGGGCATTTTGAAATGAAAGAGCGGATATCTGTTTGTCCGCTTCACGTAATCTTGATACAAGCAATGAAATAATAAGAAAACAGGCGTGAGGATACTTCGCAAGAACTTTAAGAAAATCGTTTTTCCTGCAGGTTAATACTTCCACATCAGTTACAGCAACGGCTGACGCGGAACGGCATGAGTGACCGAAAAGCGCCATTTCCCCGAAGAACTCGTCATTTTTGAGTATAACCAGAGTTTTTTTGACAGCACCCGTTTCGGACGAGCGATAAATCTTGACAAGCCCTGATATAACTATATAGAGATTGTCTCCGCTGGCATTTTGAGTAAGTATAAGCGAATTCGCCGGATATTTTTTATACTTAAAAATTTTTTTTATATATTTGCCGGCAGTTTTCGGAAAATAGGTTAACAATGAAATCTTTTCAAAGCAACTATCGTCACTTACCATTAAAATTTCTCCCAATGAAGAACTTCTTTTATGCTGCGTTTTTCCACTTCGGATTTACAATCGCTGTATCCTATCGGTAGAATAGAAATAAGTTTGTATCCGGAAGGCGCTCCGATAAAATCCAGAACTTTCGGGACATAATCTTTTTTATCTCCGGCAACCCAGCAAGAGGAAAGTCCGTTCGCGTGAGCTGCGAGAAGTATATTTTCGGTGGCTGCGCAGCCGTCTTCAAGATAATACTTGACATCTTTCGCTATAACTATTACGCAAAAAGAGGCATCCTTTATAAAAGGTCCGTTTATCGCTATTTTCGACAAAGCCGCGAGTTTTTCGCGGTCGGTGATCACAACGAAATCGCATGGCTGAACATTGTTTGCCGTAGGAGCGAAACGGCCGCAATCAACTATCTCTTCGATCACTTCCCTTTTTACATTTCCAGGTTCCAGACTTCTTATACTCCGTCTACTTTTCAAACATTCTATAATTTTCATAATATTATATTTTATCATAAAAACACAAAAAAATCAATGATTCGACTGTGCAGGCAGGAATAAATTTTTTAATTCAACGGATGCTGTTAAATTATCCGTATTCTATCATTTTATCGTATTTGGAATACTCGCCTCCAGAGATCGGGAATTTCCATTCGCGCTGTGAATGAGCGATGAGAATATCAAGATCTTTGAGGTATTTTACAAGATATACAAGTTCCTTGTCGAATATCGGAAAAACTATCGGACTCCTTGTCATAGGAGTTATTATTCGTATCTCTATGTTGACTAATGACACGGAATCCGACTTGGCGTTCAAATACGCATTCAATCCTATAAGGATACCGTTAGTCATACCTATTATTGCGTTCGGACTGGAAAACTCGGCATCTATAAAAACCTCAGCTCCTGTTTTTACAGACACTTTAAAACCCGGCGCCCAGATATTTTCCACTATATATCCTGATTCGCTAAACGGCTGAAAAACACCAAAAGACGGATCGAAAATATAAGCATTCGCATCCAGCAGAGATTCAGTAACCTGATGACCCGTTTGCCAATCGCCGCGTTTTAAAATCTGTTTATCGGTTATGGCAAGAAATATATGCTGTCCGCGGACCGCGCGAGGGGATGTTCTGATTATATTGCCGTATCTGTCCACAATACTGAAGGGAGGGGTGCTGAAAAATGCCGGATCTCCTCCGGATACCCGGTATATTCTTAATTCTTTATAGAGTTCCGGATGATATTTTATTATGTCGTTGAATGCCTGATGCGTTAACTCCTGGCATACGCCTTCACAAGAGAATCCTTCATTTGAATAGAAATTGTTAAACACTATTGCTTTACGCTCTGGAAAAACAATCGGACGGCCGACTCGAGTTATCCAGTTAATGCCCCTGTATTTATAATATTTAATAATTTCCTGCAGACTTTTTATAAGTTCTATTTGCATAACAAAGGCATTTCTGTGCCGGAAAACTTCGTACATTCTACCGGCAGATGATTCAAAATCCCCAAGTCCCGGATTGGAAATATCCGGCCTTTCTATCAACATTATGGATAACGGACATGTCTAAAAATCTTTATTTAGAAATGTTAAGTAATATATACAAAATTTGATAACCAAAATCAAGAAAAAAATTTGGAAATTGTTTTGACGTCTGTAAAAGATTAAAGCGAATTAACCTGCCCCGAGCGGCGAGGAATATCATATATGATTTGACGATCCCTCCTCCGGTTACATTTTACATGATTTGATTCGGCATATTGACTTTTTGTTTTTTTTATGTATACTTTATGTGCGGGGTAGAGCAGCCCGGTAGCTCGTCAGGCCCATAACCTGGAGGTCGGAGGTTCAAATCCTCCCCCCGCAATTTTTTATTTTTTATTAATATGAATCTTCCTATCACAGATTATGTTCTTCTTATTTTTCTTTCCGTTTCTGTATATACGGATATCACCAGACGAAAAGTTTATAACTGGACAACTCTTTCCGCTCTGATACTCGGATTCGGTTTCAACTTTCTCATTTCCGGAACCGCAGGACTAAAAGAATCAGCTTTGGGAATGATGTCCGGATTCCTTTTTTTGTTCTTTTTTTATCTTCTTGGAGGCATGGGCGCCGGAGACGTCAAATTCATGGCAGCGGTAGGCGCATTAAAAGGTTATCACTTTGTGATTATGGCCGGACTGTACGGAGCGATCGCCGGAGGAATCGGCGCAATATTAGTAATTCTGGCAAAAAAGAATTTTCTTCCCACACTTAAAAAATTGTTTCACGGAATAATAGGGTTTTTCGCTTTTAAGTCTCCGGAAGCATTGAAATTCAGCGAAGAAAACGCCACATTTCTGCCATACACTGTATTTCTTTCCATAGGAATAATAATTCGCTGGATTGAAATACTCCCTAAGTAAAAAAAATGCCGCTAATGGGATTATTAATTGGCATTTTTCCGACGGAGATGTTATTTTCAGTCAACCATTTTGTCAACCATCTACTTTATTGTTACTTATATATATGGCTTTAGTTGTCTTTTACCACTTCTATGATTTTAACCCGTTTCCCAGCCATTATTGAAGATATTTTCTGTTTAATTTCTGGATCTGGAATCTCAATAGCATATTTTTTAGTACCATTTTTTTCTATTGTGGAAAATGTAATCTCTCCGGATTTAATTTTTTCATAAATCCAAATTATACCAAATACAAAAATAATAAAAAATAATAAATCAAATAGTTTCATAGCACACTCCCTTTTATGA
>MWCF01000036.1 GCA_002069855.1 Elusimicrobia bacterium ADurb.Bin231 | reverse complement strand
ATTGGGATTAAATTCTTGGCCTTCCCCATGAGTTCTCCAGATATGAGTTCCTATTCCTTTTGAACTATATTCCTTTCCGCAATATTTACATTTCATAAAAGGTTTATTTTATTTATTTGTGACCCCGGTGAGACTCGAACTCACGACTCCAACATTAAAAGTGTTGTACTCTAGCCAGCTGAGTTACGAGGTCTTGGTGGCGAGAGCAGGAGTTGAACCTACGATCTTCAAGTTATGAGCTTGACGTTTTATCCGATGTATCTCTTCATGTTACTACACCTAAATGAGAAAATTTAAAGAGCATTTTTTTCTAAACTTTCTCGCCATTTGTAGCGGGAGAGGGATTCGAACCCCCGACCTAAAGGTTATGAGCCTTTCGAGCTGCCTCTGCTCCACCCCGCAATATTGTAAAACTTAAGTAGGTCTTAGTCTCTCCTAGCTACCCCACAAAACCCGACTCGAACGGGATGTTAGCGACCGGATGTAGCTCCTTGTTACTTAAGTTATTTCTTGAAATTTCATTTTTCGACCTTGAACCCATCCTGGATAAAGATCTATATCTGATTTTTTTATTTTTTTATTTTCTTTGTCATTATGAATCCAGCATGTTCCAAACTGAGAATTTTTAGTTCCTTTTTGATCTCCGTTTAAATGGTGGGTATTTCTCATTTGTAATATAGTTTCATCAGAATGTTTTTTCCCTTTAAACCTTGATGAATTAGGAGATCCTTTTAAATTTTTTGAGCATCGTTTTTTGTGTTCTTCAATAAATTTTGGATCTTTCCATTGAGCTTGAAGCATCAAATTGATATGTTCTTTATACCATTTTTCTCCTTTTCCGTTATTTCCTCCTTTTCCCCCGATCATTATATTCATACATAAAGGGTTTTTCAAAAAAGATTCATTAACCATTTCTTTTTCCCTTTTAAAAAGTTTTTCTTTATCTTCAAAGAACTCTAATCTTTCAATTTTAAAATTTTCTATTCCATATTTACGAATAGAATATCTTAAGATCCTTCCAGAACCTAGATAACCATCATCTAAGTTATCCGTTGAATGGACTCCAATATAAAACTTCCCATTTAATAAATTAGTAGTTTTATAAAGAAAATGATATTTCTTTTTCTCCCGTCTTGACATTATGGTTTTATTCTATATATCTTAAAGGCGAGGCGAAAAAGCCGCAGTACCGTCGGCAGGATTCGAACCTGCGAGACATAAATGCCAAGGGATATGAGCCCTCTCCGATTGTCCACTCTGGCACGACGGTATTAGTAGCGGAAATGGGAGTCGAACCCAATATCAATAGGTTATGAGCCTATTATGATTCGGTAAACCCGGACAGAAGCATCTATATCTTCCACCCATTGTTACCGCTCCGTTTCACTCTTCCGCGATTTGTTGCGATAGATGGACTCGAACCCCCGACCTCGAGGTTATGGGCCTCGCGAGCTACCACTGCTCCACCCCGCAATTTATATTTTAACTATTTTTACCGTATATAATACTATTCCCAATTTATTAGTAATAACTAGCAGAAAAGTTCCGGAAGAATAATGACTAAAATCAATAGAATGATAATTTGAGAATACTTGTTGATGATATAGCATTAACGGTCTTATGTCAAATATTCTTATTATAACTCCTTCTAGATTCTCCATTTCTATATGAAGTATATTACTAACTGGATTAGGCCAGATTTTAACTTTATCCGCAAATGTTTCATCTATATCAGTAATGAAATCAGTTGTTTTAGAAGCTCTGAGTATATTACTTACCTTAATTCCCTGTATTGTAACCTGATTAGAAAGAGTATATTCCTGCAGAAAATTTTCGGATAAAGCTGGTGGAAAAATATTTAAAATCTGATTCCTATCTGGTCCTATTCCGTCATATATCTTAATCTCTGCTTCCTGTGCTACAAGAGGCGTTATGAAAAAATATTGTCCATCTAAAGTAGGAGATCCAAATTCTGCCTTTCTTAATCCGGCAAAATAATAGAATGTAGTATCATTATAATAATATCTATATACTAATAAATTTATTGGATCTTTTGTTTTGATCTCATAAGTTAAAGTATCATAAAGAAAGCTATAGTCTAAATAATCCTTTCCATATTCCATTCCTTCTAGCAATCCCGCAGCGGATAGAACTTTAGACTTAGATAATATTCCAAAGTTCTCATACATCAGGCTTAATGTGATCTGTTCTTTTTGCCCGCCTTTGATTCGTAACCAGTAATTTCTATTACCTTGAATTGAATCATACACAATATCTTGTGCTAATGTCAAAGAACTAAGAAATACCAGAAAAATAGCTATTAAAAGTTTTTTCATTGGTATACAAAAATTTATTCTATATATCGAAAAAACTTGTGGACCCGAAGGGAATCAAACCCTCCACACTCTCCTTGCAAGGGAGAATCGCCGAGCCTTGGTACATGCAAGCCCATCTAAAAAATATAAAGCGAATTTTTCTCGGACACCATAAAGCCTCTGCTGGTAATTCACATCGTCTCATCTCAGGGCGATTCCTTATTCATATTAGTGTTCTCTGTAGAATTCGAATCTACGACCTCTTCCATGTCACGGAAGCACTCTTCCAACTGAGCTAAGAGAACTTATATCGGGGCCGGTTTCTCGGGACTCCTCAGATTCAGCGGCGGCGTCCTCTGCTGAGTTGTTAAGACCGGAAATCATTAGCACCGCCGTACTAAATCTTTCCCTTCTTAACCACCCTAATTTGCGGGGGAGGAGGGATTCGAACCCACGACCTACGGATTAGCGGATAAGACGAGTTGCGAACTCATAACCTCTTCGGTCTTATCCCGGGTTTTTCCAGATACTCCTATCTGTATACAGTCCGGAGCTCTACCACTGAGCTACTCCCCATGAAACACTTCCGAAGAAGTGTCGGTCCAGAGATACTATCTCTGGAGATGTTCTGCGTTCCGGGTAGGATTCGAACCCACGGCGGCTTTTTCAGCGTCTGGTTAACGGCCAGGACCTTTCGACCAACTAAGGCAACCGGAACATAATCTGAGAAATTCGAAAAGAGTATTATACTAAGCAACTTTTGGAGCTTGGTATCGGATTCGAACCGATGATTAACCAACGATGTAACTCTTATCTTACTACAGATTTGC
>MWCF01000035.1 GCA_002069855.1 Elusimicrobia bacterium ADurb.Bin231 | reverse complement strand
ACAGAATAATTTATGGAAGGGTAAACCTATTTTGAATAATTTTTCACAACTTACACAAAATACTTGACATTACCATTATATTTTTTTCACTTGACAAAGATTAGGGTATTGATTATAATTAGTAGTAGAGAAGTTATTCCGTAAAAAAAGGGGGTGAGAACAATGAAAAAGACAACAAAAGGTTTTACTCTTATTGAACTTATGATCGTGGTGGCTATCATAGGCATATTATCAGCAATCGCAATTCCTAAATTTGCCGACCTGATCAGAAAGTCAAAAGAGGGAGCGACAAAGGGATCACTTGCTTCTATCCGTTCAGCTCTTACGATTTATTACGGAGAGCAAGAAGGGATATATCCGAGTACATCTATGGCTTCTGCTGAGGGTGACGAAATTACAACTCAGTTTGCCGGTGCGTTAGTGCCGAAATATTTAAGTGCGATTCCTATGGTTAAACTTGGACACCCTGGTGTTGCGGATACCAATTTGGTTTACTATGACCTTGGCGAACAGAACAAGGGCGGTTGGGGTTACAGAGGACCGGAAACAGGTGAGATGATAGTTTCCAGCACAAGATTAGACACGAAAGGTGTTCCGATCTCGAGTTGGTAATTTGTAATTTAAAAAAGCCCTTCTACTAACGAAGGGCTTTTTTATTGACAAAAAAAAGTTTTTTTATACAATTTTTCTATGGATATAGTTGTTATTTCTATTATAGGGTTGCTATTCGGTTCGTTTGCCAATGTCTGCGTTAGAAGATTACCTTATGGGAAATCCATCATTTATCCGTCTTCCCATTGTCCTAAATGTTTATCACTGATACGTTGGAAAGATAATATACCTCTTGTAAGTTTTATTATTCTTAGAGGTAAATGCAGAATATGCAAACATAAAATATCAATAGAATATCCTCTTGTGGAGTTACTGGCTGGTTTGTATTTTGTTTTTGCCTATATAATGTTTGTGAATAATTATTTTAATTTGGCGGGATTTTTCATAACACTTATACTCGGGATGTATTTGTTAATAATTGCATTTATTGATATAAATTTGCGCATTATACCTGATGTATTATCAGTGTCTCTTTTATGCATAGGTATAATTTCCAGTTTTCTTAACGCGAGGATAAATTATTCAATAATTTCCTCTATTATCGGGATGCTTTTTGGCGGTTTGACGATGTACATAATTTCAGCCGTTGGAGAAAAGATATATAAAAAAGATGTAATCGGCGGCGGAGATATTAAATTAATTGCTGCAGGCGGAAGTTTTGTAGGAAGCGATATTCAATATGCCCTTTTGTTATCTTGTTTTATCGGCGCTTTTGTCGGCATAATAATTGTGCTGTTTAAAAAGAAAAAAATGACTGATTTTATTCCTTTTGGTCCGTATATATCGCTCGGTATTATTTTAGTTTATCTTTTCCCACAAGTGTCAGAAGTTTTTAAGAGTATTCTTATGTTCTGAATTGTCAATTATATTCAAAAGTTGAACATATTCCGGTATGTTGATGCTCTCCGGCCTTAGCGAAATCTCAATATTTGCCTGCCTGAGTAATTCCAGAACCAGTTGTTTTTGTAAATTCAGACTTATTGAAATAGAATTAAGTATGGTTTTTCTTCGATGAAAAAAAGCCGCTTTAATTAAAGAAAATAATTTTTTTCTTTGTTTGAATGCTATGAAAGGATGAGATAATGGTGTAATTTGTACAACTGATGAATAAACTTTTGGTTTGGGATAAAAACAATGTGGCGGCACATCGAATAATTTTTTTACTTTGCATACAGATTGACAGGCTATTGAAAGATTTCCGTATTCCCTTGTATTTAATCGCGCATTCATTCGGTCGGCAACCTCTTTTTGAACCATTAATACCGCAATACTCCAATTTCCCATTTCCAGTATTTTTTCAATTATTGGAGATGTTATATAGTAAGGTATGTTTGCTATAAAACCGAGAATTTTTTTTGTCGGCGGATCCCATTTGAGAAAATCTCCGCAAAATATTTCGATATTTGGATATTTGGCGAATTTTTTTTCCAGATGGCAGCAGAGTTGTCTGTCTATTTCCACTGCGAGAATGTTTTTCCCTTGAATGACAATATTCTCTGTAAGTATTCCTTTGCCAGGACCTATTTCAACGGCTGTGTCGTAATTTCCCGCTAAAAAAATATTTGTTATTTTAGCCGCAATGTTTTTATCAATTAGAAAATTTTGACCATATAAAACTTTTTTCATTTATTAAAGTAGAAGTGTTATTCAAGTTCCGAATTCCAATACATGTTGTCTATGAACTTTTGCCATGATGCCTTGAATTTTACTCCTGGTCTATAACAAAGAGACGCAGGTCCCTTCCATAAAGGTTTGGATGGTTGTACAAGTAGTTTCATGTCTGCTTCTTCAGGGGTCTTACATCCTTTTTTAAGATTGCAAGATATACAGGCGGTAACTACATTAAGCCAGTTTGTCGCTCCGCCTCTGGAAACAGGTATTATATGTTCCAAATTTAAATCTGATACTGATTTCTTTTTACCGCAATAGCAACATTTGTATTTATAATGTTCATAAATATTTCTGCGGGTAAATTTCACATCCATCGGTGGAAGGTATCCATAAAATAAAAGTACTATGACATCCGGTATGGCTATTTTTAAAGTGGGGGTGTGAACGAAACCCGACGGGCTGCGCTCCATTTGACGGGATATGTCCATCCAGTTATTGAAGTCATAGGTTTTATAATTTTCGTCAACGACCCGCGCATGGTCGGCGAATAGCAAAGAAATCGCCTTTTGCCATGTGGTTATATGTATAGCGTAGAATTTTTTATTAAGTACCAGAACATCCATAATTAATTATTTTATTCTTTATATTTTGATTTGTCAAGTATACGGCAAGTTTTATTGCTTCCATCATTGGCATATATTCCGCCGTGCCTGTGCCTGCTATGTCGTATGCCGTGCCGTGCCCCGGCGAGGTTCTTATAAACGGAAGACCTATAGAAACATTTACTATTTTTTTCCATGATAGAAGTTTTAAAGGAAGCATCGCCTGATCATGGTATAGACATACAAT
Organism: Elusimicrobia bacterium ADurb.Bin231; assembly: GCA_002069855.1. Classification (GTDB taxonomy): domain Bacteria; phylum Elusimicrobiota; class UBA8919; order UBA8919; family MWCF01; genus MWCF01. Next base: position 12,097 of record MWCF01000035.1, on the reverse strand, counting down.
AAGATCAAACGCGCTTGCGGATTTCATAAAAACCGATTCAGCTGGCCATGGGCCTGATGCGTTTATTCCTTGTTTTATAAGGGATTGTATTGCCGGCAATATGATTTTCGATTCTTCATTGCCTACTAATCCTCCATCGGAAATATGCGGATTTAACCCGCAAAATGCGACTTTAGGAGCATGGTTTTGACGAATAAAATAATTTTTTATGAAATCAACTGTTAATTCAACGGATTTTGAAATTTCCTTTATACTTAAATTCCGGCTGACTGTTTTTAGAGGAATATGCCTTGTTAACAGTAAAACCTTTCGTCTGCCTGAAACCATTAGCATTTCTACTTGTTTGCTGCCTGTAGCATTCGCTAAAAATTCAGTATAGCCTTTTCCATTAAATGCTGATTTGGCTGCCGGCCCTGTTACCAGTCCGTCGGCTTGACCGGTTTTGATTAGATACAATGCTTTTTTTATTGATTGGACTACGTGTTTGTCGTTGGCGGGAGTATGCTTTCCGGGTATTGCCTTTTTATTTAATCCGATAGGTATAGGAACGCATATGTTTTTTATTTCTTTTTCAGACAATGCCTTTTTTATTATTTCAGGTCCTACGCCTGCGGGATCTCCTGCTGTTATTGCTATAATCGGTTTGAACATAAAAATTCCTGAAAAAACAGGAAAAATCTATTTTATATCATCCGTATAAGATATGGTAGCATTTGCCCTTAAATTTTTGATATATGTTTCATATTGTTCCTGCTGCTTTTCAAGCATCATATATTTTGTCAGGTATTCTTTAACTTCTTCAAATGTTCTTTCTTTTTTCGGTTTTTTTGAGGTTACTTTTAGTATATGATACCCAAATTCAGTTTCAAATATTGATGATATTTTGTTAACAGGAGTATTAATCATCACATCTTCAAATTTTTTTACCATCATACCTTTTTCAACTTCTCCAAGATCTCCGCCTTGACGCGCACTGCCGGGATCTTCTGAATATTGTTGCGCCACTTTCGCAAAGTCTTCGCCTTTTTTTAATTTGGATTCTACGTCTTTTATTTTTTTCATGGCCTGCGATTTTTCTTTTATCGAGGCATTCGGATCAAAACGTATCAAAATATGGCTTACAAGATATTTTTCAGGTTCCACAAGTTTATCTTTATTGTCTTCGTAATATTTACGGATGTCCTTTTCCGTGGGTTGAGCAACTTTTGCTACGACATCCATATCTATAAGATTGTTAACCATGATTTCTTCTTTTAATTGCTCGTTAAATTTTGTTAAAGTAAGATTTTGTTTTTTTAATTCTGCGTTAAATTCGGTTTCCGCTTCCTTTTCTGATACGGGTTTTCCGTCTTTTGTTTTAAACCTTTCTTTTATTGTGACCATACCCTTGTCAAGTTCTTTTTTGCTTACTTTTATCTTTTTTTTCTTTGCTTCTTGCAATAAAAGTTTTTGATCTATCATTCTATCAAGCAATTTTTTCTTTAATTCCGATATCTTGCCGTTTAATTCGTCAGGTGACATATTTCTTGAATATACCGTTTTCATTTGTTCAATAAACGGTTCTGCGACTTTATCAAATTCCGACAATAATATCACGTCATCATTTATTCTGGCGACGGTCTTATTTATTACTTCTGAATAAAGCGTTGCGTATGACAATAGCACCAATAAAAATATGCCTGCAAGATTAACATTCCGTCCGGATTGTGTGAGGATATTTAATAGATGTTTCGCTTTGTTAATTTTCATCTTTTTTCTCCTTTTGAGAAGGTGATTCCGTAATAAGGGTATTATTTATTTCGATTTTGTTGGAGTCAGTAAGAAATTTTAACCAAGTATCAAGTTTCTCTTTTTGAAGAATTTGTTTGATTTCATTTTCAACTGCTTCGTCTTCGAATTTTCTCGGTTTTAATTGTTTCTTTCCGGTCAATTTTATTATATGATACCCGAGAGGGGTTTCTACTATTTCCGAGACATTGCCTATTTCTTTTAACCCGAACGCAGTTTCTTCGAATGACGGCACAAATTGTCTTTTTCCGAAATATCCGATGTCTCCGCCTTCTTTGGCTGTATTTTTATCTATAGAGAAATCCCGCGCCAGCTGCGCGAAATTTTCACCTTTTTTTATTCTTTCATAAATACGCGAAGCTTCATCTTTTGTATTTAATAGAATATGGCTCACTCTTATTTCTATAGGTTTTTCAAACTCATCTCTATTCTTATCGAAGTATTCTTTAATCTCGTTTGGTTTGAGCGATGATTTTTCTTTAAGTATTTCTTCTATCAATATCTCCGATTCGTATTTCTTTTGTGTCTCAGCTATTTTTTCGTTTAGTAAAGCTAATTTCTTTTTTATTTCCGGTCTATTTTTTATTCCTGCTTTTTTTGCCGCGTCCAGGACAAGTTTTTCTTTTATAATTGAATCAAGCAGCTGTTTTTTCCCGCTTTCGGAATTCAGGTAATCTCCATATACCTGTGTCGCGTCGTCCAACGATTTGTTGAATTCTTTTAAAGTAATCTTTTCTTTCCCGACGTGTGCCACTATAACATCTGATTTATTTGAACATCCTGTATTCCCGGCCCCGAGACATAAAACTATGAGAGCCGTAAAAATGTAATTTTTTGTCATATTATGCTACCTCCAATGAAGTAAAGTATAACAAATTATAATAAAGATTTCAATAAATTTTTTATAAAAATAATATTTTTTAAAATAGTATTTTTTTCGCAAATACATATTTTCAGCGAATGTTCTGATAAAAACTGAAATTTTTCATATTTTAATATTGAAAGCAGCTTGTTGGGTGAAAGAACCGTATCATCAGCGAATTCTATAATAAATCCATCCTCTTTATGGGAGATTTTTATAATCCCGAGTTTTTTGGCCAATCTGCGTACAAGATTTATTTCAATCAGATTAATTACTGATTCCGGCGGTTTCCCAAATCTGTCATTTAATTCTTCTTTTATTTTGTCGCCGCAATCCGCCGCGGCAATTTTTTTATAAAATTGTATTCGCAAGATTTCACTGGAGATATAATCGTCGGGGATGACTGCTTCCGCAAGTATATCTATTTCCGGAGTGATCTCTGAAATTTCCGTATAAGTTCCTCCGTTTTTTGCGTATCTTTCTAAAAGTTTGACATACATATCAAATCCGACTGAATCGATATAACCGTGTTGCTTTTTTCCGAGGAGTTCGCCTGCTCCGCGTATCTGCAGGTCTCTCAGCGCGAGTTGGAATCCTGATCCGAGCTTGGAAAATTCTCGTATGGCATCCAATCTTTTTTTGCCTTCTTCTGTAAGATTAGAGTCGGAATAGAAAAGATAACAATACGCTTTTATTTTAGATCTGCCGACTCTTCCACGCAGTTGATACAATTGGCCTAATCCGAATCTGTCCGCGTTTTCTACTACAATGGTATTAACGTTCGGTATATCCAGCCCTGCTTCTATTATGGTTGTGGATATTAGGCAATCAAATTTACCGTTTAAAAAATCCAGCATTTTGTTTTCTATGGTTTTGGGCTCCATTTGGCCGTGTAAAAAATCAAATTTTATCAATGGCATCGCGTCGCGTAGCGCATTTACTCGAGTTAGCAGTGTTTCTATTCTATTATGTATATAAAACACCTGTCCGCCTCTGGATATTTCGTATATTATTGCGTTTTTAATAAGATTGTTGTCGTGTGGTTGAAGCATAGTGTCTATCTGCTGCCTGCCAGCCGGAGGAGTGCTAATGGAAGAAACATTTTTTATTCCGGCAAGAGACATCGAAAGCGTTCTCGGTATCGGCGTCGCGGTAAGATAAAGGCAGTCCACATTTTTTTTGATCATTTTCATTTTTTCTTTTGCCGCTACTCCGAAACGATGTTCCTCGTCTATTATGATCAATCCGAGATCTCTAAAAAAAATATCTTTGCTCAATATTCTGTGAGTGCCTATTACAATATCAATATCTCCTTTTTTCATCCCGCTGATAATCTTTTTTTGCGCGCCTTTTGATTTGAAACGCGTAAGAGACTCAATTTTAACCGGCCAATCCGCGAATCTTTCTTTAAATGTCATTTCATGCTGTTGCACAAGTACTGTAGTGGGAGCGAGAATACAGACCTGTTTGCCCGATAATACTGATATGAAAGCGGCTCTCATAGCGATTTCCGTTTTTCCGAATCCTACGTCCCCGAATATGCATCTATCCATCGGATATATGCCTGACATATCGTTTTTTAGATCTTGTACGGCATTTTGTTGGTCTTCCGTTTCTTCATAAATAAATTCTTTTTCAAATTCAGTCACATAATGGCTGTCTGTCGTGAAAGAAGGCCTTGATATTTTGTGTCTGGCTGAATACAGATCAAGAAGTTCTTTGGCGATTTTTTTTGCGTTTTCAGTTGCTTTCAATCTGGTTTTTTTCCATAAAGTTCCATCCAAAGAATTTAACGCCGGCCGGCGATTCGTGACGCTGAAATATTTTTGTATCAAATGGAAATCATTGACAGGCACATAAAGGTAGTCGCCTTTATCATAAAGAAGAGATAAGTATTCGGCTGTTATGCCGTCGTTCGAAATTTTTTTTAATCCTTTATATATGCCTATTCCGTATTTTTCGTGAACTACGAATTCTCCGTCGCCAATATCGCCGGGAGACTCTATTGATATGCCTGTTTTAAATTTCGGGGTCCTGTTTTTTAAACGATATCTGGAAAAAATTTCATTAGCGGTGACGAATACTATGCCTTCTTCAGAATGAATAAATCCTGAAGAAAGTGTTCCGCTGTAAATATATTTAGCAAATTCTTTGCCGAGTATTTCCGTAAGATGTTCCTTTTCCGCCGGATTATTGGATATTATGAAAATATCCAGATTCTCCCGGTCCCACTCCGAAAATGTCTGTTTAAAAAAATCTATATTTCCGTAAAATTTTGGAACCGGTAAAAAAGATTGAAATTCAAACTGTTCGAATAAATGCGCGGATTCAATAAGAATTTTCATAATTTCCGTTTCTTCTGTTTCTTTTACCGGAATTATTTCAGCTGTTTCTATATTTTCTAAGGTCCTTTGCGAAAAAGGATTGAATATCTTTATTTTCTTAATAGTATTAAAATCAAAAAATATTCTTAAAGGCATGTCGTATACCGGAGACCATATATCAAGAACTTCTCCTCTGAATGAGAATTGTCCGGTATCTGTGACAAGATCTGTGTTTTCATAACCGTTTTGAATAAAGCAGGATTCGAATTTAACTCTGGGAATAACGCTTCCGATTGATACGCCTAATACAGCGTTCTCAAGAGATGAGAAAGAAAAAGTTTTTTTTGCGGAGGTATATTCGGACATCGTCGCAAAATAATTTTTAGATCTGTAAATTGTTTTTAAATTTTTTATTCTCTCCTGGACGTTATTTTCAGGGATGAAAAGAATTTCAGGTATCGGCAGCGATAGTATTTTTGAAAGGCAGAGGACGTTTTCCGCCAGATCCGCGGCTTCTTCATCTGTTTTAAGAATAATTGCCGCTTTAGCATAATGGTGGAGCTCTTTCAGTATTGAGTATGCCATTCCGCCGGTTAATTCGATATGTTCTGTCATAGATGAATTCCTTTTATGATTTTATCAATCTGGCGACACATTCAATATGCGCGGTTTGCGGAAACATATCCACCAGTTTCATAGTGTCGAGTTTGTATTTTTCCGAAAGAATATCCATATCCCTTGAAAGCGTAATTGGATTACAGGATGCATATATAATAATTGATGGGGAATATTTTAAAATGCTTTGAAGTATGATTTCCGAACATCCTGCTCTTGGAGGATCCAGAATAAATACAGAATTCCGTTTTTGAGAAATCTTCCGGATAGCATATTCCGCGTTTTCGCGGATAAATCTTATGTTTTTAATGCCATTGAGCGCAGCGTTTCTTCTTGCATCTTCCACCGCCGAAGATACTTTTTCTATACCCACCACATTTTTACAGAATCTTGATAAATATAATGAAATGCCGCCGCAGCCGGAATATAAATCAAAAACCGTTTCTTGCCCTTTAAGATCTGCGTATGAACGTATCGTATTATATAACCTTTCGGTTTGAGCGGTATTAATTTGGAAAAAAGAATTTGGAGAAATCTCGAAAAAAAGATCTTCAATCCTTTCCATAATCCTTTTTTTCCCTGTTAGATTTATAGTAACATCTCCAAGAATAACGTTGGTCTTGCGCGGATTGATATTCAAGAAGATTGATACAATATCTGGGTATTTTTTCCTTATACCGGAAATTATGTATTTTAAACTTGGACAATATTTTGTTTTTGTTACGAGTATAAGCATAAATTCATTTTTAAAAAAAGATTGTCTCAAAATGATATGTCTTAAAATTCCCGAGCGGGTTGTTTCATCGTAGGGGGGGATGCCTGATTTGTTTAAAATAATTTGCAAATCATTCAGCAATGCATTGGCGCGAGATGAATGTAATAGACAGTTTTTGACAGGAGTTATTTTATGTGTTCCCTGTTGATAAATTCCCGTGATTATTTTTCCTTTTTTTCCCGCTGTCGGCATTTGTATTTTATTTCTGTATGCGAAAATATGTTCCGACGGGATTATTTCCGGGGCTTTTAGATTAGGCAAATCGTTGACAATCGCAAGTTTACAATCCAGTTGTTTGGTATAATTCATCATCTGCAGATTACATCCGCCGCAGAACACGGATTTGCTTTTGTCGAATGCGTAGTGGAATGGGCAATCAGGCATTTTGCGAAATTCCGAAAATTTTTTAATATCTATGATTTCGGCGAATGCGGAATCATTTTTTATTTTTACCGACAACAAATCTCCAGGTACCGCATAAGGCACAATTATAGATTTGCCGGCATAATATCCGATTCCATGTCCGCCTGCTGTAACTTTTTTTATATTTAATTCGATTTTATGTCCGCAAATTGTCATTCCGTCATTTTTTCAAGGGCTTCTTTTCCTGTCATTCCGCAAACAATGCCGATCTTTTTTGCTTCAGTTGTCAAATCTGCTACTTTCCCCGAGAGTAAACCTGGAATATCTTTTATGCCCTTTACTACGCATGCGGCATCCTTGAATTTTTCCGCTGCTTCAAGATTAAGATAACCGCACATTACGTATCCCTTGTCGGTTTTTGCCAGAACTAAAACCGAATTACGAAGATTTATTTCAAAGCCTGAAATATTTTTTCCGCAGATATTTATTTTTATATGTTTCATAAAATATTATTGGCAAGATCCGGCTTCCGAATCAATGCCCGTACCACAGTTTGTTTTCTTCCCACCAATGTTTCCAATCATTATGATTGATTCCAAAGCTCTGTCTCGTAATATTTCTAAGAGCCTCAACATAAACTGCTTTTTCTTGCATGTCTGCATCGTTTAATGAGGATATAAGAGGTGGTATAGCGTTTGTGTCGCGGATGTTGCCCAAAGCCCTTGCGGTTTCCGTTCGTATTTCAATATTTTCGTCTATTAATAAGTCTATTAATACTGGCACTGCTTTTTTATCTTTTAATATACCAAGCACTTTTATCATTTCAGTTTTTAATTTATTATCTTTATTGTTAAGATTTGCAAGCAGCGGCGATACTGCTATGTTACTTTTGATGTTTCCCAAAGCTCGCAAGGCGTTTACGCTTATATAAATATCCGTGTTTTTGTCCAGTATTAAATCAAGTAAGGGTTTGACTGCATTTTCGTTTTTGATATTACCGAGAGAAGCCGCTGCTGTTCCTGCCACCAAGATAGAAGAATCTTTGAGAAGTTTTATAAGCGGTTTAACGGAATTGGGACCTTTTATTTCTCCTAAAGCCCAGGCCGCGTCGTTTCTTACGGTTTCTTCCTTGTCATTTAGTGTTGATATAAGATGTATTTCTGATATGTTTGCTGAAATTTTACCCAATGCGCGCGCCGTAAAACTTCTCACTAAAGCGTTTGAATCTTTTAAGTAGGGAATGAGATATTTGGCGGCTTCCTGATATCTTAATTCTCCGAGAGCGTTTATAATATCGCATCTGACTGAAAGATTCTTATCATTTAGTGCCTTTGCGAGATGGTTGAGCACTTTTTTATCTTTAATTTTCAGCAATGCCCATACCGCGGCGCTTCTTACCGTTGGATCTGTGTCCCGCAGAGAATCAGCCAGAGCGTTTATTGATCTGGCATCTCCTATTTCTCCTAATGCCCACGCGGAGACACGTCGAACTGAGGGGGAAGAATCCGCTAAAGTTTCGATTAACGCACCAATGCTGCGAGGAGCTTTAAATCCGCCTAATGCCCAGGCTGCGCTTTCGCGCTCAACCAACTGATTCGATTTTAATTTTTGCAAAAGATTGTCGATCTGTTGCGTAGTTTGAGCGCTTAAAACTACAGTTGTGGCTGAAAGAATAATACCCGTGCCCAGAAGTACGGAAAATATTGTTAATTTATGCTTAAAAACCATAAAAGAAATCCTCCTTTTGCCGATCAAAAATTTAAACAATCTTTTTTCTTAAAATATCATTTGCAATTTTCGGATTTACCTTTCCTCCGGATTTTTTCATAATATATCCTATAAGAGAACCTATTGCCTGTTGTTTTCCGCTTTTGTATTCCGCTACGGCTTTTGGGTTTGCGTTTATTGCTTCTGTCACAAATTTTTCAATAGATGCGTTATCCGCGATTTGAACCAGTCCCTTTTCTTTTACTATGTCACAGGGATTTTTAGCCGTTGCGTACATTTCATTAAAAACAGTTTTAGCGATTTTTCCGGAAATTGTACCGTCCGAAATAATTTTTATTAATTCTGCGAGTTGTTTCGCCGATACAGGCGATTCTGTTATGGATTTGTTATCCGTGTTCAATCTCCCGAGTAGGTCGTTGATTATCCAGTTGGCAGTCATTTTTGGTTCACCGGCGGGTTTAATAGCATCTTCAAAGAAATCCGCAAGGGGCTTATCTGATGTAAGCACTCCGGCATCGTATTCCGACAACGCAAAACTTTTCATAAATCTATTTTTTCTTGCGCGCGGCATTTCTACCAAGTTGCTTTTTATTTGATTAATCATATCCGCGTTTATTTTTAGAGGCACAAGATCAGGTTCCGGAAAATATCTATAATCGTGCGCTTGCTCTTTTGAACGCATAGATATAGTGGTTGATGTGTTTGCATCCCATAACCGGGTTTCCTGAATTATTCTTTCTCCTGATTCCAACGCCCGCTCTTGTCTGATTTCTTCATATGAAAGAGCTTCCCTAACAGCTTTAAAAGAATTCAAATTTTTCAGTTCTACTTTTGAACCGTATTTTGTTTCTCCGCGAGGTCTTAATGATATATTGGCATCGCATCTTAAAAATCCTTTTTCCATATCGCAATCTGAAACTTTCATATATCTTAGTATTGCTTTCAATTCAGAGAGATAACTGTACGCCTCGTCCGGAGTGTTTAATTCCGGTTCCGAAACGATTTCCATTAGAGGGATTCCGGTTCTGTTGTAATCCACTAATGAGTAATCCAGAATATTTGAACCTATTTCATGCACCAATTTTCCCGCGTCTTCTTCAAGATGAATTCTGGTAATTCCGATTTTTTTAAATCCTGATGAAGTCGGTATTTCGAGCAGCCCTTTTTCACAGATGGGCAATTCATATTGGGAGATTTGATAATTTTTGGGAAGATCCGGATAAAAGTAATTTTTTCTTGCAAAAATAGAATCTGACGAAATTGTGCAATTAAGGCCTAATCCCGTAAGTATCGTAAGTTCAAGGGCTTTTTTATTGAGTACCGGTAATGTGCCGGGTTGACCGGTGCAAACCGGACATATATGGGAATTCGGTTCGCTTCCGAAACCGGTGTCGCAAGTACAAAAAAGTTTTGATTTTGTTTTCAATTGAACATGTACTTCAAGACCTATTACGCTTTCATATTTCATTTGTAACTTCCTTTTCGCGGGATTTAATGATTTCTTTTAGAGTTGTTAAATCCGTTTTATACCGCAAATATTCTTTATAGTTTTTTATTTCTATCCATTTTGTACATATTGTTTCGGAATCATGTTTTTGAACTTTTCTCAAAGGTTCCATCAAGAACCAGAATACTGTTTTTTCGATAAATCTTTTACCGATATAAAAAAAATGTTTTGTTTTGCCCAACGGCTTTATAATTCTGCACTGATATCCGGTTTCTTCCAATGCTTCCCTGCTGGCTGCCTCTTCTTTAAGCTCTCCTTTTTCAATGTGACCTTTAGGAAAAGTCCAGACGATTTTACCGGCGAGATTTTTTGTTTTTATCAATAGAAGGCTGTTTTTACGTATTATTACTCCGCCTGATGAATATTCGCGCATTTTTAAATTATATCAAATTAATGAATTATATGCAAATATTTTTTTCTTGACAAAGATAATAAAAATATGCTTTAATAAAATATGCCTATTTACGAATTTTATTGTAAAAACTGCGGATGTAAATTTGACGAGATTGTATACGGGGATGATACTGTTGTCTGTCCTTCCTGCAAGTCTGAAAATATTGTAAAAAACATATCGGGCTTTTCCACGTCTTGTTCAGGCGTTTCTGCACCATCTTGTTCCTCATGTTCAAAAAGCAACTGTTCAGGATGTAAATAAATATTTTTATCTGACATAAAAAATAGTTGTAATCTCCCGCCAGAATTTGTGCACAATGAATATATAATGAACTCCGTTTGGAAATTATAAATTTTTCAAAAACAAAATATTGTTAAAATGTTATTGGATGCCGAGTTGTTCACCCGCCGACGTTTTGAAAACTCCAGGATTTCATCCTTCGCGGTAGTATAGCTACGGAGAACGGAAATGCTGACGGAGTTTCACTTTAAAGAACTACTTACCAAGCGTTTTGCTGATAGTAATTGATGGTTTTCTATTATTGCTCATAATTCTCTACTGATGTTGATCCAGTTTTTAATTATGAAAAAATAAAAACTCTCAGATATCGCATATGTCCTTGACTGTGAATTCAAGTAGTAAGTGCAACAGATGAAGCAAAGGCCTCAAGTGGGGATTTAAAATTAAGGCATTTGCGCGGTCTGTAATTGAGCCACGCCTCGACCTTTGAAATATTGTCATCCGAAATAATATCAAAATTAGTTCTTTTTGGCAAGAAGCGCCTGATGAGTGAATTGGTATTCTCGACAGTACCTTTCTCCCAAGCGTGATACGGGCGGCAGAAGTAAGAAACGGTGCCCAACTGCTTGTTAAGTATATGGTGCTCCGAGTTCTCGAAGCCGTTGTCGTAAGTGATGGACGTCTTGAGATTACCCGGCACATTGAAAAGCAGCGAGTAAATTGCGTTTCTTGCCGATGATGCGGTCTTGTCCGGTATGCGGAGCAGGCGTGTGGCTCTCGACTTGCGCTCTACAAGCACCTGAATGGCGGAGCAGCCTTTGCCTATGATCAGATCCGCCTCCCAGTGTCCGTATTCTGCCCGCTTGTTTATCTTGACCGGTCTCTCGGATAAGTCGGTACGTTCTTTGATGACGACTCTCTTATATTTCGATTTGCCTTTCGGCCAGCGTTTCTGATGAGACCTGATAAGATAGTAAATCATGTGCGGTACGTCAGCGTATATCCACTGGTATATTGCCTCGTGGCTGATGCCTGGCAGAGCTGGATCCTGCTTGAGCCGGCCGGCGATGATTTCTGGGCTCCAGTAGTTCCTCAACATGTTCTCCACCTCGATGCGCCGCGCGTGGCACTTGAGCCGCTGCCTTGTGTGCGAGTCGCGATGCCTCAAGACGGCTCTCTTGTGCGATGTGTTGGCGCGATACCGTTCTCTGCCGAAGTTCCGCTTTATCTCGCGTGAGATGCTGCTTACGCTGCGGCCGAGTAAGTTCGCGATGTGCCGGATGCTCTTGCCGCGGTGGATGTACACTACTATTTGGTTGCATTCAGTTTCACTTATGTGTGCGTATTTTTTCATACCTGCCTATTATAGCAGGTCTTTGCCATAGTGTTGCACTATCACTTTGAACTCAATGACTTATACACTATACCTGTTGCCTCAAATAAAAATCTAAACGAAAGTAGTATTGGATGCCTGATTATAATTATACAAAAGAAAGTCATT
>MWCF01000034.1 GCA_002069855.1 Elusimicrobia bacterium ADurb.Bin231 | reverse complement strand
TTCGCGTATTTAAAAAAGATAGCCGGAAAAAGAATGACTTTTGAAGCGGATGCCGGAATAATCGTATCGGAAATATCCGGCACGGCCAAGTCACATCAGTATTACGATGTTAAGGTCAAAATGCCGGAGCCGAAAGATATAAAACTTGATTTCAGCGTACCTGTCGACGAAAAAAAATACAATGCTTCTTTTGCTGACACAGGCGTGCCGCACACTGTAATATTTGTAAATGACATAGAAAAAACAGATGTTGCCACTTTAGGAAAAAAAATCAGATTTCATAAAATGTTCAAGCCCTCAGGCACGAATGTGAATTTCGTAAAACTGTTGAACAGCCATAAAATATCCTTGAGGACTTACGAGCGCGGAGTCGAAGACGAAACACTCGCCTGCGGCACGGGAACGGTGGCCTCCTGCATAGTATCCATATTGAAAAAATACGCGGATTCACCTTTAAGCGCAATTACCCGCGGCCGCGAAACACTAAAGGTTCATTACGATGGAAAAACCGCATTCTTTGAAGGAAAAGTATGCGTCGTTTTCGAAGGAGTAATCAAATAATGTCTTTAAGCGAGTCCGATACCAGAGCAAAACTAATTGATCCGGCACTGCATAAATGCGGCTGGACAGAGGAACTTATCCGCCGGGAAGAAACGGAAAAGGGTGTATATTTACTTGACGGCAGACCTGCCAGAAGAGAACGGGGAAGAACCGACTATTTGCTTAGAATTAAGGTAAATTCCATTACCCAGCCGGTTGCTGTGGCTTTAATAGAGGCAAAATCAAGCGATACTCCACCTGAAGAGGGACTGGAACAAGCAAAAAAATATGCCAGATTAAATAATGTTTCTTTCGTGTATTCGACAAATGGGTATCTTTTTATTGAATATGATAGTTTTACAGACATTACATCTAAACCGCAAAAAATCGAAAATTTTCCCTCACCGGGTACTCTCCGTGAACGATACGAAAAAAATATCGGATTTTCCTTGAATGATAAATATGCGCTACCGCTTTTAATGCCTTATGCTTCCGGCGAAGCAAGCCGCAGGTATTATCAGGATGCCGCGATCCGTTCAGTTCTGGAAAAAATAGCAAGGGGGGAAAATAGGGCACTTCTTTATCTTTCAACCGGTTCAGGCAAAACATTTATTGCAGTAAATATTCTTAAAAAAATTGCTGACGCAGAGCAGTTAAGAAGGGCATTGTTTTTATGCGACAGGGATGAATTACGCACTCAAGCGCTTGCTGCTTTACAGAATGTATTCGGTTCAAATGCTGCACCAGCAACATCTAACAACCCTCAAAAAAATGCCAGAATAGTAGTTGCCACTTATCAGACATTAAATGTTTCGAACTACGAAGATGATGCCAAATTTTTCATTAAGAACTATCCGGAAAATTATTTCAGCCATATAATAATTGACGAGTGCCACAGAAGCGCATGGAACAAATGGAGCGTAGTACTTACAAGAAATCCGGGAGCAATTCAGATAGGACTGACAGCAACTCCCCGTTACTGGGAAGGCGGTAATGAAGAAGACCAGAAGGCAGACAAGCAAATTACAGCGGATAACTTAAAATATTTTGGAGATCCGGTTTATGAATATGGTATGTCACAAGGTATCGAAGACGGCTATTTGCCTGCATGCGAAATAGTCCGGCGGATTACAGATATTGATGAAACAGGCATTTCCAGAGAAGATATCGAACGTCTCGGCGCAAAAGATCCCATAACAGGCAATACGGTTACGGTTTCCGATACAAAACCGCGATATGAAGCGCCATCTTACGAAGCCCTTATACAACTTCCGGATAGAGTAAAAGCATGGTGCAAAGATTTATTCGAAATGTTTTTACAAACAAGCGGACCTCACCAAAAAACCGTTATATTCTGTGTCCGTGATACACACGCCGGACAAGTATCACAGGAAATGAATAATCTTTATGCCAAATGGTGTGCCAAAAACAAGCAAGAACTGCTGGAACCGTATGCCTTCAAATGCACCGCGTCTGAAGGCGGAAGCGACTACATAGCCGACTTGCGCGGCTCTGAAAAAACACATTTCATTGCCACTACTGTTGACCTGATAACAACAGGCGTTGATGTACCAATTTTGAAAAATGTGGTTTTCTTCAAATATGTCAGGTCTCCGATTTCTTTTCAGCAGATGCTCGGCAGGGGTTCAAGGATACATTTGCCTACCAACAAACTGATGTTCCGCGTGTATGATTACACAAATGCTACCCGGCTTTTAGGTAAAGAATTCAAGGTAAAACCTAAACCAGAAACCGGAGACACCGGGAAGGGCATTGAAAAAGAAAAAGTTATCAAAGTAGAGGGTTTTGATGTTCACATAAATCCAGCAGGCACTTTTATAGTAATGGAACAAAACGGTAAACTGGGAATGGTAACAGTAGAGGAATACAAGGAAAAAATTGCGCAATATCTGGTTGCCGAGACAAAAGACCTTAATACATTCAGGACAATATGGCTGGACCCGAAAAATAGAAAGCAATTGATTACAGCGCTTCCTAACGACGGAAGCGGAATAAGAATGCTTCAGGAACTGCTTAACCGCAACGACTACGATTTATACGATATGCTTGCTGAAATCGGCTTTGGCATAGTGCCCAAAACAAAAAAAGAAAGGGTTGAGGCATTGCAGTATAAGAATGCCGATTGGCTGAACAATTTGCCGGATAATACATCGGCAACTCTGCTTGCAATGGCAAGGCAGTTTGAACTCGGCGGCACAGAAGAACTTGAGAACTACCATATTTTCAGCACTGCGGAAATAATAAATGCCGGTGGACTTAACGCACTTAAAGTAATCGGCGAACCCAATGAAATTATAAGGCAAGCAAAAGAGAGATTGTTTAAGGTATAACAATGAACAGAAATGAACTGATACAAAAACTGCAAGATATAGAGTGGGAGGATTTTGAAGTAAAAGAAGCAAAGTCCGAACTCCCCAAGAACATATGGGAAACCGTAAGTTCGTTTTCCAACACAGCCGGCGGATGGAGGGTACTCGGCGTTAAAAAAACAGGCAAAATGTTCGATGTCCAAGGGGTTTCAAATCTGGAAAAGATAGAGCATGACTTTCTTACTGTTTTAAGAAGCGACAAATTCAATAAAAAACTAACTCCTGTCTCAAAAAAATATAAAATAAATGGCAATACGGTTTTAGGATTCTATATCCCTTCTGCGTCGGCAAAGGACAAACCGCTATACTATAATTCGCTTGCCAACACATTCATAAGAACTGGCAGCGGCGACCAGCGTGCGACAAAAGCAGAAATTGACACAATGTATAGGAATTCCTCGTTTGACAAAAAAGATGAGGAACTGACAAAATGCACTCTCAAAGATTTAGACAGCAATACAATTAAGCGATACAGGACATATCTTGAGAATGTTAATCCAGGACACAGATACAACGGGCTTTCTACCTTACAATTCCTTGAAAAACTTAAAGTTATAGTCAACGGCAAAGTTACAGTCGGAGGATTGCTGGTATTCGGCACGGAAGACGGTATGAGCAGAGTTATTTCCGATTTCAGAATTGATTACCTTGAAATAATGGGAACATCTTATAGCGATGCGCCAGAACGATATCAATACCGGCTGCCTGAAGAAATAAACATATTCAACTACTATTTCAGCATATTTGAACGGCTCATAAAGAAAATAGAAATACCGTTTAAGATGAGAGGCGCGTTCCGGGATGAAAACCAGCCGCAGGTAAAAGCAATCAGGGAAGCGCTTGTCAACCTGCTTATGCATACAGATTATTTCAGCAATGCCAAACCCAGAATAAGGACATTTTTGGATAGAATAGAATTTTTTAACCCCGGGTCCCTGCCGAAGGATATAAAATATATCATTAAAGAAGACTTTTCTTTACCAAGAAATCCAACTGTCGCAAAGATATTCAGAATAATAAACCTGTCGGAAAACATCGGCTCCGGATTTGATAAAATGCTTAACGGCTGGAAGGCGCATTATAAAAACACACCTGAAATTACGGGTGATTTTGATTATTATAAGATAATATTCAGATTTAACAAGCCCGACGCTGAAATTGTGGCGGCAGAAGGGTTGGTGGAAAGGTTGGCAGAAAGTCAGCAAAAAATACTTGAGTTGATAAAGCAAAATCCATATATATCTAAAAAAGAATTGGCGAATAAAATTGCTATCAGCGATACGGCGATAGACAAAAACATATCTCAATTAAAGAAAAAAGGACTGTTAAAACGAATAGGTCATGATAAAGGCGGTCATTGGGAAATAATAAAAAGGAACAACAAAGATGACGAAAACCAATAAACTACCTACCGACTGGCGCTGGGCAAAACTCGGCGAGGTGTGCGAGATAAATCCATCTAAGCCCAAGAATTTCAATCGCTTGTTTAATGCGCAGACAACCTTTATCCCGATGGTTGCAGTTGATGGGCAAACCGGCACCATTAAGGGCACGGCGGCAGTTCCCTACTCAAAGGTTTATAAAGGGTACACATATTTTGAAGAAAACGATGTGCTTTTCGCCAAAATAACACCGTGTATGCAGAATGGAAAACATATAATAGCACGGAATTTGATAGATGGTCTCGGCTTTGGGACAACCGAATTTCATGTTTTGCGGCCACAAAAAGAAGTTCTACCTGAATGGATTTATTATTTTATCAGACAGAAGCATTTTTTATATGAAGCAATAAGCTCTTTTACTGGTGCAGTCGGACAGCAGAGAGTACCAGCAAGTTTTTTGTCAAATTATGTGTTACCGCTACCGCCGTTAAAAGAGCAACAACGAATTGCCAAAAAAATTCAGGACTTACTGGCAAAAGTAGAAAAAACACGCACTGCCTGTGAAAAGCAATTGGAAGCAGCCCAATCACTTATGCCCGCATATCTGCACGAGGTCTTTGAAAGCAAAGAAGCCAAAAAGTGGGAGAAGAAAAAGTTGGGCGACAGCAGATTTTTTACAATTTTGCCAAGCGGGGTAGACCATTTTAATAATACTAAGGAATATTTATCAACAAATTCAATCCAAAAAGACAAAATTACACATATTGAGGAAACAATTACTTATGATAAAAGACCTTCAAGAGCGAATATGCAACCTCAACTTAATTCAGTATGGTTTGCAAAAATGAAAAATACAATAAAAGTTTATTCTTTTACCAAAGATAATAAGGAAGAAATAGAAAAGTTCATTTTATCAACTGGTTTTGCAGGAATTTTATGCAAAGATGGAGTTTCTCCAGAATATCTTAAACAAATATTTCTTAATTACGCTGAGTTTAATAAAATGAAAGATACATTAACAAGTGGGGCTACTCAGCAAGCAGTAAATAATGAAAATATCAAATCAATCTCTGTTCTTTTTCCCTCTCTTCCAAAACAAAAAAGCATCGCCACTGAACTCAAAGAAAAAATGTCAGACATAGAAAAACTTCAATCCGAAATCCGAAATCAGCAATCCGTATTAAATGCCTTGCCCCAAGCAATTTTAAAACAGGCATTTAGAGGACAATTATGAACAACGATTATTTATTAACGGATGGACCATTAGAAAATCCTGAAGACGATAAATTGGGATATGAACCTTTTGCAAAAAATCTGGCAAGTACTATTTGTAAAATTCCAGATACGGATGGTATTGTTTTTTCGCTCAATGGCTCTTGGGGAACAGGTAAAACCACTTGTATAAATTTTATTTTGCATTATATTGAAAAACAAGAAAATGGCAAAAAACCAATAATTATAAGATTCAATCCCTGGTGGTTTACTGGCAAAGAAGATTTATTAAAGCAATTTTTTAAAGAATTTCTTGTAGTCCTTAATAAGGACAAAGAAAAATTCAAAGATACGATGAAATTATTGGCAGATTTTGTTGAAATAGTATCGGAATTGCCAGAGCCAACCGGTGCTGTAAGAACTGCTGGTAAGTTATCCGCGTTACTTTTAAAAAGAGCTGCTAAAAACAATGAAGCATGGAAAATACGAGAAGAAATAAAAAATGCGATAAAAAAGCATAAAACAAATTTTCTTGTTATTATTGATGATATTGATCGCTTGGATCCGCAGGAATGCAAGGAAATATTTATGCTTGTGAAAGCAGTTGCGGATTTTCCAAATACGACATATCTTTTATCTTTTGATAAAAAGATAGTAACCTCTGTGTTGGAACCTGACGGCGATTGTTATCTTGAAAAAATCGTCCAAGTTCCCTTTGATTTGCCTCTTCCTGATTCAACTGCTATAAGAACTTATTTCCTTAAACAACTTAATAATATCTTTTCTAATACGAAAGAGGAATTAATTGATAAGACCTATTTCGGTAATGTTTTCTGGGATGGGATTGCGCCAATATTAAATAGCATAAGAGATGCGAAACGACTCCTTAATGCTATTATCGTAAATTACACTTCTCTCGAAAACGAAGTAAATCCAAGCGATTTTATGGCAATAGAGGCAATAAGAGTATTTTTTCCAAACATTTTCTATTTTATAAGAGAAAATCAGGATTATTTTGACGCCAAGGAGTATTCAAAAGAATTACTACAAAATGTTTATAAAGAGGTGCTTAACAATGAGCCCCCCGAACAAAGAAAAATTGTAATAAGATTACTAAGTAGAATATTCCCAAAATTTAAAAGCGTATATGACAATATTAATTATGGCTACAGTTGGGAAAATATTTGGGAAAAAGAATTAAGAATATGCGCTACAAAAAGATTTCCGATATATTTTCGTTTATCAATACCTTCCGGAGAGATTTCTTCCACTGAAATGGACACTATTCTCCAATTGACAAATGATGAAAAATCCTTCAGTAATAAATTATTAGAACTATCAAAACAAAAAAAGCCCGATGGAATGACCAGGGTTAGCAGTTTACTTGAAAGATTGGGAAATTACGATGAACAAAAAATACCGACAGAAAATGTTCCAAATATTTTATCGGCTATTTACCAGGTAGGAGATGATTTATTGTTGCCTGAAGATGAAATAGTAGATTGCATTAGTATAGGTAATGATAGACGCATAGCTATAATAGTATTTCGACTTCTTAAAATATACGGCACACAAGATGAAAGGTTCGGAATTCTTAAAGATGTTTTTACAAAAGGGAATGCTTTAGCATGCATAGTATCTAAAGTAACAAGTTTAGGGCAACAGCATGGAAAATATAGCAATACTCCCGAACCAGAGGCAGATTGTCTAATTGCTTTGCCACATGTAACGAAATTAGAAAAAATCGCTTTGGATAAAATACATAATGCCGTTAATAATGCGTGCCTTCTTAATACGCCAAAACTGGCACATACACTTTATAGATGGCGTGATTGGGAAAATATCAGCACTGTCAAAAAGTGGATTGATGAAATAATAAAAAGCGATGAGGGATTGGTTAAAATACTGACAAGTTTTGTTATAAAAGTACATAGCCATACAATGACTGATAGAGTAATGAAAGCCAAATGGCGTATTGACTTGAACTCAATATCTCCTTTTATCAATCCCGATAATATTATTGACAGAAGTAAGCAGATTATTAAACTATCTCCAAAATGGCTAAACCAAGATGGAAAAAATGCAATTGAAGTATTTATTAAATTTTACGAAGGATCTAAACAAGGCAAAAGTATACACAGTATAGAGGATGATGAATAATGAATAATAGTAAAAGAAATAATCTTAATTCCCCGCAATCCCTAAATGCCTACATTAAATCCATCTGCGACATTATGCGGAGGTCTGGCAGGGCTGGGGCTATGCAGTATGTGCCGGAACTAACATGGATGCTTTTTTTGCGGATTTTAGACGAGCGGGAGCAAAAAGCGGAAGAGCAGTCAAAGGCTGTAGGCAGCGAATTTATTCCGTCGCTGAAATTTCCTTATCGCTGGAGGGACTGGGCTGCGCCTTCGGGAAAAAAGAGACAGGAATTACAGGAAAAGACACTTGGCGCATTTATGAGTTTCGTAAACGGTGAACTTTTGCCTTATTTAAGAAAACTTAAAGACAAGCCGGGCGCAACTTCCAAACAAAAAGTGATAAGCGAGGTATTTTTTTCAATAGAAAAAACAGGTATTGACACTGACAGGAATCTTTTGGATATTCTTGACAAGGTTGATACGCTTTCAACAGAACAGGTTGATGAAACCCATATTTTTACGATTTCGCAGGTCTATGAGGGTTTGTTATTGAATATGGGATCAAAAAACAGCGACGGGGGCCAGTTCTTTACTCCAAGAGAAGTTATCCGTGTGATGCTAAATATTATCAATCCGAAAATCGGAGAGACCGTATATGATCCGTGCTGCGGAACAGGCGGATTTTTGGCACAAACATATCTTTCAATGAAAGAAAAGGCAAAAACCGGTAATGATTTGGAAATCCTGAAAACAGGAACATTTTACGGCAGGGAAAAAGAAAACCTTGTTTATCCTATAACTCTTGCCAATCTTGTTCTGCATGAAATTGACGAGCCGCATATCTGGCACGGCAACACTTTGACAGGTCTTGAGGTTTACGGAGGATTGTTTCAGACAGCGCCGCCTATGTATGATGTAATACTTACCAATCCACCTTTCGGCGGAAAAGAAGGCAAGGACGCACAAACAAAATTCGCTTACAAAACCGGTTCGACTGAAGTTTTATTTCTGCAACACATAATTGGGGTTCACTGAGAAAAGCCAAAGTTTATTGAAATAAAGACGAAGAAAAGGTATAATAGGGCATAGAAAATAACGTCAAAACTGCAAGGAAAACGAAGAAAAGCGTCAAAAACCCTTGCAGTTTGGAAAGTTGGCGGAGGCAAGAAATGTCCTATAAAAGCAAAGATCGCAGAACCGGAGACTTATTTACGGAAATGATGCCGTTCGGCGGGAAGTTAAATTCCGAGAACCGCTGGATGAAATTACATGACCTGATACCGTGGGAAGAGATGGAAGATATTTACAGGAAATATTTTTCTGAATTGGGCAGGCCCGGTAAAGACAGCCAGTTAATCAACGGGTTAATGATAGTGAAACATCAGACGGTGTTAAGCGACAAAGAAGTGGTAGAATATTTTTTAGAGAATCCATATGTCCAATATTTTTGCGGTTATGATCAGTTCGTGAGTGAGAAAGAGATAGATTCCTCGACATTAACGAGGATGAGGAAGCGGCTTGGTGTGGAATATTTCAAAAAGTTTGAAGAAGAGATATTGAATTTATTGAAAGAGCGAAAAATAATCAAAGACGGGGAGCAGCAG